>JAZQNM010000018.1:0-2206 GCA_045627305.1 Lachnospiraceae bacterium
AACACTGGTAAAAATCCCTGTTTTGGGTTAGAATAATCTCGTGTTATGTGGTTCATTGGTAAGACTATTATAACACAAAAAAGGCTACCTGGGTTCGCCCAGATAGCCTCTTTTTGTTCATGGGGTTATTTCACAGCCCCATTTTCCTAAAAATGTCATATAATATTGAACTAAGCGAGAAAACTCCCTTACTTTTCTCCAAATACAAGCAGTGGAATCTCTACCTCGTCCTCCGTAATGCTTCCATGCGTTGAGGTAAATGAGTCGGTACAGAAAATGCTGACATCACGGGTGGCAATTGCCAGGTAATCGCCAAGCATGTCTTCGAAGCATTTATGCTCAGGTGCGGTGCCGAACAACTTCCTCTCTATCACTTCCTTTTTCGGCATCAGAATAAAGGAATCGCCGAACTCCTTTTGGAATTCCTTTGCAAATATTTCCTTCATACCATCCTTTATAAAGAAGTTCAAAACTCTCGGTTCAAGTGCCGGCAGACGTACAAGGCAATTCATCAAATTCGGATAATCCTGAATCCAAGTGATTCTATTATCAATGTGGCCATGGTCGGCAGTGATGATGAAAAGTGTATCGGAAAGCTCGGAAATCAGTTTCGCCACAACCTCTTCTATATGTACTAAAGCCTCATGTGCTTCTTTGGAACCGCATCCATACTTATGAAGAAGGCCGTCCGGTTCATTGAAATATGCGTAGACGTATTTGCATTCCGGCTTGTCACAAGCCTCCTTGATTCCACCGCATATTCCTTCAATCGAATCCGGGAACGGCGGCAGAAACGTTGCTACCGTGTAGGCACTTCCGCCTGCTTTGTTAATCTTCTCCTGAACATTCTCATAAGGAGTAAAGGTTCTTGCCACATTGAAATCCGCCGCAAGTTCATCGGTTCCCTGTACTTTGTTAAGGAATACGGTCACGGATTTATCCACCTGCGGATAGTAACAGTCCCATCCGAGCCATGCGTGCTCACATGGTTGAAGTCCCGATAGGGCTGTCGTCGTTGAGGCAACAGTTGTAGATAGAAATACGGAATTGAGGACGTCCTTCATATGGGAACGAAAGGGCCCATTCTCGGAAAGATGCCTCTCCAAAATATGTTTTCCCATACCGTCCAAAAGAAGGACAACGACATTTTTATAATCCTTTTCCAGATAACGGTCTAAAAGCGGCAGAGTCTTACCTACCGGTTCACAGCCAAACTTTTTCAATATGGAATTCGGTATGCCGGCGATACATTTTTCATAATCCGGCCAAATCAGTCTCTTCATCATTCTACTCCTTTCAGACCAGCGAAACGGGGCTTCTCCCATGTTCGGTCGGGGTCCGTCTCATTTTCCTCTCATAAAATCAATTCTCTTCCTTCGCAATCCGAAGAATCAGTCTGGGCAGAACCACCTTGCGGCTTTCATCGTATCGCGTTTCTTCCTCTTCGGTTCGTCCGACAAGTGCCACACCGGTTGCGGAATTGTCGGAAACAACCAAAAGTGCCACCGCCGGTTTCTCCATCAGGTCTGCAATGCAGTAGAATGCTGCCGTCTCCATCTCTATCAAATCGGTATCGAATTCCTGAATTTCATCCAAATGATAATACTCGAGTGCTACTGAAGGAGTACAGAAAACGGAGCCCTTCTTAATCTCATACCCTTCGCCATTTGCCAGTGCGATAATCTTCTCCACATAATTCATGTCGGGTTCGATTCGCTCAAACGGGACATAATCCCGCATATCGTCCTTCAGATAGGTGTGGGCAATTCCTCCTGCTATAGAATATGTTGGCGTACATATATCGCCCAGTCCAAATTCAGGTTTCAGCGCGCCAACCGCTCCAATGAAAACGATTGACTTAAACTGCAATTCGCAACAGACAGACATATGATCAATCACATTCCCGTCGCCTGAGGATGTCTTAACCCATGCAATCGTTAATCCATCCTTCTCAACCAGATAGCCTCCGATATAGGCGCCCTCCTTCAATGTCGTAACCTGACAGTATCGGTCCATCTTAAGCTTATAAGGTGTATACGCAGGTGCCACAACCAAAAGGTCATAAACCGTGTCCTTATCTAGTCCAAATGCCAGAAACGCCATATTCTCGGCATTATACTTGTGAAATCTTTCAGATATAATCTTCATTTTCTCTTTCATGGTTTTGCTCCTTTTTGATATCTTGGGGACGGGGGTGAAGATATCA
>JAZQNM010000019.1:0-2137 GCA_045627305.1 Lachnospiraceae bacterium
TTATTGATTTTCTTATTCAGCTCGTCAAGAGCATCTTCCTGGAACGGGAAAAGCTTCATTCTCATATTCTGTCCCTCCTTGCACCGATCACAAAGTTATCTATGTAATCGCGGTATAGCTGATACGTATCGCGGCATCCGATATCTTCGGACATTTCATGATATGCAGATTCGGAATTCGTAACGAAATAGATAGTGTCTATGGTGTCGTACTTGCGTACTTCCTTGGCGAACGTGGAATAAGCGTCTTCTTCCACCAGGACCGCAAAATGATTCTCCGGCAGGATCAGCATCAGCGGCTCGTCTTCCTCCGTATATTCGGGGCGTTTTCCGACGGCACCGGATTTCATCCAAAGAAGCGGCAAGATCTCGCGAAACTGCTGCCCGAGAGAAACCATATCGCGGTCAAGGAAGCCGAGCTTGGAATACTCCGAGTTGGCGGCGAAGCCGTCCTTCATCGGGCGTTTGACCTGCTCCTGAACGATAATATTGCCGAGCACGTCGGTCACTTTGTCCTTTATGGCGTTAAATGTTGCCTTTTTTTCGGTAACAATATAGAAGTCGGTAATATGATCCAAGCCGTCCAGTGCTTCGAGCCATTCATCAACGGCGGTATCATCGAACAGAACGGAAATCGTATGCTTTTCGTTATCCGAAACAATATACTTCGTATCCGCTTTTACAAGGTTCTGTGGGAGAATGCCTTTTGCAAACAATGCTAATAACTGTTTCTTTTCGGCTGGTTTCATTTCAGCGGCATCTTTGACGAAACCGATGTGAGTAAAGGAACGGGACTTTTCAATATCGCTTGTGATGGTTGTAAAATACTCGCCGTCTATTTCCACTCCGTCTTCACGGCATCCGAGAATGCTGTTTCTGGTCCTTGGCCACGTCACCGACTTGCAGATTCCGTGTTTCTCCCATTCATCATCGCCATGATTAAAGCCTGCACGTTTGAGGGATATTTCTTCTTCTTCGGAGCACTCATTGTTTGTAACAATAATACAACGACGCTTACCGCCATCTTCTGAATTTAAAAGATTGACGGCATGAAGGGTTGTTCCACTCCCTGCAAAAAAGTCAACAATAAGAGCGTTCGGTTTTCCAGCTACCACCAAACCAATCGAATCTTTTTCTGCATATACGGATTTCGGGAATGGGAATTCCGCTCCCAACAATTTACCGATAAGTTTTGTGCCATATTCTTCAGCATTATATAAAGAATCTGTCCACACTGTTTTAGGCGGTTCACTTTCCCTACGTACAATAATCTCGATTCTTTCTTTATTTTTAACTGTGAAAAGTCTATCCCAAATTTCTTCTATTGTGGCTCTTGCATATCTCCATTTCTTCTCAGTTCCGTTTTTATCAATTGGCCATATAGCAAGCGTGTTTTCATCTACTCTTTCTACTTGAGCACTCGGATGCAGATTATCATCTAACACATCGCCAAAACCAATAATTTGTCCTTCAACAGAAACAAATATTGGATAAAAGCAAGTAGCACCTTCATAACGGTTTGAAGTGCTTCCCCAGCGACGAAGATTATACGTATCCCCACCAGTATGTTTCTTTCTGTATATAGTCGTTTCGTTGGTGATTGAATAAATTGCGTATTCGTGTGTTACCGAGAATCTATCACCTTGTGTACCGCCAGGGTTGTGCTGTATCGTAACCGGGATGTGTATTCTTTCAGGGAAAATGTCTTTTAACAACATCCAAAGATGTGAAAATTCATTATCGTCAATCGTTGTAATCAGCGCCCCATCAGGTTTGAGAATTCTTTTCGCAATATGTAGCCGTTTTTCCATCATAGCGAGCCATTTGCTATGTCTCCAGGAGTCTACGCCATCAACATAATCATTATTGTATTTCCATACTCTTGCACCTGTATTATACGGCGGGTCGATATAGATGCAGTCTACCTTATGAGGATAGAGATATTCCAGCAGCTGGAGCGCGTGATAGTTATCCGCCTCGATCAGCGTGTGCCACAGATCACTGTCGGGAGCATTTTCCACGCTGTCGATATGTTCCAGGCAGGGGAAAATAGGCTCGCCAAATTCAGCGACGGCTACCAGGTCGCTTACGGCGATTTCCTCGGTTTCTCCGCTCGTTCTGTTCCGGCAGACGGCGGT
>JAZQNM010000020.1:0-14292 GCA_045627305.1 Lachnospiraceae bacterium
CCTTGGTGTACTGACTCCATTGGAGAAATATGCAATGTATTTTGAAGCAGCATAAAAACTGCCGCCAGACGAACTGACGGCAGCAAAAAAATTTATATTATTTTATTTGTCTACTTGACGGGGAGCAGTTCATTTTTCACAGCCCCTTTTTGTTTCATAGGAAAGTGCACTGTATCTGTTGTGTCCGATCTGTTACGCAACTCATATGCTTGAAGGGGCGTTTGTTCATTGTAGCGATCCCATTGATAATAGAGGTGATTCGAGAAGATATCGCTGGTGGGGGTATATTTTCCTTCAAATGATGTTGAGAAAATGAGTTATCAACCCTTAATATGTGGAATAAGCAGAAAAATTCACTAAATATTGTGGATAAATGTTGAAAAACGTGTCGAAAATCGAGAAAAACCTTGCGGGAATGCGATTTTGGTGTTATGATACTTTAGATGAAATATATATTGAGTCAGTATACCCAGAACTCAATAATGCAATTGCAGTATCAGTGTAACCGGAAAGGGAGCTGTGAACGAATATGCTATTGACAACCACATCCAAAATCAATGCGATTAAAGAGTTTATGAAGGCGGGGGATTACGATTCAGCAGTGGAAATTGCTGAAAAGGTGAACCCGGAAAGAGTGAATTCCGTTCGTGATTTAATGACGATTGCGAATGCTTATTTGAAGAAACATCGTTACGAGGATGCCAAGGTTGTCTATGTGGAGATGCATAACCATGCGACCACGCATAAAGTTATGGTCGGATTGATTGAGCTTTGCCTTAAGACGAATTGTCCCGAGGAGGCAGAAGTCTATATTCGTGAATTCCGTAAGTTGGAGCCGACGAATCCGGAACGTTTGATATACCGCTATCGTGTTGATGTTATGCTTGGCAAGGGCCAGGAGTATCTGGTGAAGAGCCTTTCCAAATTGAAGGATGAGGACTACAGTGATGTATGGGGACTCGAGCTTGCCAAAACCTATTATAAGATGGATGATTATCAGAAGTGTGCGCAGGAATGTAAAGACCTGCTGTTGTGGTTCTCCGGAACGGAAGCCGCAGCAAAGGCACATATTCTGTTGAGTGCTTGTATAGAGAAGGGCGCAAAGATTACGATGCCCGAAGTAAAGCCGCATAAAGATGAGGATTTCGATATGGAATCCGAGCAGGAACCGATGGACGTACCTACGATTGCTCCCGAAGCGAAGAAGGAAGATTCGGATGATGGTCTTTTCTTCGATGTATCTGCAGTCATTGATGAATTAGGTTCCGATACCCAAGGCGAGTCTGTAGCAAATGCCAACGAAGTGCAGGCTGACGCAGCGGAAACCGTTGAGGAATATGATTCCGAAGACATGTTCTTTGAAGAGGGTAGTGTTTCGGATCAATCGGAGTCTTCCGCAACCAAAGAGGATTCTTTCGAAGAAGATACATCTGCAAAACAGGAAACGGATGACATATCTGAAGATGTTGCTACGGATGTTGCATATAATGAGGTATCCGATGAAGCCATTCCCGAAGATGCAACCGAGCTTTTAAGTTTTCTTTCTAATTATTCCGATGAAGAAATCGGGGAAGCATTGAGAGAAGCCGAGAATTCTCTCCCTGAGGATGCAACCGTTCCTATCTTCCTTCCGAAGGAAGGCGAAGAGAAGAAGGAAACTAACGAAGACAGTTACGATGATGTTGAATTGGATTTAATTGGTTTGGCTGTAAAGAAGGCGAAAGAGGCTGATGACGATGATGATGACATCGTAATTCGGGATTATTTTCCGAAGGACATTCTTGCGAAGGATTCAGTAGAGCAGCCGAAGAAGGAAAGCAAGGTCGAGGTCGAGCAGGATCAGAAACTTAGTCTTTCGGAATCCTTCGAACAGGCATTGTCTGCCGAGGAAGAGGACGATGACGGTCAGATGTCATTTTTCGGTGCCATGAAGGAAGAGGATGATGTAAAACTTCCTTTTGGAAAGAATGATGAGGAAGAATCCTTCGATGATCTTGCTGCGAGCATAGCACGGGCAGTAGAAGAGGATATTGAGAACGGAACGACGGAGGATGACAGTGTTTCCAAAGAACCCACGAAGGTTCATTCGGATATTACTGCAGAGGCACTTCATGCAATGCTCCGCGATGACGATGATGCAGTTGAGAAAGCTCTTTACGAGTTGCTTTCTGACAAATGATAAAGCGATTCCACTATAGGTTGGAATGCTACAGAGGTTTATATGGCTAAGATGCTTTGGAAGCCGGGCAATATGTTATATCCGCTTCCCGTAGTGATGGTAAGCTGCAGGGAAGGTAACGGGACGCCTAATATCATAACGATTGCCTGGGCCGGAACGATTTGCTCTGATCCGCCGATGGTTTCCATATCGGTGCGCAAGGAGCGTCATTCCTATAATATGATTAAGAATAGCGGCGAATTCGTTATTAACCTGACGACGGAGGATTTGGTAAGGCAGACCGATTACTGCGGGGTGCGTTCCGGCCGTAATGAAGACAAATTCGCCACCACCGGTCTGACGGCGGTTCCTGCCACGAAGGTTGGGGCACCGCTGATTGCGGAATCTCCGGTGAATTTGGAGTGCAAGGTTAAAGAAGTGAAAGAACTCGGCAGCCACGATATGTTTATTGCCGAAGTGGTTGCTGTTCATGCCGATGAGGCATATATGGACGAACAGGGCAAGTTTGATCTTTCAAAAGCGAACCCCATAGTCTACTCCCACGGGACGTATTTTAGCCTGGGGAAATCACTGGGAACCTTCGGATTCTCAGTGAAGAAGCAATAGTATTTTCCGATGCAAATGCTTCAAAAACAGTCCTAAAAATCCAATCCTTGGAGGATTTTCCTATGGAACAATATGTAATCAATGGAGGCAAATCACTTGCAGGAGAAGTAACCATTAGCGGTGCAAAGAACGCGGCGCTTGGTATACTTGCCGGAGCGATTATGTGTGATGAGTTCGTTACGATTGAGAATCTGCCCGATGTCAGCGACATTAATGTGCTTTTAGAGGCTATAGCTTCTATCGGTGCAATCGTTGAGCGTGTGGACAAGCACACCGTTCGAATTAACGGTGCAACGATTCAAAGTGAAACGGTAGACAACGATTATATTCAGAAAATTCGTGCTTCCTACTATCTTCTTGGTGCACTTCTTGCAAAGAGAAAGAGTGCTACGGTAGCAATGCCCGGTGGATGCGATATCGGTGCACGTCCGATTGACCAGCATCTGAAAGGTTTCCGTGCTCTTGGTGCAACGGTAGAGACGGAGAACGGTTTCATCTGCGCAAAGGCATCACATCTTCGCGCAAGTCATATATTCCTTGATGTAGTCAGTGTCGGAGCAACGATTAACATTATGCTGGCTGCGACGATGGCAGAAGGACAGACAATCATTGAGAACGTTGCAAAGGAGCCGCACATCGTTGATGTTGCCAACTTCCTGAACAGCCTTGGCGCTAACATTAAGGGTGCCGGTACTGATGTCATCCGAATCCGTGGTGTACAGAGACTGCATGGCAATACCTATTCCATTATTCCGGATCAGATTGAAGCAGGAACCTTTATGTGTGTTGCAGCAGCAACCAAGGGTGATGTTCTTCTGAAGAATGTTATTCCGAAGCATTTGGAAGCAATTACAGCAAAGCTTGTGGAAATCGGAGTTGAAGTAAACGAATATGACGATTCGGTTCGTGTTTGCTGTAACAAGCGGTTACATGCGACAACCGTTAAGACCCGAGTTTATCCCGGATTCCCGACCGATATGCAGCCGCAGATGGCAGCGATTCTGATGTTTGCCGAAGGAACCAGTTATATTAACGAGAATATCTTTGAGAATCGTTTTAAATATGTTGGCGAATTAAGGAAAATGGGAGCAGGCATCAAGGTCGAAGGAGCCTCCGTGGCAGTGATTGAAGGTACGACGAAAGCCACTTCAGCAACTATGGACGCACCGGATTTGCGTGCCGGAGCAGCACTTACGATAGCAGCATTGGCAACGGAAGGACGCAGTGTAATCCGTGATATCGAATATATCGAACGTGGTTACGAAGATTTTGATGAGAAACTGCGATTGCTTGGAGCACAGATTGTGAAACAACCGGTTCCTGCCGGACGTAAGAAAACGAAATTTGCTTAATATGCAGTGCCGGAATTATTTCCGGCACTGTTTCAACGGAAGGATTATATAATATTTTCAAGAGGAGTAAAGATATGGAGAAGAGACTTTTTACATCGGAATCGGTAACGGAAGGACATCCCGATAAAATCTGTGACCAGATCAGTGATGCCGTATTGGATGAGCTGATGCGTCAGGATCCTATGAGCCGTGTTGCCTGTGAAACATCCATCACAACCGGACTTGTACTGGTTATGGGTGAGATTACAACAAAGGGATATGTTGATATTCAGAAGATTGTTCGTGATACGGTTCGTGAGATTGGCTACGATCGTGCAAAATATGGTTTTGACGCGGATACGTGCGGCGTAATCGTTGCTTTGGATGAGCAGAGTAAAGATATAGCACTCGGTGTAGATAAAGCGCTTGAGGCTAAGAATGGCGAAATGGGTGAAGAGGACATCGCTGCAATCGGTGCCGGAGATCAGGGTATGATGTTCGGTTATGCGACCAATGAGACTCCCGAGTTGATGCCTATGCCGATTAGCTTGGCGCATCGCCTTACGAAGAAGCTTTCCGAGGTTCGTAAGAATGGTACACTCCCCTACCTTCGTCCGGATGGCAAATCGCAGGTTACAGTGGAATACGATGAAAATGGCAAGCCTGTTCACGTAAATGCCGTGGTTGTCTCCTCGCAGCACGACCCGGAGGTAACGCAGGAGCAGATTCACGAGGATATTAAGAAATATGTGATTGATGCGGTTATTCCGAAGGAAATGATGACCGATGCAACAAAGATTTTCATCAATCCGACCGGTCGTTTTGTAATCGGTGGACCGAACGGAGACTCCGGTCTTACCGGCCGTAAGATTATCGTAGATACCTATGGTGGCTATGCACGTCACGGTGGCGGCGCATTTTCCGGTAAGGACTGTACGAAGGTTGACCGTTCTGCCTCCTATGCAGCTCGCTATGTTGCAAAGAACATTGTGGCAGCAGGCCTTGCTGACAGGGTTGAGATTCAGGTTTCCTATGCAATCGGTGTTGCAGAGCCTACATCTGTTATGATTGATACCTTTGGAACCGGAAAGCTTTCCGATGAGGAACTTGTAAAGATTGTTCGTGAGAACTTTGACTTAAGACCTGCGGGAATTATCAAGATGCTTGAGTTGAGAAGACCGATTTACAAGCAGACCGCATCGTATGGGCACTTTGGTCGGACAGACCTTGACTTGCCTTGGGAGAAAACCGATAAGGCAGCGGCTTTAAAAGCCTATCTGAAATAAGAAAAGAAAAGTGAAGTCTTTTTTGTCATTTTCCTTTGGAGCAGTTGATTTGTATGGATAAAGTGTCGCAAGACGCCGAAAATGTTTGCTTTTTGACGCTGTGGAGGTTATAGTATTTTTATAAAATAGGAATTTGTCTTGTATTTCCTGTTATATAAAAAAGCTCCGCTAAGGATGCATTCCCCATAATACAAGCTGGTGAGATTTCAACAGAACGGGAACGGAAGGTGAACAGAATGCCTAATAATAATATATTAACATTATTGCTTATTGTCGTAGGAATTCTTGCTATACTGATGGTTGTCGCGATTGTGATTCTTATTAACGGAAACCTGAAGAACGGAAAGAAACCATATGAAGATGACGGAATAGGTTGGCAGAAGTATGGTACTGTTCCGCCTGAATTTCAGGACGGGCAGGCTCATTTTGGAACAACTTCGCTGCTGAAGCCGTATCATAGCGAATATCCCGAGGATGTGATTGAAACCGAGGGTGGTGAGAAAACCTCTCTTCTTGGTGTTTCAAATCCCCACGGATGCGTGATTATGCGAATGAAGACAGAGGAAGAGTTCTATGTCGATAAGGATGAATACCTTATGGGCAAGGAGCGTGTCCGCGTAGATTATTGTATTACAAGCAACCCCGCAGTCAGCCGTACACATGCACGTATCATTAAGCGTGCCGGAAAGTTGTACATTGTTGATTTGAATGCGACGAATGGAACCTATGTGAACGGTGAGAGAATTACTGCCGGCAATGAAGTGCCACTGGAAGTTGGTGACCGTTTCCGTCTTGCAGACGAGGAATTCCAGATTCGTTAACGAATAAACACTATAGAAAACAATCATTCGCTGCGGCTTAGGTCGCAGCGAAAATTTTATATCATTGAAGAAGCGTTGCATTCCCTGTGAAAAATGCTCCGCAAAGAAGCACACGTCTGTTCGTGGGGGCTTTGGCAGTTTCAGAGTGCACGGGTGGCGCGGGCAATCACACGAAAAGCAATAAGAAAGGATATCATATGAAAAAAGAAATGATTCTTCAAGGACTTGAGCCTGACAAGGTCTTCCATTATTTTGAGGAAATCTGTGAGATTCCGCATGGCTCCGGTAATACGGAGAGAATCAGTGAGTATCTTGTAAGTTTTGCCGAAGAGCAGAAACTATCCTATACGAAGGAGCCTTGCGGCAACGTGATTATTCGTAAGGATGCTACCCCTGGTTATGAAACGGAGCCGGGCATCATCTTGCAAGGCCATATGGATATGGTTGCAGTGCAGGAACCGGATTGCAAGAAGGATATGAAGACGGAAGGTCTTTCTATATTTACTGATGGGAAGCTTGTCGGAGCCTATGGCACAAGTCTCGGAGGAGACGATGGAATAGCACTTGCCTATGCGCTTGCGATTTTATCAGACCGGACGATTCCGCATCCTGCATTGGAATTTGTTGCTACCATTGATGAAGAAACCGGAATGGATGGAGCGATGGCTCTTAATCCGGAGAATCTGTCCGGAACACGCCTAATCAATCTGGATTCTGAAGAGGAAGGGACCTTTATTGTTGGATGCGCCGGAGGAGAAACGCTTCGTTTGAATCTTTCATTTGAAAGAGAGCCCATACCCTCATCGGAACAGGTCTATGAGATTATCGTATCCGGCCTTCAGGGAGGTCACTCCGGAACAGAGATTGATAAGAACCGTTCCAACGGAATCCTTATTTTAGGTCGCGTGCTTCGCACATTGGCTGAAACCACATCCTACCGTCTTATTTCGATTGAAGGCGGAACAAAGGACAATGCAATTCCGGTATCTGCCAAAGCAGTGATTTCGGTTTCGGAAAAGCCTCATGTGGAGCAGATTGAAGCAGAACTTAGGAATGCACTGACCGGTAAGGAGGAAGGCTTCCGCCTCGATTTAGAAGCCTTAGATGATGCATCCTCTGATACTATTCGGGAATACGGGGCGATGGATGCACATTCCAAAGAGAATCTGATATGTCTCCTGAACATTATTCCGTATGGCGTGGCAACGATGAGCACGCTGCCGGGGCTTGTGGAAACCTCGAATAATGTCGGAATTATCCGTACTAAAGAGAACGAAGTGGAACTTGCGGTTTCCGTAAGAAGTCTGATTGCTTCCGAGAAGACTGTGTTAAGCGGGAAAATACAAACGATAGCGACCCTATGTGGGTGTTCGGTAACCATTCACGGCGGATATCCCGGATGGCAGTACCGCGAGAAGTCATCACTTAGAATGAAGGCGGTTGCGGCATTTGCCTTGGAATACGGAAGAGAACCTTTAGTCCAAACAATTCATGCCGGATTGGAGTGTGGACTTCTGATCGAGAAGATGCCGGAATTGGATGCCATCAGTATGGGGCCGAATATTTACGATATCCATACAACAAAGGAACGGCTCGATATTGCATCCGTGCAGAGAACCTGGAAGCTTCTTTTAAGGATTCTTGCAACGAAAGACTGATGCAGAAAAATGCTATTGACATTTTGTTATATTTATTGTATAACATACACAAGGTAATTGTTATTTACCAATGACATCACCCGTACGCAGCGGGGCATTCATTTTTAGGAGGAGAAAGGTAATGAGTGACAACGATTTTTTCAGCAAGACCTCTGAGGTTTTGAACAATTTTGTGGATTCCATTGAGAAGGGTGTAGAGAACCTGAAGAATGATATCAAGGAGAATACGAAGAATAATCCGATGCCCAGACCTTTTGGCAAAGACCTCTTCAATAAATCTGCCGAGAAGACAGGGGAGACAACTAAATCTGCATCTACAGGAAAGAGGCTTGCAGGTTTCCCTTCCTGCCGTATTGATACCTTTGATTCCATCAGAATTATGTGCGATATTCCCGGCTGTGATAAGTCAGCGTTGAAACTTGATTATGAGAAGGATACATTGGTTGTACGTGCGAAGAGAGAAGAACCGGATTTCGGTGAGGAGAAGGTTACTTTCCGTGATGATACCAGAACTTACGGTGAGATGGAGAAACGTTTCCGCGTTGGTAAGGTGGATGCTTCCTCTATTCATGCAGCTTTCAAGGATGGCGTTCTGACGATTACCTGTAAGCGTTTATATTCTGACAATAACGGCGTTGGAATCAACATCGAATAATAGCTTTGTTCGTGGGAACAGAATATTAGTAATGAAATGGTGCAGCTCTTTATGAGTTGCACCATTTTTTCGTATCATAGGAAATTGCGTCGCATTTCCTATGATACAAAAAACGCTCCGCTAAGGATGCGCACTCGGCGCGTAGAGTTTCGCAAGCGAAACTGTTTGTTCTTTAGGGGAATTGCATTCATTTCATATGATATAAAAAGTACCGCAGGGAGGCACACTTATGTGCAGGGGAAATCACTTGCCGTAATAGAAATCATCGCCCGGCATTGCACCGCCTATGGATGCCGGTTTGAAATCGTACAGAATCTGCAGGTATACGGATACGGCCGACTTCATCTGCTCGCCGGTATAGCATACGATGTTACAGTTCGGAATTGCCTTTTTTGCAATCGCAGCGCTGAAGATGTCAAAGTGCTCTAAAAGTGTTGCGGCATCGTCAACCTGTGAGGTAGCGTAGGAAGTGCTTGCGGCATATTCCTTCAGGAAATCCTGCATGGCCTTAGCATTTTCCTTAAGCCATGCGGTGTTGGCAATGATAACGCCGGTAACAATCGGAGACGGATTCAGCTTGTCCCATTCTTCGCTGACGCTTAGCGCGACACGAAGCGTTGGAGCCTTCGTCGTTACATTGGTTACATAAGGTTCAGGAAGCATTGCGATGATTTCCTCATCGTCTGCGGCAAGGATTCTTGCTACAACTTCGCTTGCCTCGGAAAGAAAGGTAATATTGACATCGTTGTCCGGGTCAATGCCTGCGGACCGGAGCATATAGCGAAGCGTATATTCCGGTGTGGTGCCGGCACCGGTTGCATAGATGGTCTTGCCCTTCAGGTCGCTAACGTTTTGCACACTGTCGCCGGTGTCAACGATATAGAGAACCCCGAGTGTATTTACAGCGCATACCGTAATGCCACCTTCCGTTTTTTGGTAAAGGGTGGCAGCCAGATTGCAAGGAACTGCTGCAATCGGAATATCGCCCTTGATAATGGAAGCAGTAACCTCATCTGCGGTACCTGCTACCGTAAAATGATAATCGTTAACCGATGTTCCGGCTTCTGCATCGGACATGAGTTTTACCATGCCAATAGCCGTAGGTCCTTTTAACACAGCCACATTGATAACGGCAGGTTCTTTTTTCTCTGTGTTATTCTTCCCGGCACCGCAACCGCATAAGCTGAATACCATGGTAAGACATAACACGAAAAGCAATACTCTTTTCATTGGAATCACTCCATTCATAATTGATTTTTGAACGAAGTACTGTTTTTGGCAACAAAAATAAACCGTCTTTCGGGTCGGAAACCTTCCCGTCGGAGCCGTTTCGTATATTGTGTCACTTTGGAATCGGAACACTCCTTTCCCGCAGTTGTATTTCATTCGCTTGAAGTGTATCACAAGCATTTTTATTTGTCAAACATAGCCTGCGGTGGTATACTGAAAATAATACGAAAATCAAGAAGAGAACCTATGCCTGCAGGCAGCATTGAGTATCATATGAGGCGCACCCGACCGGTATTGAAACGGAATCGTGAAGCGCTTATGTAAGGAGGAAACCCGTGAGAATTATTCATATAGCAGATTGTCATCTGATGGCAGAGCCGGAGAAGGGAACGAAGCTTGCCAAAATCCGGAAACAGGAGATTCTTGATTCCTTTGCAGGAATTATTGATGTCTGCAATGAAACGGAAGCCGATCTTTTGCTGATTGCGGGTGATTTATTTCACAGTGCGCCCCGTTTGAAGGATTTGAAGGAGATAGATTACCTTTTCAAAAAACTTCTTAAGGCACGGGTCGTTCTTGTGGCGGGCAATCATGATTATATCGGACCACGCTCCTTCTATCGTGATTATGAGTGGCAGGGCCCGGTTACGATGATTACAGACAGTGAGATGACACACGTTACATTTGCCGATATTCGGACGAGTGTGTATGGCTTCAGTTACCCGACAAGGGATGTGAAGGAGCCTGTTTATGATGATGTTAAAGCGGTTGGAGACGGAATCCAGATTCTTCTTGCACATGGTGGTGATGAGAAGAATGCCCCGATGAATTTCAGGAAAATAGCACAAAACGGCTTTGAATATGTTGCACTCGGGCACATTCACAAGCCGGATGTTGTCGGAACAAAGATTGCGTATGCCGGTTCCCTGGAACCGCTTGACCGGAATGAAACCGGTGCACACGGCTATATGCTTGTGGATATTACCGGAGAGGAAGCACCATATACAACGGTGATGGAGTTTGTTCCATTTTCCAAGAGAGAATACAGAGATATGGAGGTCTGTGTAACCGGTGAGGATACGAACGGTTCTGTGAAGGATCGGTTGACAAAGCAGATTATAGCAGAAGGCGAACAACATATGTACCGTGTGACGGTAACGGGCAAGCGGGAGGCGGACCTGACCATAGACACGGATGCACTGATGGAATGTGGGCTTGTTACCGAAGTGATAGATAAAACGCTTCCGGAATTTGACATTGAGGGTTTGCGAAAAGCCAATGCCGATAACCTGATTGGTATGTTCATAGAAGCACTTTCAAAAGGAGACGATCCTTCTGAGAACGCGAAGAATGAGATGGCCTTGTATTACGGTCTGGAAGCTTTGTTAAATAGGGAACATTGAGAAGGATGGAGGAAGAACATGAAGTTTTTGGAATGCAATCCGGAGCATTTCGGCAAATTGAACGGTAAGAAAGTTACATTTTCCGAAGGCATCAATGTACTCACCGGACCGAATGAAGCGGGTAAAACCACACTGTACCGCTTCCTTCAGGGAATGTTATTCGGGATTGAACACACCCGTGGTCGTGGCGCAAAAGACAGCACTTATACGAAGTATAAGCCGTGGGACACCCCGGGAGCATATCAGGGTATGCTTGATGTGGAAGTGGGTGGTAAGAAATATCATATTGAACGGGATTTTCTGCAGACAGAAGGCGGACTAAAGATTACGAGGATTGATACCGGAAGGACATTGCCCTTAAACGGTGAGTTTTTCGAAACGATTGGCTCGCCCATTACGGAAACCGGATTTGTGAATACCGTGATGCAACCGCAGGGTGGCGCGGTTACCGATAAGGAATTGGCGGCGCATTTGCAGAATGCAATTACGAATATGAGCATGGCAAAGAGTCGGTCTGTCGATGTCAGCGGAGCAATAGAGAAACTTAACGCCGACGTGAAGGCAATTGATAAAAAAGGTCTTTCAGAACAGATAGCTTCCCTGGAGAAGAGTATTGAGGATGATGAGATTACACGAGTAGACCTGGAGCGGATGAATACGCAGTGGAGCGAACAGTCTGCCCGACTTACGGAGATTGAGGAGCAGATTGAACAACTCGAGAAGGACGACGCACCGGAAGTGGAGCAGGAATTTCTGAAGCAGCAGGGCCGCTACGAGCATTATTGTGATGACATCATAGAGGAAGAGGAACGTGAGGCTGACCTGGAAGCGAAGAAGACGAAGCTTAAGGAGACCGAAGCGATAATAGTGCCACCCGAGTCCATTCAGAAGGAACTTGATGAATGGGAACTGGCGGAGGACCGTATGGATGCGGCAAAGGCTGAATGGGATGCTGAAAAGAAGCTTGCCGCGAAAAAATGTGATGAAGCGAAAGCAACAAAGCGGTATCTGGCACCGGTGGTATTGGCCTGTATTGTTTTGGCAGGGCTTGGTGCTTTTCTTTTGTATCGGAAGATGTTATGGTGCATTATACCATTTGCCTTAATGCTGCTAACACTTTCCTGGTATCTGATTCGGAACAAAATGATTGCAAAGCGCATCAGTGACTTGGAGAAGGAACTTCGGAGCATTTCTGAGAATCAACCTGCGGAGTATATCAGTGCAAAGGAAGCTCTGGCGGCACTCCCGCCCGAGGAGGAAAGCAGAGAGAAAGAGCGTAGAAATATCGAGGCAATAGCACGAGCACAACAACTGCGGGAATTGATTGCCGAACGGGAAGAAAGAATCGAAAGATCTCGTGCAGAACTGACATCAGAGCGTCTGCAACTTTTGGAGTTTTATCGTTCCCATGAGCCGTTAATGGAAGAACTCTCTGAAGGTGATATCCGACGGATTACGGGAAGTATTATGGCAAGGTCGGTTGAGCAACGCGAGAATCTGAAGACGGCACGCGTGGAACGGGATGAGCTGACAAGGCAGGTTGCCAGACTTGAGCAGGCTTTGGAAACCGCTGATACTGTTGAGGAACGGCTTTCCGATAATCGGAATCGTGTGAAGAAACTGAAGGAGGAGCAGGCCGATGATGCCTTGAAAGCAGAAGCCCTCAATATAGCAATGGCTACGATTCATACGATAGCACAGGATATTCACGATAGCTACGGAAAGAAACTGAATGCACGTATGTCAGAGATTGCTGAAAGCGTTACGGCAGGACACTATACACACATTACTATGGACGAGAATCTCAAAGTAAAGGTCGGACACAAGGGACATTCGGTTGAATTGGAGAAACTTAGTTCAGGAACAATGGAACAGTTGTATTTGACGGAACGGTTAAGTGTCGGAGAAACGATGTACGAAGAAAGTTTACCTCTTGTTTTCGATGACAGTTTCGTATACTATGATAAAGAGCGGTTGCGTGAGACTTTGAAACTTCTGTCAGGGCTTGACCGTCAGATTATCATATGTACATGCACGGACCGCGAGGAAATGATTCTTAATGAGATGAAGATTCCGTATAACCGGATTGAGATGTAAGAGCGCAGAAACCATATTTAGGCAAATGCCGAAAGGAGAAGGGTATGAAGCTTTTAGAGGATAGAATTCGTGAGGAAGGTGTCGTTAAAGAAGGAAACGTTTTAAAGGTTGATATGTTTTTGAACCATCAGATGGATGTTTCTTTGTTCCGTGAGATGGCAAAGGAGTGGAAGCGTCTGTTCGCAGGTGAGGGTGTGAATAAGATTCTGACGATTGAGGCATCCGGAATCGGAATTGCATGTATTGCGGCCGAGGAATTTGGTTGTAAGGTCGTATTTGCCAAAAAGACACAGGGCAAGAACCTTGACGGAGAACTCCTGACAACGCAGATTACTTCTTTTACAAAGGGACGAGTTTTCGATGTTATCGTAGCGAAGAAGTTTCTGAATCCGGGCGACCGTGTTCTGATTATCGACGATTTCCTGGCTAACGGTTGCGCACTTGAGGGCTTGATTTCTATTGTAAAGGAATCCGGAGCAATGCTTGTCGGATGCGGTATTGCCATTGAGAAAGGCTTTCAGGTCGGCGGCCAGAAGATTCGTGACATGGGCGTGCATCTGGAATCGCTTGCCATCGTGGACAGCATGGGTGCGAACGGAGAGATTACCTTCCGCGAGCAGTAAACGGTTTTTAAGAGATGGAGTGTAACGGCAGTTGTGGTTGAGCCACGGCTGCCGTTTTTTCTTATATCATAGGAGATTGTGTTGTGTCTCCTATAATGCAAAAGTGCTCCGCAAGGAAGCAGACGCTCGTGAAGCGAAAATCTTAAATTTGGGTATTGACAAGAATAGTTGTCATATAGTATACTTCGTGACAAGTAAAGTAGTCATCTTGAAAGGAATAGTTGTCAACTTGACGGGAATATCTGTTATATTGGGGAATGACTGATGAATTGCAATCCGAGATTCCCGTTTGTAACGCGAGAATCCCGTTTTGCAAATGAAGCGCACATTTTGCAACCAGAAATCCCGTTTTGTAAATGAAAGTCCCCTTTTGTAACCGACTTTCCATAGTTTACTAACTTTT
>JAZQNM010000021.1:0-3777 GCA_045627305.1 Lachnospiraceae bacterium
TCCGATACTTCTCTTCAACGAGGCGGATGCCATCTTCGGCATCAGGAAGGAGGAGGCCACCCGGGCCGTCGACAAGATGGAGAACAGCATCCAGAACATCATCCTTCAGGAGATGGAGAACCTCGAAGGCATCCTCGTCGCTACGACCAACCTCACCGAGAACCTCGACAAGGCCTTCGAACGCCGCTTCCTCTACAAGGTCCGCTTCGACAAGCCCTCGGACGAAGCCAGGGCGCGGATCTGGAAATCCATGATTCCGGAACTCTCCGAAGCCGAAGCCGTCTCGCTCGCGGCCGAGTTCGATTTCTCCGGCGGCCAGATCGAGAACATCTCACGCAAAAAGATGATAGACTCCGTCATCGGCGGGCACGAACCTGACTATGCCGCCATAAAGGGATACTGCGGGGAGGAACTGATAATGAAGGCGGAAAATACCAGAAGAG
Organism: Lachnospiraceae bacterium; assembly: GCA_045627305.1. Taxonomy (GTDB): domain Bacteria; phylum Bacillota; class Clostridia; order Lachnospirales; family Lachnospiraceae; genus ISDg. Next base: position 444 of record JAZQNM010000021.1, read on the forward strand.
TAATCGGCTTTTAATCAGCAATTGCCGGAAATTATGTATATTTGTCTATAACACACAAAGTCAATAGAATATGAATTCGTTATACATTGATGTAGAGAATGCTCTGCAGATTTATAACAGGGAGCCGGAGAACAGGAAACTAAGGGATTTCTATTCCGGTAAAACTTTTTTTGAGATAATAGGGAAAGGGCGCAATGAGACGATGCACAGTTCTTTTCTGGCCTGGCTTCTTGATGGTCGCGATTTGCCCGATTTTGGCAACGACAGTCAGTTGATGAATTTTTTGGACATCCTGGTCAGAAGAGCTGGTCAGCAGCACATCGATTGGAATAAAGACGCGCACTTCCTTGCATTTAGAAATGCCGTTCTCAGCCGGTCTGTCAGTCTTGCCAACATACAGGCGGTCCCGGAAAAATGTGTTTCTGACTTTGTTGATGATAATCTAAAAAAGGTGATCGACCCGAAGAAAGGAAAGAAGGATTCGGTTGATCTATATATTTCCGCTAATGTGCGGGGGATATGTGAGGATATCAGCAAACTCGAAATATTTATCGAGAACAAGGTGTATTCTCCAGAAGGAAAATGGAAGGACAGCGGTATTTCCCAGTCCAGGCACGATGCGCTTTTGAAAGAAAAGGGCCTGTCAGGAATGGAATACGGACAGCTTACGCAAACGGAGCGTTATTTCTGGGCCTGTCAGCTTAATAATAAGGAAAAGGGCGTATTCAGGTTGTTTGTATACCTTAAGGCATCCTCTCCAAGGGAGCTTGACGGAATGGAGCAGGAAGCAGTATGCTCAAACAGAAAGCACTATATATGCATCAATTATCAAGATGTATATGATGAGGTCATCTCTCCGCTTCTCAATTCCGATGAACTGTCAGACAGGACCCGGTTCTTGTTGAATGAGTATATAAAATCCATGAGCATTCCAGTTACGGCAGATTTGACTGAGCAAGACGGCTCCGAATCGGATGCTGCAACGCAAGTAATTATGGCTACGACACCTGATGAAAGAATCGCTCTCAACAATTATTGGGGTCGTAACAAGAGGCTGATAATGGCAGCAGTGTCTGCATTGAAGTCAGAGGATTTTGAGGATAAGATTTCCCAGAATGAGATTGCCAGATATGAATTTATCGGGGAAGACGGAGCTGTTGATTGCAAGGAACCGCTGACAAGCAGGGCCGTACTTCAAAAAATTTGGGAAATGTATGCCGAAGACTGCTGCAAAGACGGCAAAACTGGAGAAGAAGCTATCGAACAATTCAATGCATTCTCATATACGACGGACAAGCAAGCCCGCAAGTATGACATAATCGATGACAATGGAGAACTGTCCTGTACTGGAAATAAATTTCAAAAAGTATTTTCGGCTGCCCTTGATGAACCTGCGCTCAAAAAATACGTCGACCGGTTTGCAGAATTGAAATGCGACAAGAAATATTATGGTCTTCTTATGAATTTCTGGTCTCGAAACCGGAACTTGATATTGGCTGCGCTCAGGGTGTCGGGAGAGAATGATGAAATTTCAGAAGACAACAAGAAAGCTCTCGAATCAGTGTTCAAAGGATTGAACGGAAGGGATTTCTCACGGTATCGGGTTGTATTCAACAATGCGATTATTGGGGAGTCTTTATCCAAAGTCGGGGTTATTGAATGTCTGCTTTCTTCTTTGATATGGACGGGGAGACAGGGTAAGCCGAATGTCGGCAAAGCGAACAGAAAGATGTCCGAATGGATTCCTGGCAAGAATACACCCCAAGGGTGGTGTTGCCTCTCCAAAGACACCACGGGCTCAACTTGTTATAAGCCAATAACTCATAACGGCACAGAAAGCGGTTATTGCTTTTATTCAACAGGTTGGACCATGACCGGCAATTTTGCTTCATTGGTTAATGCCCTGGAATCGGACGGACAGTACAGGATCGAAAAGATTGACAACTAAGTTTCGTTATCAAATATTTGAACTAATAACAGCTATCCTTAAATATAATGACTAAGAAACAACTGAGATGCAGAATCCATTCCTTCATCAGGGAGGAACTGATAATGAAGGCGGAAAATACCATAAGAGTAATCGGCTTTTAATCAGCAAATTTTGAAATAGTGTTTATATTTGTATTCGCATCGTTTTGAATATAACCTTGTATTAACATATCATGATAAGCACAATTCTTCACAACAGAGATTACGAGAAACGTGTCGCGATAGCGATTTCTTGTAATGGCAGTATGGACTATTTTTGGAACTTTGCTGTTGGCTTGAAAATACGTGAAGATGCCAAGAATGAGTTTTGGCCGAAATTCGACCCGCGGAGGATATTCACTTTTGAAGACCAGCGCGAGTATCTGAAAGACCTGATTAGTGAATTCAGGAACCAAGGGGCAGACGCCTTTCTAAAATACAGCACGACAAAAAAGGATAAGACTATCAACTGCAGGATACATCTGTCGAACTTCAGCATCACCATACTCATACATTCGGATTGTGCCAAAATGTTCTTCAATAATTCCTATAACTCTATTGAAATCAATATTCCCATTCCAGCAAAGGAAATAGTGACATGGCTGCTGAAAAGAAACGAGGAGATGCCGGCATTCCGTGAAGAGTGGGAAGAACATTGCACGGAGATCAGGGCCAAGTTCAAGGCTGCCGAGATTCTGAAGCAGACGATAATGACCCGCCTTGAGGGGACACTTAAGGATACGGATGCCCGCATTTCGATAGAGCCCGACTTCTTGGAGGACGGAATGTACTTGATACTCACCGGAGAGAAGCCAAAGATGAGGATTCTCATACCAAACTATTTCGACCGCATCGAGGAATTTGTCAGTCTGACGGATAACATCATCAGGAACAAACTCGCTGAAGACTTGCTGTATCAGTAACGGTTCCCAATGGCATAGCGCCCGAAATCTTCGATAAGCATATGACTGAAGAACAATTGAAACATAGAATCTATTCCTTCATTAAGGAAGGTCTGTCAGATCTTCTCTGTTTGGACGGTTCTGCCTACGAGGACCTTGAAGAAAAGTCCAGCTCTGGAACTGTTACTGAGGAGAATATCAAAAATGCAATCGGAGAGGAACTCTATTATTATTTCGAAGGCTTTCGTGCGGATGACGAAGCAAGATTCAGTTCAGATGTCGAGCTGGATAAAGAAATGGTGATGGAAGAGGTCAACCGTTTCGAGTGGACACTTGACGATGCTGGTCTTCACTGGCACGGAAAAAGTTTGGGCTAATCTCAGGATTCCGTTGAAAAATTCTGATTTGTGCCTATATTATGTGTGGGCATAAATCACAATGATGGCAAGAAAACTCTTAATCCA
>JAZQNM010000022.1:0-40888 GCA_045627305.1 Lachnospiraceae bacterium
AGCGAAACCTTGGTGTACTGACTCCATTGGAGAAATATGCAATGTATTTTGAAGCAGCATAAAAACTGCCGCCAGACGAACTGACGGCAGCAAAAAAATTTATATTATTTTATTTGTCTACTTGACGGGGAGCAGTTCAAAGAAGGGGGCGTCGGTTGACGGCTCCTTCTTTTTTCTATGGGTTTTACGTCACTTTCCCGAAATGTTGGCACTATGCGGATTTCCATATCTTTATATTGAATGGAACATCATTTCGTGGTATAACTAAAGTATAATAAGGTGAGGGTGAAGTCTGTCCTTCTGGAGGAATGTTGGAATATGCCTAAGAAACATAAAATGCAGCACTGGGTTAAGATTGCGTTGTGCCTTGTGTGCTGGGACTATATTACTACGGTTTTTGCCTACATGTTTGGGTTGATGCTGAGATTTGATTTTGTATTCTCTATGATTCCCGAAGAGTATTCCCGTAAATGTATTATAATCATTCCGATTTACGGAGCTGTTCTTGTCGGAGCGTTTTGTATCGGCAGGCTTTATCGGAGTATATGGCGCTTTGCAAGCTTGGATGAACTGGTCCGACTTGTTTCCTGTAATTTTGCTGCATGGCTTTTACTTTTGTTATTTGTTACGCTTATTCCGTACTGTCGGCTTCCGATTTCGGTTATAGTGGTCGGTGGCCTGCTTCAGTTTATGTGTACCATAGCCATTCGCTTCAGTTATAGACTTCTGAATTTCCTGCGTGCCCGTTATTCACCTAGGTCTGTGAACGGTGAACAGGATGTTATCGTGAAACGTGTTATGATTATCGGTGCAGGAGCAGCCGGACAGATGCTGGCTCACGATATGGCTTCTGCAAGAGAGAACACCGATAAGGTTTCCTGTTTTATCGATGATAACAGAAACAAATGGGGACGTTATGTGGAAGGCGTCCGTTGTGTCGGCGGTCGTAATGATATCTTTACGGCAGTAGAGGAGTATCATATTGATAAGATTGTATTTGCCATTCCCACGGCAGATGCGAAGGACCGTCGCGATATCCTGAATATCTGTAAGGAAACGGGATGCGAGCTGACTTGTCTGCCCGGTATATTCCAGATTCTGAACGGAGATGTTACGGTAAGTAATCTGAGACCCGTGGCTATTGAGGATTTGCTCGGACGTGATACCATTTCCGTTAATATGGATGAGATATTCCATGTACTGACCGGAAAGGTTATTATTGTGACCGGTGGGGGCGGAAGCATCGGCAGTGAGTTGTGCCGTCAGATAGCTGCTCATAATCCTTCCAAACTGATTATTTTTGATGTATACGAGAATAATGCCTATGATATTCAGCAGGAACTGAGAAAGAAGTATCCCAATCTTGACCTAGTGGTTCTGATTGGTTCTGTTCGTGATTCTGCGAGAATTTATGGCGTATTTAGAGATTATAAACCGGATATCTGTTTCCACGCAGCTGCACATAAGCACGTTCCGCTTATGGAGGACAGCCCGTGTGAGGCGATTAAGAATAATGTGGCAGGAACGTATAAAACGGCATATGCGGCTATGGCATGCGGATGTTCCAGATTTATCCTGATCAGTACCGATAAGGCAGTGAATCCGACCAACATTATGGGAGCAAGTAAACGCCTTTGTGAGATGTTGATTCAGACATTCGACCGAAAGATTAAGGAAGGCAAAGCAGAGGAACTTTCGGATAGCAGTATGTTTCGCGAGCATCCGGAAGCAGACAGTATGCCAATCCTTACGGACCGCATTCGTACGGAATATGTAGCAGTTCGTTTCGGTAACGTACTTGGAAGCAACGGCTCGGTTGTTCCGTTGTTTACAAAGCAGATTGCTGAGGGGGGACCCGTGACGGTCACGCATCCGGATATTATCCGTTATTTCATGACTATACCTGAGGCTGTCAGCTTGGTGTTGCAGGCCGGTGTTTATGCAAAAGGCGGAGAGATATTTGTATTGGATATGGGCGAGCCTGTCAAGATTGATACGCTTGCGAGAAATCTGATAAAACTCTCCGGTTTAAAACCGGATGTCGATATCAAGATTGTATATTCCGGTTTGAGACCGGGAGAGAAACTGTATGAAGAGAAACTAATGTCTGAAGAGGGCATCCGCAAGACGGAGAATGAGTTGATATTCATCGGTAATCCATTGAAATTCGATCAGGATTGCTTTATACGGAATGTGAGTAAATTAATTAAAGCGGCTTATCATAATGACAGTTCCGTGAAAGCAATCGTTAAGGATATCGTAAATACATATGAGCCGCAGGAGGTAATATAAATGAGTGATAACAGACCATCCGGAAGACGGAAGAATGTGAGCGGAACAGGCGGTGACGTTCACAAGCGTGGAGACGGCCTTGGCACCGGTCCGGTGGGACAGGGCTTTGGCAGTAACAGTAACATTACGCCGACGGGAGGACATTCCGGCGGAAATGGAGCAAAGCGTGCCGCAGGCGGTGGCGGTATTCTTGTCGTCATCATTGCCATTATATATTTTCTGATGAATGGAAAAGGTGTACAGCTTGGCGGCGACAATCAGAATGAATTGCAGGCTACACAGCAGGTTAATGTACCGACGGCAGTTCAACAGGTTGACAATACCGTGGTCAAGGGAGCACGTGCAAAGCGTACGACTCTTAAGGGTAACGGTAAGGACGAAGTAACCATTATGGTTTATATGTGCGGTACCGATCTTGAGAGTAAGTACGGTATGGCAAGTAATGACCTTGGTGAGATGGCATCTGCCAAATTCGGGGACAATGTTAAGATTATTGTCATGACCGGCGGATGCTCAAAGTGGAAGACAAGCGGTATCAGTAATACCGTTAATCAGATTTATCGTGTTACTTCAGGCGGTTTGAAACAGCTCGAAGCCGATTATGGTAAAAAGGCCATGACCGACCCGACTAATCTGACTGATTTCATAAAGTACTGTTCCACAAATTATCCTGCAAATCGTAATTTCCTGATTTTGTGGGATCACGGCGGCGGTTCCGTAAGCGGATACGGATATGATGAGAAGAACCAGAAATCCGGTTCCATGAATCTTGTTGGTATTAACAATGCATTAAAGAATGCGGGTGTTACATTTGACATCATCGGTTTTGATGCATGTCTTATGGCAACTGCGGAAACTGCACTGATGCTTGATAACTACGGAGATTACCTGATTGCCTCCGAGGAAACAGAGCCCGGTATCGGATGGTATTATACCAACTGGCTGACTAAGCTTGGCAGCAATACATCCATTTCCTCGACCGATCTCGGAAAGATTATTGTTGACGATTTCGTTTCTACCTGTAAACAACAGTGCAAAGGGCAGAGTACTACGCTTTCCCTTGTTGACCTAGCTGAATTTGCTTATACAGTACCGGATTCTTTATCCGCATTTGCAAAATCAATTACAGGAAAACTTCAGGCTGAGGAATACGATGAAGTATCTGAGGCACGTGAGGATGCAAGAGAATTTGCAACCAGTTCAAGAATTGACCAGGTTGACCTTACGAATCTTGCTCTGAACATGAATACCGCAGAAGGAAAAGCTTTGGCAAAGGCAATTCAGGGAGCGGTTAAATACAATAGTTCCTCTTCCTATAAAGATGCTTACGGTATTTCGATTTATTTCCCTTATCGTAAGACGTCCAGCGTAGACAGTGCATGTTCTACATACAGTGCAATTGGTATGGACAGTGAATACAGCAAATGCATTAAGCAGTTTGCTTCACTGGAAACTTCCGGTCAGATTGCAGGTGGTGGTACATCGTCACCTCTTGGATCCTTATTTGGTCTCGGAAGTTCTTCTGTTGGAGGAGATGTTACCGGTGATTTGGTATCAAGCCTTTTGAGTTCCTTCCTTGGCGGAGGCGGACGCAGTATCGAAGGTTTGGATTCCGACAATATCAGCTTCATGAAGGACCAGGATTTGGAAGCACAGGCAGAATATGTAGCCGATAATATGCTTCAGGGTGACCTGACCTTCATTAAGAAGGGCAATGATTATGTGCTTACCCTTACCGAGGATAACTGGGAGAAGGTATACGGCATTGATAAGAACATGTTCGTCGATGATGGTAAAGGATATATTGACCTTGGTATCGACAATGTATTCTCATATGATGATGCCGGAAATCTCGTTGCAGACACCGAGAAGACATGGGTTGCAATTAACAATCAGGTTGTTGCTTATTACCATACGGATACCGTAGAAGTGGACGGGAAGGATAATTATTATGGCTATGTTCCTGCCCTCATTGATGGCGTACGTGTAGAAATTCAGGTCGCTTTTGATGACAATGGTATCGGAAGCATCATCGGCTTCAAGCCTGTATATGTGGAAGGTGAGACCGATACGGTTGCAAAGAGTTCCGATAAGATTGAAGCAGGCAGCAAGATTGATTTCATCTGTGACTATTATTCCTATGACCAGACTTATCTCGACAGTTATTTGCTTGGCGAGACTTTGATTGCTACCGATGATATGAAGGTTACGGATATTGAATTGAAGAATTATGACGTGAAAATCCTTTACAGACTGACGGATATGTATCAGCAGGAGTACTGGACCGCACCAATCGGAGAATAGTATTTTCCATAGAAAAGGATAGTTTTGGAGGCATTATGTTTGCAGAAGCAACGGAACGTGCAATGGATTATTGCAGACCGATTAAAACCATATCTAGAATTTACAAATCAGAAGAGATATGCCCTCAGACGGCGACTCTGTTCTTTGTAAATGGTGAAGGTGCGGCAATTACCTGCCGTCATGTTGCTGAGGATATTATGCGCTCCGGCAAGATGAATGCCAAATACGAGTCCTTTAAAAAAGAACGGAATTCCATTCCCGAAGAAGCCAACTTCCGAATAGAAACCAATCGATTGGAACGTCGTTACGAGTATGTGAAAGGTGAGACGAAGGTACAGCTTCGATATAATTTCTCACGATGCTTCGATAGAATTGAACGTCTGGGGGTGGAATTGCATCCGGACTATGATATTGCCATCATACGATTCGGCGGTTTTGGTACGCCGTTCTTTCACAGTAACAGTGTGTTCCCGACAGGTGCAGTGAGAATTCGACCGGGGATGAGTGTATGCCGGTTGGGATTCCCGATTGTGGAATTTGACGATTTCCGTAATGCGAAAGAACTGGATGATATTCAGTGGACACCGTCCGGAAATCATACGATTACACCGTATCCTTCCGAAGGTATGGTTTCTCATATGGAAAAGGGAGAAGACGGAAAGGTAACGACATTTGCCATTACGGGAATTAACGGTAACGGTTTTTGCGGGGCACCGGTGTATGATACTAATGGCAGACTGTTCGGTGTTGTAACGGGAACAACCACGAAAGTGATTGACGGACAGGAGGTTTCTTATACGGAATGTGTGAATGCAGATATTGTGCGCGCTTTTCTCCGTGAGAAGAACATCAATTATTTTGAAGTATAATAGAAAGGGCATGTTTACATGCCCTTTTTGCATAATGGAAATGGTTTGAGTATTTTGTTATCCCGGTGAAGAATACACTGCGGAAGTCTATTATGAAGAAAGGAGGAAACTGGAATGAGAAAGCGATTATGCTGTCTGTTTATGTGTATGATGCTGTTATGTCTTTTTGGCATACTGAAACAGGCATATGCCGAGGATATTGAAGGGAACTTTCAATATACGACATCCGGAGTGGAGAAGGAACCGACTGAAAAGACGATGACTTATTCTTACCGTGACAGCTTTTTCACATGTTCCTCCTATGATTTGAATTTGGATCTGGCGGCGATGTCCATCCGTATGGCATTTGCCGGCTTCGGTGTAGGAGAGGAATCGCTTCCGTCGCATTTGCTGCCTTTATTCGATGCTCTGTCTGTGCAATATGATGACAGTACGATTCATTATGGCAAAGCGAGTGCGGATTCCATTGGTTATGCTTATGGTGTCCGACATATCAGTGAGGACGAATTGGTTGTATGCCTGGTAATTCGAGGCGGAAATTACGGCGATGAATGGGCAAGTAATTTTACGATGGGAACCGGTAGTACACATCAGGGATTCCAACAGGCTGCGGCAATGGTTTCCACTGAATTAAGGAGCTATCTGCAGACACTTCCTGCAAATCGGAAGATATCAATTTGGATTACAGGATATTCCCGAGGTGCTGCGGTGGCCAATCTGGTAGCATATGGTCTTGATGGTTTTGCTGCTTCGGGAGAACTGGGAGTAATCAAACCGGAGAATATCTATGCATTTTGTTTCGAGTGCCCTCTGACTTCAAAGGTTGCTATGCCGACAGAGGATAATACTCTATATAATAATATTTTCTCATTTGTGAATGATTTGGACCCTGTGACGAAGGTGGCTCCGGGCAGATGGGGGTTTCAAAGGTACGGAGTTACATATTACCTTCCCTCAGCAATGAACTGTGCGGATTATGCTGAACGGATGCAGAAGATGCTTCCCTTATACGGAGAATATGCAGATGCGTCCGTTTATGCAATCGATTATGCACAGACAATTTACCTGGATCGACTTTTCGAGAAGATTATCGGTATCATAGGTTCGCAATCTAACTATGAAAAATATCTGCAGGATACTATTCGTAAGACAATTCTTGGAGAGAAAACTGTTTCCAATAAGATTGCTGATGCGGTTATGCCGTACATTCAGCGATATCTTGAGAAGGAAAAGGACGAACCGAGCAGTAATAATATTGTTAATTTTGGTGTAGCACATGCACCGGAACTGTGCATAGCATGGATTGATGTGCTTCGTGAAGAGAATAAACTGTTTGTTGCGGAAAGAGAGTATGAGTTTCTGACGATAGATGGTAAAACGGATGTGTATGTGTATGATGCGGATATGAAATTGATTGCATCAGGAAACGGTGAAAAGGTCTCATTTATTGATACCGAGAGAACAATCGGAATTGCATATGGAATGGGAGATGAATTTCTGCTTTCCTACCCGAAAGGTGGTACCTACTATGTGGTAATCTCCGCACAGAAACGAGATCGCATCAGTATCACAAAGTCTTTATATGACATGTGCGTATCAAGGGATATCGACAGAACGGAATACGATAAAATACTCTTTAAAAAGGATGAAGGAGCATTTCTGATACTTGCGCCAAATGCAACGGAGTTATACAGATGTAATCAGGATGACTTACCGCTTATGCAGGCAGAATTTGAACGTGAGGGAAAAGTGACGGGGACCATTGTACAACCATCCTCATCGAAACAGACGGATGAGATTGTGTATCCAAAACTGAAAAAAGCCGTTGAAATAACGCCTACCCCGATTATAACGGAAGAACCGGAAGTAACGGAAACACCGGAACCGTCCAAAGCCGAAGGGAATAACGGAAAGGGGACTCCGTTTTCCGAAGGAAAGTTGTGGATTTTTGCAGGGGCGGCATTGATACTGACAACGGTTATTCTCCTCATTTTCCTATGCAGAAAGAAGCGGAATAAACCTTCCTCTTCGGAAGTTTAAAGAGGGATTTTTTTGTAAAATGTATGAGATTTTTCTTGCATATTTTTCTTTGATGGTATAAAATTTTACCGTATCTTTTTTGTGATTTGGAACTGTTCTGAACCACGATTAAAGCAAAAAAACTTCGAAAGGAAAGTACAACCATGAAAGTTATTGTATGTAAGAACTACGATGAAGTTTCCGTGAAGTCTGCTGAGATCGTTGCTGAGGTTATGAAGAATAAGCCGAACGCGATACTTGGACTTGCTACCGGTTCCACACCGGAGGGCATGTATGCGAAACTCGTTGAAATGAATGTTGCCGGCGAGATTGATTTTGCGGATGTGACAACGGTTAATCTGGATGAGTATTATCCCATCAGTCCGGAGAATGATCAGAGTTACCGGTATTTTATGAATAAGAACCTGTTCGACCATGTCAATATTGACAAGGCCAGAACGAATGTACCAAACGGTGCCGCTCCCGACGGAGAGAAGGAAGCAGAAAGATATGAAGCGTATGTACGTTCCCTTGGCGGTGCTGACATTCAGGTATTGGGAATCGGTCGTAACGGTCATATCGCTTTTAATGAACCGGATGAGGAACTTGTTCCGGTAACCCATGTTACGGGACTTACCGAGGACACCATTGATGCCAATGCAAGATTCTTTGCAAGTGCTGCAGAGGTACCGACACACGCACTTACTATGGGTATGGGAACCATTCTTTCCGCTAAAAAAATCATTATTCTGGCAAATGGAAAGAACAAGCATGACGCAGTTATGAAGATGTTAAAGGGAACGGTAACAACCTCTTGCCCTGCATCATTTTTGAATCTGCACGACGATGTGGTTCTTGTGTGCGATGAGGAATGCTATAACGGTTAAAACTAAGCCCTGCCAACAACAGGGCTTTGTTTCTTTGAAACAAAGCCACCATGCACACGCTTTGGCCAAGGAATATGTCGCAAAGCGACGCCAAAGCGGCGCGGGCAAGTTACTGAGTAACTTGCCATGAAATCTTTGAAACAAAGCCACCATGCACACGCTTTGGCCATTTTTTTGAGAAAGGATAATTCAGTTTATGGGTAAATATTTCGGAACGGACGGCTTTCGCGGAAAGTCCGGTTCGGTTCTTACTGCAGAACATGCATTTAAGATTGGACGTTTTCTCGGGTGGTATTACGGGAAAGAGCATCATGCTAAGATTGTAATCGGTAAGGATACAAGACGTTCTTCTTATATGTATGAGAATGCACTTGCTGCCGGTATTACATCATCCGGTTCGGATGCATACCTTCTGCATGTTACTACGACTCCGTGCGTAGCTTATATTACGCGTACCGACAATTTTGACTGCGGTATTATGATCAGTGCGAGCCACAATCCTTATGTGGATAATGGTATTAAACTGATGAACGGCGACGGAGAAAAGATGGATGACGAAGTACAGGATTTGATTGAGAAGTACATCGATAACGCCATTGAAGAACCTCCGTTTGCAACCGGAGAGAATATCGGATGCACGGTAGATTACTATTCGGGGCGTAACCGCTATATCGGTTATCTGACCAACATTGCAACGAAATCATTTGAGAACCGCAAGGTTGCACTTGATTGTTCGAACGGCAGCTCCTGGATGATTGCACGTTCTGTTTTTGACGCACTCGGTGCGAAGACATTTGTCATCAATGATGAACCCAATGGTATCAATGTCAATGAAAAATGTGGCTCAACACACATTGAAGGCCTTCAGGAGTTTGTGAAGGAGAAGGGTGTTGAAGTCGGATTTGCCTTTGATGGTGATGCGGACCGCTGCCTTGCTGTAGATGAGAACGGCAACGTTGTAGACGGTGACCATATTATGTACATATGTGCGAAGTATCTGAAGAAGATGGGACAGCTTCCGAACAATACCGTCGTTACAACGGTTATGTCCAACTTCGGATTGTATAAGGCTTTGAAGCGTATCGGCATTCAGTATACGCAGACCAAGGTCGGTGACCGCTATGTTTATGAGAATATGAAGGCCAATGACCATGCAATCGGCGGGGAGAATTCGGGACATATCATTTTCCGTAAATATGCCCGTACCGGTGACGGTATTTTGACTGCGATTATGGTCATGATGGTTATGATTGATACGCAGCTTCCGCTTTCCGTACTGGCATCTGAAGTACAGTCTGTTCCGCAGGTGCTGAAGAATGTTGAAGTGGATAACAAGAAGCTTGCAGAGGAGGACCCTGCAGTTCTTCTTCAGGTTGAGGCTTGTGGTGCAGAACTGGGCGAAACCGGTCGTGTGCTTGTTCGTGCGAGCGGAACCGAAGAGGTTTTGCGTGTTATGGCAGAGGCTGATGAAAAGGAAATCTGCGAGAAGCATGTTAACCTGATTGTTGATTCGCTTCGTAATTCAGGACATTTAATTAAAGTCAGAGAATAATTATTATTGACGGAAGCACTTCTTTGTGCGAAAGGTCAGAAGGATTTCTATGAGTAACATTCAAGTGAAAGTATCGGATTTATATGAGGAAGGTCATACGCTTGCATGGCCGTGGCTTTCCAAGGTGACTTATCCGTGGGAGATTCTTCCGCAGGTTAAGTCCATTATTATGGAAATTGGTGCCACGCTTTCCGCTGATTTATACGATCATCCGCAGGAGGGTGTCTGGATTGCAAAAAGCGCGAAGGTTTTCCCTTCTGCATATATCGGTTCTCCGTGCATTATCGGTGAGAATACTGAGGTAAGACACTGTGCATTCATCCGTGGAAGTGCATTAATTGGTAACGGATGTGTTGTCGGGAATTCCGTAGAACTTAAGAATGTCATCATTTCCGATGGGGTTCAGGTTCCGCATTATAACTATGTGGGTGATTCTGTACTCGGATACAAATCCCATATGGGTGCAGGTTCCCTGACATCTAATGTCAAGAGTGATAAGACATTAGTTGTTGTGAAACTTCCGAATGAACAGATTGAAACCGGGTTAAAGAAATTCGGTGCGATGCTCGGTGATTTTGTTGAAGTAGGATGTAACAGTGTTTTGAACCCGGGAACCGTAATCGGAAGCCATTCCAATGTATATCCGACATCTTCGGTACGTGGTGTGATTCCTGCGAACAGCATCTTTAAGAGCGGTAAGGGAATTGAAGTTGTAGAAAAGCAGTAGGGCGAAGGCGTATTTGATGTTATGCATCAATGCAGTCGGTTAATATGTATTATGAAGGCCGCTAAAGCGGACTTTCAAATAAATAAAAAGGGGATTACAACTATGAAAATTGGTACTACCAAAGAACTGAAGAACCACGAGTATCGTGTGGGACTTACCCCCGATAATGTGGCAGCTTATGTGGCAAAGGGACACGAGGTGTTCGTAGAGACTCACGCTGGAGAAGGCGCGGGATTTATGGATGAGGATTATGTTGCAGCCGGTGCGAAAATTCTGAATACACCTGCTGAAGTTTTTGCCATCAGTGATATGATTGTTAAAGTTAAGGAACCTGAGCCTTGTGAATATAACTACATGCGCGAAGGACAGATTCTCTATACATATCTGCATCTTGCTCCGAACCCGCAGCTTACCGATGCTTTGGTTAAGCGTGGTGTTAAGGCAGTTGCATTTGAAACGATTACCGATGCACAGGGCAACCTTCCCTGCCTTCGTCCGATGAGCCAGATTGCTGGTCGTCTTTCCATTCAGGAAGGTGCGAAGTATCTTGAGAGAAGCTTTGGCGGACGCGGACTTTTGCTTGGCGGTGTACCCGGTGTTGAACACGGTAAGATTGTAATTATCGGTGGCGGTATCGCAGGTACTTATGCGGCTAAGGCTGCTGTTGGTATGGATGCACAGGTTACCCTTTTGGATGTTAACCTGAACCGTCTTGCTTATCTTGAGGACATCTTCGGTGCTTCTGTTACTACGCTTTACAGTACAGAAGCTAATATCAGAAAATGCCTCGCAGAAGCAGACCTTGTTATCGGCTCCGTATTGATTCCCGGCGGTTCCACTCCGAAGCTTGTCAGAAGAGAGCATTTGAAACTGATGAAGAAGGGTGCTGTTATCGTAGATATCGCAATTGATCAGGGTGGATGCTGTGAGTCCTCTCATGTTACCACACATGATAACCCTGTATTTATCGAAGAAGGCATCGTACATTACTGCGTAGGCAATATGCCCGGTGCGGTTCCTTACACATCTACAATCGCTCTTGCAAATGCAACCTTCCGTTATGGTATGATGATGGCTGATTTGGGGCTTGAGGCTGCGGTTAAGAAGGATGCAGGTCTTGCAAATGGTCTTAATGTTTATAATCATAAGATTACCAACAAGAATGTTGCGAAGAGCTTGAATCTGGAGTATGTTGCTCCGTTAGATGCTATAGCAGAGTAATGTGAAAATAATAGGAGAGAGGTATTAAACTATGGACAAAAAGAAATGGGTGACTCTTGCGCTCGGTGTTGCTGCCCTGATTGCCGTTATTATCCTTTCCGTTACTTTGAAGGGTGAACACTATATTGACTGTGAAACCTGTGAAGGAACGGGAGTCGTTACGGAAATCTCAAGTGAGAATGCAATCGTATCGGTAACTTGCCCGGATTGTGAGAACGGCTTGGTTCAGGCTGACAGCCAGTATTATTCTACATTTATGTCACTTGTTCCGGCACTGATAGCAATCGGACTTGCGCTGATTACAAAGGAAGTTTACAGTTCTCTGTTCATCGGTATTCTGTTCGGTTCTCTTTTTGCAGGCAATTTCAATATTATCAAGTCGTTTGACAATCTGAATGCACCCGGTATCATCCAGGCTGTAGCCGATACCGCAGGTATATTTGTATTCCTTGTTGTACTTGGTATTTTGGTTGCTCTGATTAACAAGACGGGCGGCTCTGCAGCATTTGGTCGTTGGGCATCCGAACATGTACATTCCAGAGTTGGTGTTGCGCTTTGCACATTTGCCCTTGGTGTATTAATCTTTATTGACGACTATTTCAACTGTCTGACGGTTGGTTCTGTTATGAGACCGGTAACGGACAGCAAGAAGATCAGCCGTGCTAAACTTGCATACCTGATTGATGCGACTGCAGCTCCGGTATGTATGATTGCACCGATTTCCTCTTGGGCTGCTGCAGTATCG
This sequence comes from Lachnospiraceae bacterium, assembly GCA_045627305.1. Classification (GTDB taxonomy): domain Bacteria; phylum Bacillota; class Clostridia; order Lachnospirales; family Lachnospiraceae; genus ISDg. Next base: position 12,617 of record JAZQNM010000022.1, read on the forward strand.
AAATACACCTCCGATTACAGTGGTGACATTTCCCCGTTTGCTTTGTTCTGCAAGGCAATCCCTTACAATTTCTACTCCATTCTGACATTTGTATTTATTATTACTTTGATACTGATGAAGTTTGATTATGGTCCGATGCGCAAGCATGAGTTGAATGCTTTGAACGGGGATCTGTTTACAAATGGTAAAGAAGTCATTACAGATGATGAAAAGGCTCCGAACCCGAACGGACGTGTCAGCGACCTTATCATCCCGATTGCCATGCTGATTGTTGCTTGTGCATTTACACTTCTGTATGTCGGCGGTTTCTTTGACAGTAGCAGTGAGTGCTATCATCAGCTTTCCGCTGCATTCGGCGATACGGATGCTACAATCGGTTTGCCTCTTGGTGGTATTGTAGTACTTCTTTTCACCATCATCTATCTGATGGCAAGAAAACTGATTACCTTTAAGGATGCTATGGATGCTGTTCCGCAGGGCTTTATCGCGATGGTTCCTTCCATCCTGATTCTGACACTTGCAACCGCACTCAAGAATATGACTGCACTTCTTGGCTCTGATGTATTCGTCAGTGATGCAATCGGCAGTGCAGGCAATCTTACCAGTCTGCTTCCTGCAATCATATTCCTTGTTGCATGTGCGATTTCCTTCGCTACAGGTACTTCATGGGGTACTTTCGGAATCCTGATTCCGATTGTTCTTTCCGTTCTTTCCGGTAACGATGAACTGATGATTATCGGTATGTCAGCTTGTCTTGCTGGCTCCGTTTGCGGTGACCACTGCAGTCCGATTTCCGATACAACGATTATGTCGTCTGCAGGTGCAAGATGTGAGCATGTTAACCATGTATCTACGCAGCTTCCGTATGCACTTACCGTTGCGGCGATTTCATTTGTCTGCTTCATCCTTGCAGGATTTATTCAGAGCTGGTATATTACCCTTCCGATCGGAATTGTTCTGACTGTCGTAACGCTGTTTGTTCTGAAGAAGATTCTTGGCGGGAAAGAAGAAACAGTGGTAGAGAAAGAATAAGAAAAAGTAAGAAGATTTCTTAACAGGAACCGTTAACCTTTCAGTGATTCTGAATGGCTGACGGTTCCTTTTTTATCTTGATACCGATTCATTTGCGTGGTATAATCATATATAATAGGTGTAATATAGGTATATGATAGATTTATTATAATTTGGAGCAATATTTTTAATGAAAAAAGAATTGGTTAAAGTTGGGAAGGTCGGAAGAATTATCGGGATTGCTTTGTTGGCGATTCAGGTGATTGCTGCTGTCGGTGTGATTCTTTTGCTGACGGCGTTTCCGCTTCTTCCTGCAAAATATATGGCTGCTGTAATCGGAGCACTAGTCATTGCGGCATTTTTAAGCCTGGAACTGAATGTAATCTGTAAACAGAGAAAATGTGTAATTCTCGGCATTGTATGGGCTGTCATATGGATTGTATTGTGTATTCTGATTATTGGTTATTTGGAACCTGCCAGACAGGCATTAAAGAAGGTTACCGGTCAGGTGGCAACCGAAACCATGCATATAGAGGGCATATCCGTTCTGGTTTCGGAGGATGACCCTGCAAAGACACTTCAGGATACGAAGGGCTATGTATATGGTATTCAGAGGGCAGAAGAATATGCCTCCTGCCTTGCGGCTGCGCAGAACCTTTCCGATGTACAGCAACTGTCAATTACCGTGAAGGAATATGAATTCTATGATGATTTGGCTGCAGCACTGATGAGCGGTGAGATACAGGCTATGATAGCAGACAGTTCCTATGTTGTTTTGTTGGAGGAATATGTGGAAGGCTTTGAAGGCGTATCCCGTGTTCTTGAGGAACTATCCTTTGATACCGACATTAATCTGATGGAGAATCTTCCGACACCGTCACCTGTACCGACACCGACGCCAACCCCGACTCCGACGGTTTCATTAACGCCGTCTGTTACACCGGATGCAACGCCATCCGTTTCACCGGAGCCGACAGCAGTGGCCAATCCTACGCCTACCCCGTACTGTACTCCTTTTCCGATGCCGACAAGAAAGAGTACAACTGATATTACAAATAATTATTTTACCGTTTATTTCAGCGGAATTGACCGCTACGGTGCAATTACCGTACGAAGCAGAAGCGATGTCAATATTGTTATGACGGTTAATCCGCTTACAAAACATATTCTTCTCGTAACGATTCCACGTGATGCTTATGTATTGATTCCGGGTGTCAGTGGCACCAGCTATGACAAGCTGACGCATGCAGGTATTTACGGTGTAAAGACCTCTATGAAGACGCTGGAACAGGTTTACGGCATTACAATTGACTACTATGTCAGAGTGAATTTCTCCAGTGTGGAGAAGTTCGTGGATTTGCTTGGTGGTGTGGATGTCTATTCCGCATATGACTTTTCTGCAGGCGGATATTCCTATAAGAAGGGTATGAATCATGTAAACGGAAAGAAAGCGCTTGCATTTGCCAGGGAAAGACATTCCTTCGCTTCCGGTGACCATCAGCGAGGCAAGGATCAGATGGAACTGATTAAGGGCGTCATTGCCAAGATGCAGACCCCCGCAGTATTGAATGATTTTTCAGGAATTATGAGTACCATAGCGGATAATTTCCAGACAAATCTGACAATGGAACAGCTTGCTTCCTTATGCCGTATGCAGCTTGATTCCGGTGCATCGTGGACGATTGACACCTATGCGGTGGCTACGAACGGTGGCAGCAATTACTGTTATTCCTATAAAGGTGCAAAGCTTTATGTCGGGTATATTGTGGGAGATTCTGTAAGAGAAGCCACATCCAAAATGCGTGATGTTATGAACGGACATTAATTACCAAGGATTATGTGAAGGAGGTGAATCAAGTGCAGCCGATAACCGAATTTTATCGGGATTATCTGAAGAGACTGGACGAGGTTGATGCAATCGAGCAGCAACTTTTGACAGCAGGAACAAAACGTTTCTGGACGCAGAATCTGGTCCGGAAGTCTGCATTGATTCGTGAATCCTATGGTATTGTTGCACAGAAACTTCAGGAGATTATCGAGCCGTTCACGAGCGGTGAGAAAGAGCCTACCGAAGAAGAGGCTGAGGCGTTGCGGGAAGGTGCGATGCTTTTCTTCTATAAGTCTATTTTCGATGAAGTAATGGTTTCCTCGGTATTGGATATGCTGGCCGATTACTATGAGAGAAAAGGAAATCGTTTTTATGAGCGTATGTGTCGTTTCGCTTTTTCCAACAATGCCTATCTTGGACTTGAAGGACCTTTTTCCGAGAAATCCCTTACGGAAGCAGAGCATGTATTCAGTAATCTTGAAAATATTCGTACAATTGCAAAGGAACATAATTCCAACGAGAAGTATTTGCAGGATGTGAATTTTATTCTCGAGACCGGATTCAGACTTTTTGACAGGGAATGTCGTCATCTTGAGCCGAATATGGAGAAGATTGCCGCCCGTTATGTCGCATTGGCTTCCGTTGAAAAGTTCAGTGATGTATTGCCGAAGAATTATTATGAGGATGCATGGGAACAGATTCATGATGTAACCGGAGTATTTTCCCTGTTTATGCATGCAAAAAACTGGGAAAAGGTTTCGGAGAAGAGAAAGAAGTATATGTCACCGGTGTTTGATTCCGTCTTTGGCAGGGAAGCGGAACTTCCGGAAGAGGAAAGAAATCCGGTCTATTATATGGGATATGTTCTGTATGCTTTTTATTCTGAAAAATATTCCGCAGATGAATGCTTTAATATGCTTTATCCTTACACAAAGGGACTTTCAGAGGAACCGGATTTTTCAAACAGTGAATGGTATTCTTTTAACGGTAAAAGCAGATTCTTTGCTATCTGTACAACTACGCGGGCAGTGCTTCAGATGGTTAACGGAAGCCGTCTTTCCGAAACACAGAAGAAACAGCGTACTGCTGAAATACTGTACGATGTCATGGAATTTATTCAGAAGATTCCAAGAGAGTGTGCGTGCCGCGAGAATATGGACCACTGCCTGTATCACCTTTTGTATGATGTCATTGAATTCATTGACGATGAATCTATGGCCATTGAGTTTATCGATATTCTGATGATGAATCGTCAGCTCTCCACGTTGATTCATACGATTATGACGGCAAAGCTCACACAGGCCATTATGGATCCGTTGGTAGATCAACACCCGGAATGGTTTTACGAATGTCTTTCGGTTACCACGGATGAAGAGGTTCTGGCGAAGAAGGAGGACCTCGCACTGTTCGAATACAATGCGGCAAGATGCCACGATATTGGTAAGATTCGAATTGGGTCCATCGTGAATACACAGATTCGTAAGATTTCCGACGATGAGTATGGTTTGATTAAGAAACATCCGGAATGGAGCAGCGAGGTACTGCTTCGAAACAAGAAACTTGCACCATATGCAGAAATAGCATTGGGACACCATAAATCCTATGATGATGAAGCCGGTTATCCAATGACATTTTCCTTGAAGAATTCAAAATATCGGATTCTGATTGATATTCTGAAGATTTGTGACTGTATAGATGCGGCGACCGATTTCTTCGGACGGAACTATACAAGGGGCAAGAGTTTCGAGAAGGTGTTTACGGAATTTGAAGAGGTTAAGGGAACAAGATACAATCCCGATATTATTGATTTTATCAGGCAGAATGATACGTTGTTTGCACAGCTGAAGGAGATTACTTCAAAGGATGCACGCGAGGATTTCTATTATCACATATATCGTAAATATCGTTAATGCAAGGAGGAGAAATGATGAACGGACAGAATGGTAAAAAAGGTGGAATCGGAATCGTGGGAGCGCTTCTGATAGTGTTTGTTGCATTGCTCATATTTGGTGATAATGTCGATGCCAACGGTACATTGCAGAGTCTCATTTCTGCGATAAAGGTTGTGGCCATTGTCGGAATATCCATGATTGCGGCATTGATTCTGATAGCGATTATTATTGCCGCAGTGGCAAAGCGTAAGGACCAGAAGCTTAAGGAGGAAGAACAGAAGGCAGCTATTCTGAATGCACCGCTTGAAACCTTTGGAGACCTTGAGACGCAAGCCCTTATGGACAAATACGACGGAAAGAAGCCCGAGGAGACCGAGAACGGAAATAAGGAAGAAGGAAAAGGCTTTGTAAATCCGTACTCTGTCAAAGGAAATACATACGAGCAGAAGGGGAGTCATTGATTTTAAAAACCGCAGCATTTACTGCGGTTTTTTCGTTATTTGAAAGGAAGATTATCATTCCGGGCAAAAAGCATTCATTTGGAAAAGAGATTGTAAAAATAATCAAGGAAAAATGTTGAAATATCGGCAAAATGTATATTCCATTCTGACAACAGATGTGATAGAATAACTTAAATATTTCTATTCGGTGAAGGTTACCGTTTTTTAGGAGGTTTTTCATGGACGAGATTCGTAATATTGAGGCTGAGAATATGCCTGAAGAGAAAGTGTCCAAGAATTTTATAGAAATGATTATCGAGAAGGATTTGGCTGAAGGTCACTGCAAGAAGGTCATTACCCGATTCCCGCCGGAACCGAACGGCTATCTGCATATCGGTCATGCTAAATCCATTATGTTGAATTCCGGTCTTGCGAAGAAGTACGGAGGACAGTTCAATCTGCGTTTTGATGATACAAACCCGACGAAAGAGAAGACGGAGTTTGTAGAGTCCATTGCTGCAGATGTGCGCTGGCTCGGTGCGGAGTTTGAAGACCGGTTGTTTTTTGCCAGTGATTATTTCCAAACGATGTATGAGTGCGCGGTAAAGCTGATTGAGAAAGGAAAGGCATATGTATGTGACCTTACCGCTGACGAAATCCGTGAGTATCGCGGAACGCTCACGGAACCCGGTAAGGAGAGCCCTTATCGTAACCGTAGTGTAGAAGAGAACCTTCGCCTGTTCGAAGGTATGAAGAACGGAGAGTTCGAGGATGGAAGCAAGGTGCTCCGTGCAAAGATTGATATGGCATCTCCCAATATCAACATGCGTGACCCGATTATCTATCGTGTGGCTCATATGACGCATCATAATACCGGTGATAAATGGTGCATCTATCCGATGTATGATTTCGCACATCCGATTGAAGATGCCGTTGAAGGAATAACACATTCCATCTGTACACTTGAATTTGAAGACCACAGACCGCTGTATGACTGGGTTGTTATCGAATGCGGTTTTAAGAATACACCTGAAGAGTCCCCGAAGCAGATTGAATTTGCTAAGATGTATCTGACGAATGTCGTTACCGGTAAGCGTTACATCAAGAAACTTGTGGAGAATGGAACAGTTGATGGTTGGGACGACCCGAGACTTGTTACGATTGCTGCACTTCGACGTCGTGGCTTTACTCCGGAATCCATTAAACTGTTTATGGAACTTGCAGGTGTTAGCAAGGCAGCCAACTCCGTTGACTATGCAATGCTTGAATATTGCATCCGTGAGGATTTGAAACTGAAGAGAACACGTGTTATGGCAGTGGTGGATCCGATTAAGCTTGTAATCGACAATTATCCCGAGGATGCTACCGAAGAGGTTACCGTTGCGAATAATCCTGAGGTTCCGGAGTTTGGAATGCGTACGGTACCGTTTTCAAAGGAACTGTATATTGAGCGTGAGGATTTCATGATTGAACCGCCGAAGAAGTATTTCCGTATGTTCCCCGGCAATGAAGTCCGTCTGATGGGAGCTTACTTCGTTACCTGCACAGGCTATGAGACCGATGAGAACGGCAATGTTACCGTTGTGCATGCCACTTATGACCCTGCTACCAAGGGCGGTGAGTGTGCGGATAGAAAGGTAAAGGGAACCATTCATTGGGTTGCTGCGAAGACCGCGGTTGCCGTAACAACTCGACTTTATGAGAACCTGATTGATGAGGAGAAGGGTGTTTACAATGAGGATGGTTCAATGAATATCAATCCGAATTCCATCCGCGTATGTGAATCCTTTGTTGAGCCTTCTATCAGTACTGCTAAGGCTTATGACAGTTTTCAGTTCCTTCGTAACGGGTATTTCTGTGTGGATTATAAGGATACCACTGCAGATCACCTTGTATTCAATCGTATCTGTTCCTTGAAGAGCAGTTACAAGCCTGTTTGATGTTGTCATTTTCCGCAATGACTGTCCCCCTGCTTTAGGAGAGAGAATATGAAAGAACAGCTTTATTCGATTCCCGTAAATGACGCTTTCGACGCTGATTGCGAATGCCCGGTATGCTTTATGTATAATAAGTTGCAGAGCGATGCCATTGATTTTGTGATGGGAGCCAGCTATATGGAGGACGATGTCCGAATGGAGACCGATGAAATCGGCTTCTGTGCAAATCATCTTCCTTTGATGTACAAAAACCAGAACAGACTCGGACTTGGACTGATGATGCTGACTTATATGGATAAGCAGCTGAAGGTTCTGGAGAAATTGTCTACGGAAAAGGTGAAGAAGCCTTCCCTGTTTGCCAAGGGTGATTCCTCGGATGCTGTTTTTGATTACACGGATAAGCAGCAGAAGTCATGCTATGTATGTAAGCGTATGGCACATAATTATGAGCGGTATCTTGCTACGATTTTCTATCTTTATGATAATGATTCCGTGTTCCGTGAGAAGTTTGCAAGATCGAAAGGGTTCTGCCTGAAGCATTATGGAGAATTGCACAAGATGGCACCGTCCTCATTGAGCGGCAAGTATCTTGATGAGTTTATCTCTACGATGAACACGAAGATGATTGATAACTTCCATCGGGTTCGTGATGAACTGGAATGGTTTACCGATAAGTTTGATTATCGCAATGCCGATGCAGACTGGAAGAATTCCAAGGATGCGTTGATTCGTGCTTTGCAGAAGACGAACAGTCTGTTCGTTGAAGAAACGAAGAAAAAGTAGATTTGGAGGGACCTATGGTAGGTGAGAGTAACTATACGGAATGTGTTGTTAGGAAAGCAGAGATACGTTGTGAAGCTTTCCTGAAGGGCGTTCTGGTTGCCGGTGTTGCAGGATTGATATTCCTGTCATTATTGTTAAAGGACGGAATCATACAGCTAATCGGATTTGCTGCCGCTATCGGTTTGTTTATTCTGGTTATTAATATTTGGCCGAAATTCCATGCGGAATATGAATATATATTCGTTGACGGACAGATTGATTTCGATGTGATATACAGTGGAAATTCCAGAAAACATCTGAAGACAATTGATCTGGATAAAGTTGAAGAAGTGAAGCTTTACAACAGTGAAGCGTCCTATTCCGATCGTGACAGAAAGATTGTTAAATATGTATCCGGAGCAAAGGAAGCAAGGGTTTATACCATCATTATTCGCAATGAAAGCAAAACAGAGGAAATCCTTTTTGAGCCGGATGATAATTTTCTGTCCTATATGAAGCGGAAAGCACCGAGAAAGGTTCAGGATGTGAACCGCTATTAGTTCTGTGAAACATTAATTGATATAAAAGGAGGAAGCAGCATGGCGAGAATTATCGGAGATGGCATTACTTTTGATGACGTACTTTTGGTACCGTCCTATTCGGAAGTAATCCCGAATGAGGTAGATATTTCTACCAAACTTACCAATTCCATTACACTTAACATTCCTTTGATGAGTGCCGGAATGGATACGGTTACCGAACATCGCATGGCTATTGCCATGGCCAGACAGGGTGGTATCGGCGTCATTCATAAGAATATGTCGATTGAAGCACAGGCAGAGGAGGTCGACAAGGTTAAACGTTCTGAGAACGGTGTTATCAGTGACCCGTTTTCACTTTCTCCGAATCATACATTGCAGGATGCCAATGAACTGATGGCGAAATATCGTATCAGTGGTGTTCCGGTTACCGAAGGGCGTAAGCTTGTCGGTATCATTACCAACCGTGACCTGAAATTTGAAACAGATTTTACGAAGAAAATCAGTGAATCCATGACGAGTGAGAGGCTGATTACCGCTAAAGAAGGAGTCACGCTCGAAGAGGCTAAGAAAATCCTTGCTGCAGCAAGAAAAGAGAAGCTTCCGATTGTGGATAAGGATGGCAATCTGAAGGGCCTCATTACGATTAAAGATATTGAGAAAGCCATTAAGTATCCGCTTGCTGCAAAGGACTCTCAGGGACGTCTTCTGTGTGCGGCAGGTGTCGGAGTTACGGCTAATGTACTGGACCGTGTTGAGGCTTTGGTTAAGGCTAAGGTTGACGCAATTGTTGTTGACAGTGCACATGGACATTCTGCGAATGTTATCCGTGTTGTCAAGATGATTCGTGAGGCTTATCCGAATCTTCAGATTATTGCAGGTAATGTTGCAACGGGCGAAGCTACCGAAGCATTGATTCAGGCCGGTGTCAACTGTGTTAAGGTTGGTATCGGACCCGGTTCCATCTGTACCACCCGTATCGTTGCCGGCATCGGTGTTCCGCAGATTTCCGCAGTTATGGATGCTTATGAAGCAGCTAAAAAGTATGATATTCCGATTATTGCCGATGGTGGTATCAAGTACTCAGGTGATGTTACTAAGGCGCTTGCGGCAGGAGCTAATGTCTGCATGATGGGTTCCATCTTCGCAGGATGTGAGGAAAGCCCCGGAGACTATGAGCTGTATCAGGGCCGTAAATATAAAGTTTATCGTGGTATGGGCAGTATTTCAGCTATGGAAAATGGAAGCAAAGACCGTTACTTCCAGACCAATGCCAAGAAGCTTGTTCCTGAGGGTGTTGAAGGTCGTGTAGCTTACAAGGGTCTTGTTGAGGATACCGTATTCCAGTTACTTGGCGGTCTTCGTTCCGGTATGGGTTACTGTGGTGCAAAGGATTTGGAGACCTTGCGTAAAGAGGCAAGATTTGTAAAGATTTCCGCCGCATCCCTTAAGGAAAGTCATCCTCATGATATTCATATTACGAAGGAAGCTCCGAACTACAGTGTAGATGAGTAAGGAGCCATTACAGGGGGTTCACAGTCATGGTAATGTCTAAAGCCGAGTGGCGTAAGAAGCGCCGCAGACAGAAGATGATACGCAAGTATTGTGCTTTGGGGCTTTTTGCTGTCATTGTGATTCTGGTTCTCATTCTGATTGTTAAAGTGATAACACTGATATTCCGGGATTCGGATAACGGTATTATCAAAAAGGCAGGTGATGTACCGATTACGCAAAGCAGTCTGCTTTCGGTAAGCCGGTATGCACGTCCGGGAATGAAATTGGATTCTGTTGATGAAATTATCATCCATTCCAATAATACAGTTGGAAAGACAGCTCAGGAGCAAAGGGATTATTACGAAAGTCTTAAACTGAAGCAGAATGAAGCGGAACGGCAGAGTATGCATTTTATTATAGATTTGGATGGAAAAATCTACCAATGCATTCCAACCAATGAAATTGCACTTGCAGTTCCGGGAAGTACATTCAAATCACTTTCAATCGAATACTGTATCACCGGTTCAGACGGCTCTATGAGTGCGGCTACCTATGAAAGTCTTTGCAAGCTTGTTGCAACGCTTTGTGAACGGTATGATCTTACTGAGAAGAATGTCAGCAGACATTACGATAAGAATCATGTGTCTTGTCCAAGGTTTTTTGTTAACGAGGATAATTGGACGCAGTTCAAGAAAGATGTTAAAGCAGTAAGAAATAATAAACAGATTTCAGTAACCAATGCTCCGGTGAATAATGTGATTGATTTTACCGAAACACAGGATACTTCGCAAGATGACAGTTTGGATACAGAAGAGAACTGATTCATCATTTTCCATGTAAATATAAAAACGCTGATTGTTTTATAGAATTTGAAACAATCAGCGCTTTTTTTGAGAAAAAGTGAACTGTTACTTAGAGCATCTCCCGAATGGCATGTTCCGTTTGGGTTACTTCCTCCAAAAATTCGCGAGCGGAGATAACATAACTGCCTGCACCGCGGATGATAATCTGTTCCATACCATCGGAAGTTGCAACACGGATGTTGTATTTGGTGGCATGCGTATGCGTGAATCGTTCGATGTAACTGTCCGCAGTTTCCGCCTCTTTTGTAAAGACAACATGAATATTGTTGAAATCATAGTATTCCGTGTCATGTCCCTTGACAAGATAGGCATCGAATACCACGATTATTTCAGCCGAGGTAAATGCCCGATAATTGCACAGTGTATCGAGAAGCTTACTTCTTGCTGCATCCATATTTAGAGAAGCAAGAGAAGCAAGTTCAGGCCATGCATGGATGATATTGTAGCCGTCAACTAAAAGGTAGGAGATGGCATTATTCTGTCGGTTTTCGGTCCCATGGTACGGTTTCGACTCCGGCTTTTTAGTCGGGGCTTTTTTATGCATATTTACATTAGCGTTGGATGCCTGATGAAGGATAGAATCAATTTCCTCGGTGCCAAGGGAGATGTCCAGCGTATCAATCAGAGACGATGCTGTAGCGGGAGTGGGGAGAATTGCTTCTTCTAAATTTGTATGTTCTGATGTTTTTAATGGCAGGTGCATATATTGATATACTTCATTCCATGCAACCGGGAACCCGGAACCATTACTGCAGAATACGGAACCGCAAGGATTTCGTAAGTCTGCTTCCGGATTATAGTCTCGTTTTAAAAGAACTTCTTCTGTATTATGACAGACTTGATAACCGTCACTGTGAAATGTTATGCGCCCGAGTCCTTTTGTTGCAGCCGGAAGCTCGGCAGGGTAATCAAGAAAAGCGGAAACCGGAGCACGACCATTAATAACTGCTATACCTTTTGACGCATCCTGGACACGTTCAAAACTTGCGTACATACACTCTAAATCGTGCATTACACGTCCAAGGCATTCCTCCGGTAAGGTTATGGAAAATGTATATACGGGCTCCAGAAGGACATTCTCAGCCATCATTAGGCCTTGTCTGACAGCACGGTAGGTTGCCTGACGAAAATCACCACCTTCAGTATGTTTGGGATGGGATTTGCCTGCAACTAATGTAAGTTTCACGTCGGTTAGAACAGAGCCGGTCAAAACACCGCGGTGCCGTTTCTCGGAAAGGTGTTTCAAAACAAGATTTTGCCAGTTGTGCGCCAGTTCATCCTCACTGAGTTCGGAATCTATAATTATTCCGCTTCCAAGAGGAAGTGGCTCCATCTTAAGATGTACTTCCGCATAGTGACGAAGCGGTTCAAAATGACCGACGCCTTCTACGGTATCGGCAATGGTCTCTTTATAAACGATACTGCCGATGTCGAAGGATACTTCGGCCTTGAAGCGGGAAAGCAATTCTCTTTTGATAATCTCAAGCTGTATGCTGCCCATAAGCTGGAGAAATATTTCTCCGGTTGTTTCTTCAAATACAACATGTAAAGTTGGGTCCTCATCCTCGAGAATGCGAATAAAAGGAAGAACCTGTACCGTGTCCATATTGAGGGGAAGAAGACGGTAGGAAAGGACGGGCTCAAGAATGGATTCTCCGTTTGTAATTGCGCTACCGTAGGCTGTTCCGATGCGGCTTCCCAAAAGACCTGTTACGGCACAGATATCACCTGCACTTACGGAACTTACAACGGTAAAACGGTCACCGGAACAGATTCGAATTCTGTCAACTTTTTGGTCGTCGGCTATTATTTGCTTTGCCTGGAGAACGCCACCGGTAATCTTTAGGTGGCTAAGGCGTGTCCCGTCTTTATCATATGTAATCTTGAATACCTTCGCACCGAATTCTTCGGGATAATCAGGCATTTTGGTAAGATTTGTCAGACTGTCCATGAAATCCGTAATTCCCTTATCCTTTAGGGCTGAACCGAAGAAACAGGGAAACATACGGCGCTCTCGAATCAGGTCGGGAAACAAGGATTCCCTGATTGTGCCGCTTGTAAGATATTCTGTAAGAAGCGCATCATCCAACAGACTCAAATCTTCATAATCCGGATGCGTCATATTTACAATATTATCGGATAATTTATCCTTTAATCCACGAATAAGAGCCTGCTCATCCGTACCGTTCTGGTCCATCTTATTGACAAAGACGATGGTTGGAACTTGGTAATGGGAGAGCAGGCTCCATAAAGTTTCAGTATGGCTTTGTACCCCGTCCATGCCGTTAATGACTATAACGGCATAATCCAATACGGACAAGGTTCTCTCGGTTTCCGCAGAGAAATCCACATGACCGGGAGTATCCAAAAGCGTGACGGACATATTCTGATAAGTAAAATGTGCCTGTTTCATCCAGATGGTAATGCCATGCTCACGCTCGGCTTCGCGGAAATCAAGGAAGGAATCACGGTTATCGACTCTTCCCATATTGCGAATTGTGCCTGCATGATAGAGCAGGGCTTCGGACAAAGTCGTCTTCCCTGCGTCTACATGAGCTATCATTCCGATAACAAGCTTTTTCATACATTAAAATCCCTTCAGAGGAGTCGTTGGGGCACACATTTGTCTTAGGTTTATTCAGAACGCAATGCGGTTACCGGATCCTTCTTGGCAGCAATCCTGGAAGGAATCAGGCCGGCAATCAGAGTGAGCAAAATGCTGATGGCAATCAGAATAATTGCTCCGAGAACCGGAAGCTTACTCAAACCGCTGATGTCGGTGTAATGCTTAATGATAATGTTAATCGGGATATTCAAAAGTACGGTTACGAGGATTCCGAGTGCACCGGAAACGAAACCGATAATCATTGTTTCAGCGTTAAATACACGACTGATATCACGCTTGGAAGCACCGATGGAACGGAGAATACCAATTTCCTTTGTACGTTCCAGAACGGATATGTAAGTAATAATACCAATCATGATGGAGGATACTACAAGGCTGATTGCGACAAATGCAATCAAAATGTAGGTAATAGCATTGATAATCGTACTGATGGATGACATCAGTAGTTCAATGTAATCGGTATACTCGATCTTCTTCTCCTCAGGCTGAGAATCGTTATACTTTGCAATCAACTCGGAGATGCGGTCCTTGCTTTCGAAATCCTTCGGGAAGATATTAATCATAAACGGATCTTCCAATCTGGAATAGCCGAGAAGAACGAGGTTGGTATCATAGGTGTTCTTCGTTGTCTGCGTAGGATAGTAAGTCTTATAAAGCTGCATAATCATTTCATCCGGCAGATATGCAAACAAATCACCGATGGAAATAGCACTCGGGTCGGGTGAACTTGCAATCATCTGTTGGAGTTCGGTAAACTGTCCGCTTGTATCAGACATAATCATTTCAAAGAACATACCGGAGGTCTGTGCCTTTTCCTCTTCACTCATTGCGTCAAGCTGTGCACTGAGAAGAGCACGGATTTCCTCAAGAGTAGGCTCCTTAGGAGTTTCGAAAGGAGCACCGGTAAGAACATCGATATCGGGATTTTCAAGCTGTTTCTTAACGACTTCACGCTTAGCACTCTCATTGACAATAAACTCCGTCAACTCTTTGGTGTAAGCAATGGAACCCTGCATGGAGGTTGCTACAGCCTCTTCATCAGGCTTGATGATGCCGACAACCTTGAGCTCGGTGGTGCGGCTGTCATCAGCGAGGAGAGCCTTCATATAGGCTTCGTCATTCAGATAACTGTCATATCCTCTGGTGGCAGTATTGTACTGATAGTAATCACCGGGAAGTGCAAGACGGAAGGTGAGATTCAGAAGTTCCTCATAGGTGAAGGAAATCTTCTCACTCTCAATCTGCTCGCCAAGCATCAGCTTACGAATCTGACCTTCCACTTCACTCGGGTCCTTCAAACCTAGAGAGTAGAGGGAGAAATCACTCAATTCATTACGCTTGTCTACGATAAGAACAACTTCGTTGTATGCCTCAGGCCAGTGACCGGCAAGAACCTGATACTGGGAATGAACAAGGTCTTCATTATCAATCATTTCGGTCCATACACTCATAATGGAACCGGTACCGTACATGGAGGAAAGGGAACCAAGTTCGGAAATGGAACTGTCGGAAGCACCCATTGCGGACCACATATCATTCATAATGGAACTGGGGTTCAACATATTCACACCTTTAGAGGTATCCGTCATGAAAATGTTCGGAACTACGTTGTATGTATATTTGATATCGGTAGTGAGTTGCTTCATTTCGGCTTCCTGATCAAGATAAGCCTTGAAGCCTTCAAGGTCGTTAATCTTGATTTCGGACATCATGGTGTTCATAACCTCGCCCATAACATTGCTGGAATAGATGCGGCCTTCCTCATGTTCACTGCCGTCATCAATGGAGATACCCATAATGGCACTAATCAGAGAAGAAGAATCGGCTGTCTGTTTCTGAATCGTAAGAGGATAGGTGGAAAGTGTTTCCTCCTGAACACGCTGAATGTATTCGTGAACACCGTTACTGAGCGACAGAATCAAAGCAATACCGATGATACCGATACTGCCGGCAAATGCAGTCAGGAAGGTTCGTGTCTTCTTCGTCATCAAATTGGTGAGAGAGAGAGAAAGAGCGGTCAGGAAGGACATGGAAGTATGGTCTGCCTTCTTGCCGACCTCCTGTTCTTTATCCGCAGTATATGGCTGCGTGTCATCGGTAATCTTACCATCGAGAAGCTTAACGGTACGTGTAGCATACTGCTCGGCAAGATCCGGGTTATGCGTTACCATAATGATGAGCTTATCCTTGGAAATTTCTTTCAGAATCTCCATAATCTGAATGCTTGTCTGGGTATCCAGTGCACCGGTAGGCTCGTCGGCAAGGAGAATATCAGGGTCGTTGACAAGTGCACGTGCAATCGCAACACGTTGCATCTGTCCGCCGGACATCTGATTCGGTTTCTTGTTCAGCTGGTCACCGAGGCCAACCTTCTCAAGAACTTCAACAGCTCTTTTACGACGTTCGGTTTTGGAAACACCGGAGAGTGTCAAAGCAAGTTCAACATTTTTCAAAACCGTCTGATGCGGAATCAGGTTGTAGGACTGGAATACAAAGCCGATACTGTGGTTTCTGTAGGCATCCCAGTCTTTTGCTGTATATTCCTTTGTGGAACGTCCGTTAATGATGAGGTCACCGTCCGTATAACGGTCCAAACCACCTACAATATTAAGAAGAGTAGTCTTTCCACAGCCGGAAGGCCCCAAAACCGCAACAAATTCGTTCTCGCGGAAACTGAGGCTGACACCCTTCAATGCATGAACGACTTCCTCGGCAACGGGATAGTCTTTCGTGATGTTTCTTAATTCAAGCATAATACACGCCCTTTCCGAATATTCTTATGGTCCCTTTTGTCCCCCCAAGGGTAAATATTCTGTACATAATACTCTAATGTAAATTGTATTATAGCAAACTATATTAAATAAAGAAAGTAAACATTTTGTGCATTTCATGTTGGATTCTATACATGTTGCACAAATGACGGAAGAACGGACAGAAAAGCAGACGAAAAAGAAAAGTAGAAGAGCAGCAATGTTACCATTGGAATACTAAATATATGTAGGAAGAAAAGTGAGTCCTGGTACCTGTAAAACAGTGTAAAGAAGAAAAAAACATGTAATATCTGTGGGGCATGGGAAGACAAGTAAGTCTTTATACCTGTGAAACGGTGCAAAGAAGAAAAATACATGTATAAATTGAAAGGCACGGGAAGAATAGTGAGTCTTGGTACCAGTGAAATTGCGTAAAGAAGAAAAAAACATGTAATATCTGCAAGGCAGGAAGCAAAAGAAAAGTCGCAATACCAGTAGAAAAGGATACAATAGAATTATACATGTAAAAAAGCTTGACAAGGAAAAGGATTTTGTAGGCTATACATGTGAATTAGTAAATGAGAGTGGTTTACAGGCAATTCTTGCGACATAAATTAACGCAGTCATCAAAATGAAGCGACACAGTCACCAAAATCAATCGATTCAGCCACCAAAATGAAACAATACAGTAAACAAAAGACAATACATCGCTTAGTCCTGCCTATGATATCACAAAAATAAAACTGATTGGAACACAAAGAAATATCTGTCACATTAGAAAAGCCTGCAATAAATGCAGGCTTTCGTTTAACAGCAGATATGAAAAGAATTCTTTACAGCGTAAATGTTACATCTGTTCCGGAGGGCTCCAGTGCGCGGCAGGAAATTCCGGCGGATTTGAACATACGCTTTGCGGCAATGTTAGCTTTGGTTCCGTCGTATTTGTCGGAATAGTAGATGACTTCGGTGATACCCGCCTGAATCAGCGCCTTGGTACATTCGTTACAGGGGAAGAGGGTGGTATAAACTCTTGCTCCGCGCATATTGGTGCCGGTATAGTTTAATATGGCATTCAGTTCGGCGTGACAAACATAGAAATACTTGGTTTCCAGATCGTCTCCTTCGCGGTCCCAAGGATACTCATCATCGGAACAGCCTTTGGGCATTCCATTATAACCAACGGAAAGGATACGGTTCTCGGGACTGACAATGCAGGCACCGACACTTGTGTTCGGATCTTTGCTTCTTTTGGCGGAAAGCAATGCAATTCCCATAAAATACTGGTCCCATGACAGGTAATCTTGTCTCTTCATGACATTCTCCTCCGAAAAATATTGATAAATCTATTCTACCAATTTGACAGGAATTGTGCAATATCATAAAAATAATATTTGGTGTTCCATTTTCCGTGCGCGTGTGATAATATAAAAAAGGTGTGGCTCGCTTAAACAGCCACTGATGTTTTTTTATGTGCTGAAAGAACTACTGATAAAGGAAGGAAAGAATATGTATTCATTTGATGAAGTTAAGGCAGTTGACCCGGAACTTGCCGAAGGGATTTCTCTTGAGCTTGGCAGACAGAGAGACAACATTGAACTGATTGCTTCCGAGAACATTGTAAGTAAGGCAGTAATGTCAGCAATGGGAAGCGTACTTACGAACAAATACGCAGAAGGATATCCGGCTCACCGTTATTACGGCGGATGTGAGTATGTGGATATCGCTGAGAATCTTGCCATCGAGCGTGCTAAGAAGCTGTTCGGTTGTGAGTATGTCAATGTTCAGCCGCACTCCGGTGCACAGGCTAATATGGCTGTTCAGTTTGCACTTTTACAGCCCGGTGATACCGTTATGGGTATGAATCTTGCACACGGCGGTCATCTGACACATGGAAGCCCGGTTAACTTCTCCGGTACATATTTCAATATCGTTCCTTACGGTGTTAATGATAATGGTTTCATCGATTACGATGAAGTTGAGAGAATTGCCAAGGAGTGCAAGCCGAAGCTTATTATTGCAGGTGCAAGCGCTTATGCACGTGCAATCGATTTCAAGCGTTTCCGTGAGATTGCCGACATGGTTGGTGCATATCTTATGGTTGATATGGCTCATATTGCCGGTCTCGTTGCAGGCGGCTATCATGAGAGCCCGATTCCTTATGCACACGTTGTTACCACCACTACCCATAAGACTCTTCGCGGACCGAGAGGCGGTATGATTCTTTCCTCTCAGGCATTTGCCGATGAGCACAAGTTCAACAAGGCTGTATTCCCGGGAATTCAGGGTGGTCCTCTGATGCATGTAATTGCAGGTAAAGCAGTATGCTTCAAGGAAGCTTTGGAGCCTTCCTTCAAGGAATATGCAGGCAATATCATCAAGAATGCACAGGCACTTTGCAAGGGTCTTCAGGCACGTGGTTTTGACATTGTATCCGGTGGTACCGATAACCATTTGATGCTTGTTGATCTTCGTTCCAAGAACATTACCGGTAAGGATTGCGAGAAGCTTCTTGATTCCGTACATATTACCTGTAATAAGAATACAATTCCGAATGACCCTGAGAAGCCGTTCGTAACAAGTGGTATCCGTCTTGGAACCGCTGCTGTTACCAGCCGTGGTATGAACGAGCAGGATATGGATCAGATTGCAGAGGCAATCAGCCTGGCAATTAAGAATACCGATGAGGACAAAGCAAAAGCAGCAGCTATTGTTAAGTCTCTTACCGACAAGTATCCGCTTTACGAGGATTAGTTTCGTTTGATTTGGCAGGGGTATCGAGAGATACCCCTGTTTTGCTATAAAGGAGAATTTATGGGGAAGTATGTTTACATTGCAGAAAAGCCGAGCGTTGCAAGGGAATTCGGGAAAGCACTTAAGGAGGATTTTCGAAACGGTGACGGCTTTATGGAAAGTGAGAACAGTATTGTTACCTGGTGTGTGGGGCATCTTGTAACGATGAGCTATCCGGAAGTTTACGATGCAGCTTTACGAAGCTGGAAACTGGAGACACTGCCGTTTCTGCCGAAGGAATTCAAGTATGAGGTTATCGGTAATGTCAAAAAGCAGTTTGATACCGTGAAAAAGATACTGAATCGTAAGGATGTCGAACGCATCTATGTATGTACCGACTCCGGACGTGAAGGAGAATATATATATCGTTTGGTGGACCGTATGGCTGAGGTACCGGACACAAAGGACCGACGCCGTGTGTGGATTGATTCTCAGACTGAGGAGGAAGTTCTCCGTGGAATTCGTGAAGCGAAGCCTCTCTCTGCATATGACGCTCTTGCGGACGCAGCTTACCTTCGTGCGAAGGAAGACTACCTGATGGGTATTAATTTTTCACGTGTGCTTACCTTGAAATATGGTAATACCGTTGCCAATTATCTGCGACTGCAGAAGAGCGGAGCCATTTCGGTAGGTCGTGTTATGACATGTGTTTTGGGAATGGTTGTCAGAAGAGAACGCGAAATCCGCGATTTTGTTAAGACACCATTTTATCGTATTAACGGTTATTTCGACCTTGACGGCGGAACCATTGACGGAGAATGGCGTGCCGTTTCCGGCTCAAAGTATTTCGAATCACCGCTTCTTTATAAGGAGAACGGATTCCGCAAGAAAGAGGATGCCGAGCAGTGCATCGAATATATGAAGGGATTCGAGGCAAATGCCACAATCACTTCCATAGAGAAGAAGACGGAGAAGAAGAATCCGCCGCTTCTTTTTAACCTTGCGGAATTACAGAACGAATGTTCAAAGCGTTTTAAAATCAGTCCTGACCAGACATTGAATATTGTTCAGGAGCTTTATGAGAAGAAGCTCGTTACCTATCCGCGAACAGACGCACGTGTTCTTTCCACAGCAGTTGCGAAGGAGATTACGAAGAACCTCGGCGGACTTGCAAAACTTCCGGAGTATCTTTCCTATGTCAAGGATGTCAAAGCCTTAGGATTGTATGAGAAGATTGCCAACACGAAATATACGGACGATAAGAAGATTACAGACCACTATGCGATCATTCCGACCGGACAGGGACTCGAGGCATTGAATTCCGTCAGCCCGGTTGCCAAAGGAGTCTATGACCGTATTGTCAGACGTTTTCTTGCCATTTTCTTCCCGCCTGCCGAATATCAGAAGGTTGCGATAACCTTCAGTGTTGGAACGGAAAGTTTATTTTCGAATTTCAAGGTGCTTAGTAAACCCGGCTATCTTGTGCTTTACGGAAATGAAGAAGCTGAAGACGAAGAGAAGAAGACTCAGGCGAAAACTAAAGATAATTCCGCAGATTCCAAAGATGGTGACAGCGAAAAGGAAGATGACAGTAAAGAGGGTGCAAAGGAGGAGGTCCTTAGTGCCGATATGTTTGCAAAGGTCAGTGCATTGAAGAAAGGAATGGAACTTCCGATTACTTCAATGGAACTGAAAGAAGGCGAAACGAAACCACCGAAACGGTATAATTCCGGTTCTTTGATTCTTGCGATGGAGAATGCCGGTCAGCTTATTGAGGACGAAGAACTGCGTGCACAGATTAAGGGAAGCGGCATCGGAACCAGTGCAACGAGAGCCGAAATTCTGAATAAGCTCGTTAAAATCGGCTATCTGAGGTTAAATCAGAAAACACAGATTGTTACGCCTCTTAAGACGGGAGAGATGATCTACGAAATTGTTCAGGCGTCCATCCGTTCCCTCCTGAATGCGGAGCTGACCGCAAGCTGGGAGAAAGGGCTCACGGGCGTTGCCGACGGAACGATTTCCGCCGCGGAGTATATGGATAAGCTCGAAGGCTTTGTGACGAAGTGGACGAACGGCGTGAAGGGACTGCAGAATCAGGATTATCTGATTGGGCGCTTCCGAAGCATTGAACCTTATTATAACGGCAGGTAAAGGATTATGGAAAGGAATGCTGTGAAACACAATGTTATTTCCATTTCGATCATTTTCCAACAATTTTCAGAGGGGGAATGCTGACGGATTTGAATGGAAAATGCAGGAAATTACGTTTTTCGGCACGGAAATATTGAAATTCAGCCGGCGATGTTGCTATAATGAATATGCTTTCTGCAAGAATTGCAGTTATACGATAATATGGATTTTATGAACGGCTAAGGTCAAAATATAGGTTCGATTTATCTGAAAGGAAAGGCAGCGTAAGGATTTTATGTCGCTTAAGCAAACAGGAAGAATGCTTTCTGATATGTGATAAAGTCTGATGCCTGTTTTGGTGTATGGAGAAATATTACAGAAGTTACATCACTATTGATTTGCCTGCAGTAAGGCATAATCTGATGGAATCCAGAAGGAAGATAGGAGATAAGAAACTGCTTGCGGTTGTAAAAACCGATGCATACGGTCATGGAGCTGTGAGAGTCAGCCGTGCAGTAGAAGATATTGTTGATTATTTTGCAGTGGCTTGCCTGAGCGAAGCAGTAGAACTTCGGGAAGGTGGAATCAACAAGCCGATTCTGATTTTGGGGTACACCTCTCCGAAGGAATATGGCGAACTTCTTGCATGTAATATTACGCCTACCGTATATACCTATGATGCGGCAAGCAAACTTTCTGAGATTGCCCTCCTTCTTGGAACTAAGGCAAAGATTCATATTGCCGTTGATACCGGAATGGGACGTATCGGTTTTCTGCCGACAACTGACAATGCCGATATTGTTGCTTCCATAGCAAAGCTTCCGGGCATTGAAATTGAAGGAATGTTTACACATTTTTCCAAAGCCGATGAAACGGACAAGGAATATACAAAGAAGCAGATTGCCAAGTTTGATGCATTTTACGCAATGCTTGAAGAAAGAAATGTGCGGATTCCGATTCGTCACTGCTATAACAGTGCAGCCATTATGGATTTGGAGAAAACTCCTTATGAAATGGTTCGAAGCGGTATCATAACCTATGGATTGTATCCTTCCGATGAGGTATGCAAGGACAGTATGGATATTGTACCGGTTATGGAATGGAAGGCACATGTGATTCACGTGAAGACATTGCCTGCAGGCTGTGGAATCAGTTACGGAGCAACCTATATGACAGAACACGAAACAAAGATTGCTACGGTTTCCGTCGGATATGGTGATGGCTATCCCCGTTCGCTTTCGGGTAAGGGAAGAGTACTGATTCACGGCCGGTACGCACCGATTCTCGGTCGTGTATGTATGGATCAGATGATGGTGGATGTAACGGATATTCCGGATGTAGAACCGGAAGATATTGTTACGCTTTTCGGAAATGATAACGGTGAATTCCTTTCGGCCGAAGAGGTAGCAGGTCTTTCCGGACGTTTTAATTATGAATTGATTTGCGATATTTCGATGCGTGTGAGCAAGATTTATCGGGAATAATTTGATAGAAATAACCCGCAAGTGTCGTGTGAAATCCGTGACAAATGTGGGTTATTGACATTTTACGGGTTGTGATTTATACTAAACCAATAGTGCGTTAGTGTGTCTTTATGACGATTGTGAACGGCTAAATAAACGAAATGAGGCAGAACAGTGATTAAAAGTATGACTGGCTTCGGCCGATACGAATTGTCAGAGAATGGTAAGAAGATTACCGTTGAGATGAAATCCGTAAATCATCGGTATTGTGAAATGTCTTTTCGCATTCCCAAGAAACTGAATTTCTTCGAATCTACAATCCGTAGTATTATTAAGCAGTATGCCAACCGTGGTAAGATAGATGTCTTTCTTACTTACGAAGAGGAGAAAGAGGATGTTTCCGGTATTCGTTACAACCGTGATATTGCGGCTGCATATGTCGGATACATTCGTGAGATGGCTGAGGATTTCGGCCTTTCACCTGATATTTCCGCATCTTCGCTTGCCAGAATGCAGGATGTTATTGTGAATGAGGAATCCCGCAGTGAAGAAGAGGAACTCGAGGGGCTTGTTGAGAAGGCTGTTAGAGGTGCGTGCGAGAAATTTATTCAGACACGTATAACCGAAGGCGAGCATCTGAAGGAGGATATCTGCCAGAAACTGGATGGACTTTTGGAAGGTGTTTCATTTATCGAGAAGCGTTCTCCTCAGATTATTGAAGAGTATCGTGCAAAACTGAATGCGAAGATTCAGGAGGTTCTCGGTGACACAAAGATTGACCAGAGTGTGCTGGCAACCGAGCTTGTTCTTTTCGCCGATAAGATTTGCGTGGATGAGGAAACCGTTCGACTTCGCGCGCATATCAAGAATATGAAAGAAACCTTGAATGTGGCTGACAATGTCGGTCGTAAACTGGATTTCATTGCACAGGAGATGAATCGTGAATCCAATACGATTCTTTCCAAGGCAAATGATATGGAAGTAAGTAACATTGCCATTAATCTGAAGACCGAAATCGAAAAGATTCGTGAGCAGATTCAAAACATAGAGTAAGGAAAAGGAGATATTATTATGATTCATCCGTCTTATACCGATTTAATGAAGGTTGTAAACAGTAATGTTGAGGAAGGGGAAGAGCCGCTTGTAAACAGCCGTTATTCCATCGTACTTGCTACCGCTAAGCGTGCAAGACAGATTATCAAGGGTTCTAAGCCTTTGGTTGATCCTAAGGTTAATAAGCCTCTTTCCATCGCTGTTCAGGAGGTTTATGAGGGAAAGGTTAAGATTCTTCCCGATGATGTGACCTGCGAAGAGGAAGTTCGTTCAATCTATGACAATTATACCAGCAGCTACGGTGAAATTGAGGATCTCGGTGAAGGAGAATCCGAAGGCGAGTCCGAAGAAGATGAGGACGAAGAGAAGAGCGAGGATTGATTATGTCTGATTCCGAAGAGGCAGACGAGACCAGAATCGATGAATCCGCCGAACTTGCCTCTGTTTTTGATGAGAAGCAGGAGACGGACGAGGAATTTATCGAAAAGTTTCAATTCATACAATATAGAGAATCGACGAAAAGGGTGTATAAAAAAAGAGACACCCTTTTGTTTTGTGCGATAGCCATTGCAGCGGCTTTATTTGTCTGGACTTTTCTGATTGCGCCTCAGGAGATAGTTGGAGATTCCATGAAAAATACGCTGCAAAATGATGACATCGTAATTCTTTCTAAAATAGCTACCAGATGGAAGGCACCGAAGCGTTATGATATGGTTGTGGCTGAAATTGACGGAGAAGACCATACGGTAGTCAAAAGGGTTATCGCTCTGCCGGGCGAAGCCGTCTTCGTGGATGAGTCGGGGAGAATTCATGTGTATCCGGGATACCAAAACGGAGAATACCAGGGGGAAGAGATTATTCTGAAGGAGGAGTTTTCATCTACCTGCGGATATCACGGAAAGATTGGCTTTGTCGGAGAGCCGTTGTGCCTTTCCGAAGACGAATATCTGATTCTTGGTGATAACAGGGCGATTAGTAAGGACAGTCGCTCATTTGGTCCGGTTCATAAAAAGAATATCATCGGCAAGATTTGGATTCGCGTTCTGCCGCTTAAAAGTTTTGGCAGACCTCAATTTCAAAGCGTAGAAGAAAGTAGCACCTCAAAATGATATAATTATACGGCAAATATGACATACCGAAGTGATTTCGGTATGTTTTTTTGCCTAAAATGTAGAAAATGCATTCAATGAAGAATTTTAGGAAAATTTCACTTGAATTTTTCTTTCGCATTCAGTAAAATGGTTGTGGATTTTAAGAGTTATCTTAAAAATAAATTCAAAATTTATTAGGAGGAACAAAATCATGGCAGTAAAAGTAGCTATTAATGGTTTTGGCCGTATTGGTCGTCTGGCTTTCAGACAGATGTTTGGTGCAGAAGGTTACGAAGTTGTTGCTATCAACGATCTTACCACACCTTCCATGCTTGCACACCTTTTGAAGTATGACTCTTCTCAGGGTCGTTACATTGCTCTCGGTGACGAGGATTCTGTAACCGCTGATGATGAGGCAGGAACAATTACCGTAAAGGGTAAGACAATTAAGATTTACAAAGAGCCCGATGCAAACAACTGCCCTTGGGGCGAGATTGGTGTTGACGTAGTACTTGAGTGCTCCGGTTTCTACACCTCTAAGGCAAAGGCTCAGGCTCATATCAATGCCGGCGCTAAGAAGGTTGTTATTTCTGCTCCTGCAGGCAACGATCTTCCTACCATCGTTTACAACGTTAACCACAAGACCCTTACAAAGGATGATACCATCATCTCCGCAGCTTCTTGTACAACAAACTGCTTGGCTCCTATGGCTAAGGCTCTTAATGACCTTGCTCCTATCGAGTCCGGTATTATGTGCACCATTCACGCTTACACCGGTGACCAGATGATTCTTGATGGTCCTCAGAGAAAGGGTGATAAGAGACGTAGCCGTGCAGGCGCTGTTAACATCGTTCCTAACAGCACCGGTGCTGCAAAGGCAATCGGTCTTGTTATTCCTGAGTTGAACGGCAAGCTCATCGGCGCTGCTCAGCGTGTTCCTACCCCTACCGGTTCCACCACCCTTCTTTTCGCTGTTGTTAACAAGACCGTTACCAAGGATGAAGTTAACGCTGCAATGAAGGCTGCTGCTACCGAGTCCTTCGGTTACAACACTGAAGAGATCGTTTCTTCCGATATCATCGGTATGAAGTTCGGTTCTCTCTTCGATGCTACTCAGACCATGGTTAGCCCTCTTCCGGATGGAAAGACCCAGGTTGAGGTTGTTTCCTGGTATGATAACGAGAACTCTTACACCAGCCAGATGGTACGTACCATTAAGTACTTCGCTGAGATTTAATTTCAGAGTTTTCAATTGAAACAGTAAACGGATGAGGTCCGGTCCGATATGGACCGGACCTCATTTTTGTTTCACAAAAAAAGGTCAAATATGCACACGATTTCGAAAGGAATATGTCAGTTTCACTGACCGAAATCGGTGATGAAAAGTATTAATTCAGGAGGAATCTATCATGTCTTTGAACAAGAAATCTGTTGATGATTTTAATGCAAAGGGCAAGAGAGTACTCGTTCGTTGTGACTTTAACGTTCCGCTTAAGGCTGGCGTTATCACCGATGAAACCCGTATCGTAGCTGCCCTTCCTACTATTAATAAGCTGATCAATGATGGTGCTAAGGTTATCCTTTGCTCTCATCTTGGTAAAGTAAAGAATGGCCCTAACGAGGACGAGAGCCTTGCACCTGTTGCAGCTCGTCTTGCTGAAAAGCTTGGTAAGGCTGTTGTATTTGTTTCCGACTACAATGTTACCGGTGCTGATGCTACCGCTGCTGTAGCTGCCATGAAGGATGGCGATGTTGTTCTTTTGCAGAACACCCGTTTCCGTGGCGAAGAAGAGACCAAGCCGAATAAGGCTGGTGAGAAGTTTGCTGAAGAGCTTGCTGCTTTGGCTGACGATTATGTATGCGATGCTTTCGGTTCTGCTCACAGAGCTCATGCTTCTGTTGCAGTTGTAACCAAGTACATCAAGGAAAAAGGCGGCAACTGTGCTGTTGGTTACCTGATGCAGAAGGAAATCAACTTCCTTGGCAATGCTGTTGAGAACCCGGTTCGTCCTTTCGTAGCAATTCTTGGTGGTGCTAAAGTTGCTGATAAGCTTAACGTTATCAATAACCTTCTTGAGAAGTGCGACACCCTCATCATTGGTGGCGGTATGGCATTTACCTTCCTGAAGGCTAAGGGCTATGAGATTGGTAACTCTTTGGTAGATGACGAGAAGATTGATTACTGTAAGGAAATGATGGCTAAGGCTGAGAAACTCGGCAAGAACCTTCTTCTTCCGATCGATACCGGTATCGCTGCCGGATTCCCGAATCCGATTGATGCTCCTATCGATGTAACCTATGTTGATTCCGATAAGATTCCTGCTGACAAGGAAGGTCTTGATATCGGACCTAAGACCTGCAAGCTTTTCTCGGATGCTGCTAAGGCTGCTAAGACCGTTGTTTGGAACGGACCGATGGGTGTTTTCGAGAACCCTGTTTTGGCAAAGGGTACCATCGCTGTAGCTCAGGCACTTGCTGAGGCTGATGCTACCACCATTATCGGTGGCGGTGATTCCGCAGCTGCTTGCAACCAGCTTGGTTTTGCAGATAAGATGAGCCACATCTCCACCGGTGGTGGTGCTTCCCTTGAGTTCCTTGAGGGGAAGGGCCTTCCGGGCGTTGATGCTGCTGACAATCAGTAATTACTGTTCCGGGTACTTCGGTACCCGGAATTTATGACAAATGTCACATTTGTCTATTATAGAATTAAAAGGAGTAAACTATCATGGCAAGACGTAAGATTATTGCTGGTAACTGGAAGATGAATATGACTCCCAGCCAGGCTGTTGAACTTTGCGCAACTTTGAAGGATCTTGTTAAGAACGATGATGTGGAGGTTGTTTACTGCGTACCTGCAATCGATATCGTACCGGTTGTTGCAGCAGTAAAGGGCAGCAATGTTAAGGTTGGTGCTGAGAACTTCTACATTGAAGACAAGGGCGCATTTACCGGTGAAATTTCCGCACCGATGTTGAAGGATGCTGGTGTTGAATATATTATCATCGGACATTCCGAGAGAAGAGATATCTTCGGTGAGAACGATATCCTTTTGAACCAGAAGGTTAAGAAGGCTTTCGCTGCAGGCTTGAACCCGATTCTTTGCTGCGGTGAGTCTTTGGCACTTCGTAAGGCAGGCACCTACAAAGAGTGGATCTGCCGTCAGATTAAGTGGGACCTTGACGGAATCACTGCTGAGCAGGTTAAGAACCTTGTTATCGCTTATGAGCCTATCTGGGCTATCGGTACCGGTGAGACTGCTACCGCTGAGCAGGCTGAGGAAGTATGTAAGCTTATCCGTGATTACATCGCTGAGCTTTATGATACCGATACTGCAGCAAAGGTTCGCATCCAGTATGGTGGCTCCATGAATGCAGGCAACTGTGCAGAGCTTCTTGCTATGCCTGACATCGATGGTGGACTTATCGGTGGTGCAAGCCTTAAGCCTGACTTTGGTAAGATTGTAAATTACAACAAGTAGTTTTAATGTTTTGATATTTTTATAAAAAGGGCGTGTGGAAATTGAACTGCTCCCCGTCAAGTAGACAAATAAAATAATATAAATTTTTTTGCTGCCGTCAGTTCGTCTGGCGGCAGTTTTTATGCTGCTTCAAAATACATTGCATATTTCTCCAATGGAGTCAGTACACCAAGGTTTCGCTG
>JAZQNM010000023.1:0-17438 GCA_045627305.1 Lachnospiraceae bacterium
GCCAATAGACTTAGCGATTTCACCGAAAGACATTTGATATTTAAGACCTTTCTGAATCTCAAGTCTTTCATCAAAAGTCAAATATTTAGACATAGTAGCTCCTTTCATGCCGCTAGCCTCGATATTTTAACATATAAAAAAGAAGACCTGAAACTAACAGATCCTCTTTGTAAGAGAAAGTCCATACCGCTTTCTCAACCTATATTTACTAATAAACTTGACCCAATTCAAAGATTAGGTATGGATTTTTGAATTACAATTAAGATTGGGGAATGACTCATTTGTGAGAATCAATAATATAGTGACAGAAAGGAAGGCAGGAATCCGATATGCCCTTAACGAATCACTTGAAAGAATATCGTGCAAAGCTCGGCGTGAACCAGCAGGAAATGGGCGCGCTTGTAGGAACGAGCCGGCAGACAATCAGTCAGATCGAACGCGGTGATTACAATCCGTCGGTTACGCTTGCCTTAAAGATTGCGAAGAAGTGCAGCGCGACGGTCGAAGAGATTTTTGAATATGTTCCCGGTGAAGGAGAAGACGATGAAGAAAGAGAATAATAAGAAGAAGATATATATTATATTTGCCTGCAGCATGTTCGGCAAGGAAAATGCAAAGAAAACAGGGTTGACAAAAGCATTTTCCTGATATAATATGGTAAAAGCAATTTACGCGGAGGCATAAAATGAAACTTCTTGTTCAAAGAGTACAAAGCGCTTCGGTAGCTGTTGACGGTAATGTAATCGGTGCTGTCGGAAAGGGCTATCTCGTTCTTCTTGGCGCCTGTGACGCAGATACAACGGAGACGGCCGATAAGATGATGGCCAAGCTGGTAAAGCTTCGTATCTTCGAGGATGAGAACGGAAAGACAAACCTGTCGCTTGCGGATGTTTCAGGAGAAGTTCTGGTTGTTTCACAGTTTACGCTCTATGCGGATTGCAGGAAAGGGAACCGGCCGTCCTTTGTGGCAGCAGGAAGTCCTGCACATGCAGAGGAGATCTATACATACTTCGTGGAAAAACTGCGCAGTGATTATAATCTAAAGGTGGAGACCGGAGAATTCGGTGCAGATATGAAGGTTTCCCTGATTAATGACGGACCATTTACCGTAATGTTGGATTCCGTTGAAATGAATATGTGAGTTCTTGGGAGTATAACCGCACGGTATGGGGATACCGTGAATAACTCCCCTCAATATATTTGCCGTATAACTAACGGCGGAATGGAGAATAATATGAGTTTTGAAGTTCGCGATTTGGTCAAATCCTATGGCGATAAAGTCGTAGTAGACCACCTGAATCTGAAGATGGACCAGCCGGGCGTATATGCGCTTCTTGGTACTAACGGTGCAGGTAAGACAACATCCCTTAGAATGATTCTCGGCATGCTTAAAAAGGATGGCGGAGAAGTGTTCTATAACGGAAAGGAAATGGAACCGGCTAATATGAATATCGGTTATCTTGCCGAGGAAAGAGGCTTGTATCCGAAGTATTCTCTGATTGATCAGCTCCTTTATTTTGCAAAACTGAAGGGTGTATCAAAGAGCGATGCGATGGAAAGAATTAAGCATTGGTCACAGAGACTGGAGTTGGATGAATACCTCTTCCCCCAAAAGACTGCAAAGGGTAAGGCACCGAAGCCGAAGCTTGCCGACCAGCTCAGTAAAGGTAATCAGCAGAAGATTCAGTTGATGGCGGCACTGATTTCCGACCCTGAGTTCATCGTGCTTGATGAGCCTATGAGTGGTCTTGACCCCGTTAACACCGACCTCTTCAAGGAAGTTATTCGTGAGGAGATTGCGAAGGACAAGTATGTAATTATGTCCAGCCATCAGATGCCTACAATTGAGGAGTTCTGTACCGATATCACGATTCTGAATCACGGCAAGACGGTTTTGCAGGGTAAGCTTGATGAGATTAAGAAGAGCTACGGCCGTGTAAACCTTTTCGTAAAATGCGAAGGCGATATTGCCAGCCTGATTGAGAAGGAAGGCCTTCCGATTGTTGAGAAACTTCCGAGTGAGTATCATTTGCGCGTAACCGGTGAGACGCAGGCTATGCAGTTTTTGAAGAAACTGATTGATGCGGATGTTACCATTATCCGTTTCGAACTTCGTGAGCCCAGCCTTCATGAGATTTTCGTTGAAAAGGTTTCGGGCGATGATGAAGAAAGAGCAGAGGAAGGTGTAACCGATGAGAAAGAGTGAGTTTCGCGGATGGAAGAATGTATTCCGATTCACTCTTACTGAAACCTGGAAGAACCGCTCATTCTTAATTTTTATGATTATTTCTTGGGCGATTTGCTTTTTGATGGTACCTGTTATGGCAATCATCAGTAAGCCGAAGGAGGAAAAGGAATACAATATCGAAGAAGTCAAAGTGGAGAAGGCCTATGTCCTCGATGAAGTAATGTTCACGGATTTGGGCTTTGACGCAGCAGCTTTCAAAAAAGAAGATATTTTTAAAGATGTTACCGTGGAGAAGATTCGCGGCATAGAATACAAGGACTTGGCAGACCGGGTTGACGAGGAACCGTCCAGCATTATGATTCACATTGGAATGGATGCTGTAAGCGGTGTGAGCTTTAACATTGTACGTGCAATCGAGTCTGATGTAACAGAGACTGAATGCGATTACATCGGCAGCCTTCTTGTAGAAGAATTTAACGAATTCAAATACGAAGCAACCGATATGGGTGAGGAACAGCTGAAGGCGATGGAGTGCACCTATGATGTTGTAGCGTTAATGGAACAGGAGAATGGCGAATTCATTTCTGAGAAGGCGCATATTTCCGAAACCAAGTACTGGATTACCTATGTGGTTATGTTCATCATTATGATGATTTGCATTACGTCTTCCACACAGGTTGCAACGGCAGTTGCCATGGATAAATCAACAAAGGTTATGGAGTACCTTCTGACATCCGTCAGACCGATGGCGCTTGTATTTGGTAAGGTTGTTGCACAGGTGCTTTCCACTGTAATTCAGCTTGGTTTATCGGTTGTATTGGCACTGCTTTCCAATATTCTTACCGCACAGTTTATGGGAGAGAATATTTTGAAGAACAAGCTTCCTGCAGATTTGTTCAGCAATATCACCATTCCTAACGTCATCATTTCCCTTGTTGTGGTTGCACTTGGTGTTATGTTGTATGGATTTGTGGCAGGCTTGTGCGGTTCTATGGTTTCCAAGATGGAGGAACTTCAGGAAAGTCTTTCCATGTTGACCGTTATTTCCATTATTGGAGTTTATCTTGCTATGTTTGCAGCAATGTCCATGCAGAAGACTCTGACGAGCCCGTTGTTTTATGTTGCGGTGCTCCTTCCGGTTTCTTCCCCGTTCCTGCTTCCGGGAATCTGTCTGATTGGCGTAGGAACATGGTGGGTAAAGGCTTTATCTGTAGCAATTCTGTTTGTAATGGATATTGTTATTATGTTCGCCGCTGCACGAATCTATGAACTTTTGATTTTGTATAACGGTGCAACCATTAAGCCGAAGGAACTCGTTAAGTTCATAAAGCAGGCGAAGGGAGGTAAGACAGTATGAAGAATATGAATGGAACAAATTCCGTATTCCGATTTACTTCCAAGCAGTACCTCGGCCGAAATGGCTTTGCAAAGGTTAGTATTATTTTTGCGGTGCTTCTTCTGGCAGGTGGATTCTGCCTGACATTTTTCACCGGTAAGCCGTCTTCGAAAAAGGAAGAGGAACCTGAAGAAATTGAGAAGATTGGTACCGTAAGCATATTGAACACAACGGATTTAAAGGATGTTATTCCGAAACCGGAAAAGGATGAGGAAGGCAACGAGATTATGCCTCTTTGGGATTTCGTAATGGTAGAAGGCGAAGAGGATGACGCATTTGCTCAGATTTCCGATAAAGAGGATTATATTCTTGCAGTTATTGAGAAAACCGAAAAGGATGGAAAGACACAGTATGTGACCAGAATGAAGATTCCGGTAGATTCAAAGGTGTCAAAGGATGAGGCAGTCAGTGTCGGCGATGATATTTCCGCTGAGGTTAAGAATGCGGTTTACCGCTCCGTGGATATGACGGATGAAACGATTGCATTTATCTCGATTTCCCCGAGTACGAAGAGTATCACGGTTGATGATGACGTCAGTATGCTGAATTCCATTATCAGAACTATTCTTCCGGCAATCCTTGGACTGGTAATGTATATGATGATTCTCCTGCACGGTCAGACTGTCTGCAAGGAAGTGTCCGTAGAGAAGACCTCCAAGCTGATGGAAACCATGCTTGTATCGGTTGAACCCAATGCGTTGATTCTTGGAAAAACATTAGCGATTACTGTGCTTGCAATTGGACAGTTCTTCCTTTGGATAGTATCAGCTATCGTTGGCTTACTTCTTGGAAATGTAGTCGGGAAAATGGTATACGCAGATGATTTCACGAACAAGCTCCATAATGCTATTACCTATCTTCGTAGTTTTATCGGAGAAAGTGCATTGTCACCTGCAGCCATTGTAATCGGTATTATTGTGTTCTGCTTTGGTATATTCATCTACTTTGCATTGGCGGCGATTGGTGGAAGCTTTGTTTCAAAGCCTGAGGAAACATCTTCGGCGAATTCTGCATTCATATTCCCGCTTCTTATATTCTGGTTGATACCGTACATTGCATCTGTATCCGGTAATGAGGATACTCTGAGAATCTGCAGATACATTCCGCTTTCGGCACCGTTCTGCGTTCCGGTTGATGTTATTACAGGTAATATCAGCATCCTTTTAGGTCTGTTGTGTGGTCTTGGAGTAGTTGCGGTAGCACTTCTTCTGATATTCCTGGCAGCCCGCATCTATCGCGGACTTATGCTTCACACCGGCCAGAAGGTCAGCCTGAAGAACGTATGGCA
The DNA here is from genome assembly GCA_045627305.1 of Lachnospiraceae bacterium. Classification (GTDB taxonomy): domain Bacteria; phylum Bacillota; class Clostridia; order Lachnospirales; family Lachnospiraceae; genus ISDg. Next base: position 4,873 of record JAZQNM010000023.1, read on the forward strand.
GGTAATCATTGGTAAATAATATATTTGAAGAATAAGAAAGCCTCACACCGTTTTGGTGTGAGGCTTTTGTTATCTTGGGGACGGGGACAACATTCCCCGTGCATCATTCTTCAGTCTTGGCGACCAACGAATTGATTATATAGAGAAGACAGATTGCGTTGTCATAGGAAAGCTGAATGCAATTGAAGACAGCTTTTCCGTCCTGGCCATAGATGTACAGATTTCCCTTGCAGATGTCAGCTTTGTATATATCAGACAATGGAAGCGTTTTAACCTTGCGACCAATCCCGTGCTTTCCGGAAATCTCACTGGGGGAGATTGTAATATTTGCGATGGTGATGCTACCGCCTAACTTAATCTGGTTGATATAGGAGGCTGCAAGAATTCTTGCTATGGTTGCTATGGAAGCTTCAGCCATAAGATGGTAGTATTCTTTCTTTGTCTTGATTCTGCCAAGACCGAAGGCACCGAATCCGGTTAAGGACCACTTCAACTTACGGCCGTCTTTAAGACGGAACTTTACATATGCGGAATAATATTCAAATAAAACATTGTAGACGGTATGATCGCTATTCATACAGACGGAATCAATATCGCTAAACAGAATCGTTTCGCCCTTGAAGGTCATTCTGTCCTTATAGAAGACTACAGGGGATTTGTCCTTTTTCTTTTTGGGACATACGGCAAGTACACCGCCGTTGTCGGTAGTCTGTTCATTCATTTCTTCCTGACTCATAATAAACTCATCCTTTCTAAAAAACAGGTCCTACCACCCAAGGCAGAACCTGCTATTTGTGGGTAAATACTGCAATAGAATATCATTCATAAAAGAAATAATCAAGTAAAATGTGAAAAAATCTAAACCTACCCAAAATTTATAATTGTCGCCTATTTCTTTGCAATGCCGAACTGGACCTTCATTGCGAGAATTCTGAGAACACTTTCATTGAGACGTTCTTCGGTAAGCGTTCCGTCCTTTAATGCGGCCTTAATCGCATTTACCGCAGCATCGAGATTTTCAGGACGATACAGAAGGTCAGCACCGGCCTGTAATGCAAGAACTGCAGCCTGACCGTTTTTGTATTTGCCCGTGATAACTCCGTTGTCTAATGCATCGGTCATTACAACACCGCTGAATTCAAGGTCGCTACGGAGAAGTCCGTTCACAATGTCAGGATTCAGACATGCGGGAAGTCCTTTATCAGAGATGGCGGTCATATCTGCATGGCCAACCATAACGATGGAGGCTCCGGCATCGATACCGGTCAGAAAACTGGTAAGCTCACAGGTCTGCAGACTTGCTAAAGACTTGGAGCTTTGGCCGCTTGTCGGTACAGGGAAATGCGACAGCACGCAAGGCATACCAACATTCAGGCTTCCCTTCACATAAGCCTCAACCATTGCCGGAACAACATTTCGATCAGAACCGAAGGATGTGGAACCGAGATTGGAAGCTTCGGAAGCGATATCTGCGACCGGAGCAAGATTCAGATTAAAGCCGAAGGAACGAAGATCCTTGCCAAGTGCCTCGGCAGCGCTTTGTGCCTTTCCGGTATCATTGGTTGCGCCAATGTCGGACAGGCTGCTAATCTTTTCTGTCCCGGCAGGAGCGGTAACAGAACCGGTTGCATCATTGATGGCAAGGAACAGACCGAATTTGGAATACTTCTGGCTGTTCGTCAGAAGATTTGACAACTGTGTGCGGTCTTTCACATTCTTGGAACTGTAAATCAAGCCGCCGACGGGCTTACTCTGAATGGCGTTTTTGGAACGGTCGTAGGCGTTAGTAACAGGAGATACCCCGGTAAGCTGTTCGGGTGTAACGAGGAACAACTGGTAGATTTTCTCGTCGGTGGTCATTCCGGCGAGAATTGCCTGTGCCGCCTGTGCGTATTCCGGATTAACCGTAGGAGTCAGACCTGCTGTCGGGGTAGGTGCCATAGTCGGAGTCGGTGTAGCCTCCGGAGTCGGAACCTCGGTCGGAGTCGGCTCGGGAGTTGGTGTGTTGGTTGGTGCTTCCGTTGGAGCCACCGTCGGTGTAACATCAGGAGCCAAAGTTGGAGTCACGGACGGGGTATTGTCCACGGCTTCGGTCGGAACGGCAGTCGGGGTATTCGGGACAGGAGTGGCAGTAGCACTCTGTGTCGGCGTTACCGGAATATCTGCCGGCTTTCCTTTATTGAATTTACTGACAAATGCCAGTAAAACGATGATGCCAATCAGCGAAGTGACGGCAATGACAGTACGGGTTTTAGAAGTCAAAAGGCCCACCTCCTTTTAATTTGCTTTCTATTATATGCGATAATATAAGGAAACTCAACCCTTCAAGGGAATAAGCAGCTTCGGTCACGGGCAGATTTCGGATTTTCATACAGTTTCTGCGGTATTATTCTGTCCTGCAAGCACAAGTTCTTTATAGAAGCCGCCTTGTGCCATCAACTCGTCGTGACGTCCCTGTTCGATGATATCACCATCCTTCATAACGAGGATGCAATCTGCATTCTGAATTGTAGAGAGTCGGTGCGCTACGATAAATGTGGTTCTGCCCGACATCATTTTCGTGAAAGCATCCTGAATCTTCAGTTCGGTTCTTGTATCAATTGAGGAAGTTGCTTCATCAAGAATCAGCATTGGCGGCAGACAGAGCATAACACGGGCGATGCACAGAAGTTGTTTCTGTCCCGCAGAAAGTTCCTCACCGCCTGCGGAAAGCATTGTATCGTATCCGTTTGGAAGACGGCGGATAAAACTATGCGCATGAGAAGCCTTGGCAGCAGCAATCATTTCATCGTCGGTTGCTTCCGGCTTGCCCATACAGATATTCTCACGTATGGTTCCCTTCATCAGCCATGTATCCTGCAAAACCATACCGAATTTCTTTCGGATCATGGATTTCGGGACCTTGCGGATATCGACTCCGTCAACCGAGAGGACGCCTGATTTGACATCGTAGAAACGCATCAGCAGATTAATCAGGGTCGTTTTGCCGCATCCTGTCGGACCGACGAGTGCGATGGTTGCACCGCTCTTTACATCAATGTTCAGGTCTTTAATCAGCGGATGGTCTTCACTGTAGGAAAATGCCACATGTTCTGCCTTCACATTGCCTTCCGGCTCGAAATCAGTTACATTTTCCTCCATGGGATCGGTCCATTCGTAGTCAATTAAGTCAAATACGCGTGCAGCGCAGGCAAGTGCATTCTGAAGTTCAGTAATAACTTCGGAAATCTCATTGAAGGGTTTCGCATACTGTCCGGCATAACCGAGCAGTGTGGTAAGGCTTCCTACGGAAAGGCGACTGCCGATTACCAAGAAAGAGCCGACAAGTGTTACGACTGCGTAGATTGCGTTATTAATAAGTCGCGTGCTCGGGTTGACAAGGGAGGAGAAGAAGGTGGCACGAAGCGAAGCATCGGTAAGGCGTTCATTTACCTCGTCAAACTGTGCCAGTGCTTCCGTTTCATGGGCAAATGCGGTCACGAGCTTCTGGTTTCCAATCATTTCATCAATCATACCGGTCTGCTCGCCACGCACTTCGGCCTGTTTCTTCGTCATATGATAGGTACGGCTTGCAATGAACTTTGCAAGTAGCAGTGAAAGCGGTGTCAAAACTACGACGATGAGAGCAATCAGCGGGCTCTTCATAAGCATACAGAAAAGCGTGCCGACAATGGTAACAACTCCGGTGAAAAACTGGCTGAATCCGAGGAGGAGTCCATCGGAAAGCTGGTCCACATCGGCAATCATTCTGCTGACGATTTCGCCGGATTTGTGGGAATCGATATAGGATACAGGTACTTTTGTAATCTTCTGAAAGGCCTCAGCACGGATTTCGCGGACGATTCGGAAGGAAATCGAGTTGTTGATGGTAGCATTCAGCCAGGAAGCAAGAGCCGATATTCCGATTAGTCCGGCTGCTGTTGGCAGAAGCTTTTTCAGAATGTCGAAATTGACTTCTCCGGCTTTGATGATAGCATCGATGGAATCACCGATTAATATCGGAACATAAAGCGAGCAGATTACGGACACGGCAGAAAGTATAAGCGAGAATGCAAGGAACAGCTTGTGGTGACCAAGATAGTGCAGGAGTTGACGGATGGTTTTCTTCTTCATGCCACACCTCCATTCTTCGCATTGCCATACTGCGAATCATAGATTTCCTTGTAGATGGGGCATGATTTTAAAAGCACGTCATGGGTGCCGTAACCAACCGCAACACCGTCATCCAGTACTAGAATGTGATTGCAGTTCGCAATGGATACCGTGCGTTGTGATACAATAATCCGACTCGGTTTGAAGGGAAGTTCGGACAGACTTTTTCTGAGTTCCGCGTCGGTAGCATAATCGAGTGCGGAAGAACTGTCATCCAGAATCAGTACACTTGGTGAGCCGACGATTGCACGGGCAATGGTAAGACGCTGACGCTGACCACCGGAGAAATTGGTTCCGCCTGCAGTTACCGGAGTATCAAGTGCGCCCTCTTTTTCCCGAACAAAGCCTTCAGCCTGAGCAACAGAAAGAGCATTCCACAGTTCCTCTTCGGAGGCATCGTCACTTCCCCATAAAAGATTACTGCGTACAGTACCGGAGAACAGGACGGCCTTCTGCGGTACATCACCAATCTTTTTACGTAAGGTGGAGAGTTTCCAATCGCTGATTGGCACACCCTCAAAGAAAATACTACCGGAGCTTGCGTCATAATAACGGGAGACCAGATTGGCAAGAGTGGATTTGCCGGAACCGGTACCGCCAATGATGCCTAGTGATTCACCCGGCATCAGTTTGAAACTGATATCCGAAAGCATTTCATCTGAGGAACCCGCATAGCGGAAGGAAACATTGCGAAATTCAATGGCAGGGGCATCGGAAAGTCCCTCGGTTACCGTACCGTCAGACATCGAATTGCTGATTTCGAAGACGTTCTGTACACGGTTGGCACTGGCGATTGCCTTTGTCAGTGTGATAATCAGATTGGCCATCTTAATCAGTTCGACCAGAATCTGCGACATATAATTATAAAGTGCAATCACATCACCTTGTGTCAGGGCACCTTTGTTAACACGAATGGCACCGACATAAATCAGAAAAAGAATTGCGAGGTTAATCAGAACATAAGTAATCGGGTTCATTAAGGCAGAGATGCGTCCGACATGAAGTTGTTCCTTGGTCAGTTCGTCATGGCGACTGTTGAAGGAGGAAACCTCTTCATTTTCCTTGCAAAAGGCACGAAGAATGCGAACGCCGCTTAAATGCTCGCGGGTCTTTTGCACAACAGAGTCAAGCTTGCTCTGCACTTTCTTCTGAAGCGGAATGGTAAGCAACATAATGCCAAATACAATGATGCAAAGAACCGGGATTATGACAACAAAGACAAGGGCGGCTTTGGCATCCACATAAAAGGCCATAACCATTGCGCCAAATACGATGAATGGGGAACGAAGCAGCAGACGAAGCGCTAAATTCACACCACTTTGAATTTGGTTCGTGTCGCTGGTCATTCGTGTGATGAGTGTGGAGGTCCCAAGTTTATCCACATCCGCATAAGAAAGCGTCTGAATATGCTCAAAAAGGGAGTGGCGTATGCGACCGGAGAAGGAGGTTGCAACCTTGGCAGCGAAAAACTGTGCCAGAAGGGCAAAGCCATAGCCGAACACACCGAAAGCAAACATAACGAGGACCATTTTTATGATATAGGGCTTATCTCCGGCAGGAAAGCCTTTATCGATAATGGATTTTACAATGAGCGGTACGCACAGCTCCATGGAAGCTTCCAAAAGCTTAAAAAGAGGAGCAAGAAGTGCCCGCAGCCGGTATCCTTTCATAAATCGCAATAGCTTCTTCATAATCGCCTGTCTCCGATTCTTCATATGACGCGGTTGCCATTAGACGGTCAACCGTTTTCAGTATAGCCGATTCTGCGGAAAATGAAAAGGAAAAATGGTGGAAATCCCTTATATTTGTTGGTATAATGGTTGAAAGGAAGAAAAGCGGGGGATAACCCGTAGGATATTGGTCCTTAGGAATGCAGTATTTCATATACGAAAGGATATGCGATGGTTTATCTGGTTGAAGATGATGACAACATCCGTGAACTTGTAATCTATACTTTGAATCGGTCCGGAATTGATGCGAAGGGCTTTGGGAAGCCTTCGGATTTTTTTGCTGCCATGGGGGAGATGATTCCCGCAATGGTGATCTTGGATATTATGCTGCCCGAGGAGGATGGTCTTTCCGTACTGCGAAAGCTGAGAGAACGAAAGGAAACCTCCAAAACACCTGTGATGATGCTTTCCGCAAAGGCAAGTGAGTTTGACAAGGTTACCGGACTTGATATGGGAGCTGACGATTATGTTACGAAGCCATTTGGAATGATGGAACTTGTGGCAAGGGTTCGGGCACTGTTAAGGCGTTCCCAGACTGATGCACGGGCAACGGAATACTCCATTGGAAGACTTACGGTTCTGGATGATGCACATAAGGTTATTGTTGATGGCGAGCAGGTTCAGCTTACAAAAAAGGAATACGATATTCTTGTTCTTTTGATGAAGAACGGGGAATCTGTTGTAACGAGGGAAAGACTGTTAAGCGAGGTATGGGGCTACGCTTTTGAAGGAGAAAGCCGTACCGTGGATGTTCACATCCGTACGCTTCGCCAGAAGCTTGGAATTGCCGGAAGCTATGTGGAAACGATTCGAGGTGTCGGATATTGTATTCATCCGACGGAGGAGAAAGAATAGTATATTGGAACACCGTCCTGATGGATGGATTCAATCCTGAACGGAGAGATGTATGAAGCGAAGACTTTTTCTGACACTGTTTTTAATGACCCTTGTGGTATTTGTCATTGCCATGCTGATTACTTCCGTAGTGGCCTATCGTGTGAGTTTTAATGCGAAGCGAGAGGAATTTCGCACGGAGGCTTCATTTCTTGCGTCATTGATTGAGAAGGAAGGAACGGCAGGATTGCCGGAAAGCATTGCGCAGACGAAGAACAGTGAGCATTTTCGATTGACGCTTTTATCTGCTGAAGGCAGTGTGCTTTATGACAGTATGGCAGATGCCTCCTTGGATACTAATCATGCAGACCGAAAGGAATTCAAACTGGCACTGGAGATGGGTGAGGGAGAATCGACCCGTTATTCCGAGGACCAGAAGGAGCCAACCTATTATTATGCAAAACGGTTAAATGACGGAACGGTTTTGCGTCTTGCTTCCGCAGCGGCAACCTTCGAGCGTATGCTTGTCAGCATGCTGTTTCCTGTGGTGTGCCTGTTGACGGTCGTATTTGTCCTGTCCTTCATCATTGCAAATCATGTCAGCGACAATATTATCAAGCCGATTAACAGTTTGGATGTTGCCACTCCCTTGGAGCGTGACACTTATCCTGAACTGGGACCGCTTGTGCAGAGAATTAATGAACAGAATCGTGAGCTTACAAAGAAGATGACGGAGCTCAAGGAGGAACACGAGAAGCAGGACCGGATGCGTCGGGAGTTTACGGCGAATGTGTCTCATGAGTTGAAAACGCCACTCACATCGATATCTGGTTATGCGGAAATTATACGTGATGGAATAGCCGAGGAAGAGGATGTCAGCCGTTTTGCCGGGAAGATATATGATGAAGCAAGTCGTCTGGTTACGCTTGTCGGCGATATCATCCGTCTGTCTCAGCTGGATGACCATGAGATTGAGGCGAAGAAGGAGGAGATCAACCTTTATGAGCTTTGCCGTGAAACGATAGAACTTCTTACAGAGCCGGCAACTAAAAAGAATGTGACGCTGAAACTTGAGGGCTCTTATGAGAAGATAATCGGTGTTGACCAGATTATCAGTGAGATGGTTTATAACCTTGTCGATAATGCGGTCAAATACAATACGGATAATGGTACCGTGACGGTTACCGTTGCGGCGGAGAAGGACGGAACGGTCCTTACGGTAAGTGATACCGGAATTGGAATTCCGAAAGCTGATTTGTCGAGAGTGTTCGAAAGATTTTACCGTGTGGACAAGAGCCATTCGAAGGAAGTGGGAGGAACCGGACTTGGTCTTTCCATTGTAAAACACGGCGCATCCTATCATGGTGCGACCGTGGATATTTCCAGCGATCTTGGCAAAGGCACTACGATAACCTTGCATTTTCCCACTATGTAGCTTGGGGACGGGGGTGAAGATATCATTTTGATATGTAGGGACGGGCCTTGTGTATGATTTTACGTAAAAAATGATACACAAGGCCCGATTTTTTGCGATAAGGCCCGTCCCTACATATCAAAATGATATCTTCACCCCCGTCCCCAAGCATCATGGTTTTACAAAACTTTAACGCAAATGCGAATGCTTATTTTACCTCATATTTGCTACAATTATTATGGGTAATATCTTATAAACTCTTTTGACCATAGTGGGTTCGGAAACGGAGAATATATGAATGTGTTAGAGACTGCAGTGGAGCTGATTGGCGGCCTTGTGTTCTTCCTGTTTGGTATGAAGGTTATGTCCGGGGCACTGGAGAAGATGGCCGGCGGTAAATTGGAGAAAATGCTCCGAAAGATGACTGCGAACAAATGGGTATCCATTGCCCTTGGTGCCGGTATCACCGTGGCAATGCAATCCTCGTCTGCAACAACGGTTATGCTGGTTGGTCTTGTTAACTCGGGAATTATGAAGTTTGAGCAGACCATCAGCGTTATTTTTGGCGCAAATATCGGAACAACCTTTACCGGATGGTTGCTCTCTCTTTCGGGAATCAATTCCACACATTGGTATCTTGCGATTCTGAAGCCTGAGGTATTCTCCCCGATTCTTGCATTAATCGGTATTGGTTTCCTAATGTTCAGTAAGAGTGACCGCAAGAAAAGCATTGGTACGGTATTTGTCGGATTTGCCGTTTTGATGCATGGTATGACGATGATGAAGGATTCCGTAAGCCCGATTGCTTCGCAACCTTGGTTTGAGGATGTGCTGTGTAAATTCACGAATCCGCTCTTCGGTCTGTTAATCGGTCTTGTGCTTACCGCGATTATTCAGAGTTCTGCAGCAACAATCGCAATTCTGATTGCACTTGCCGGAACCGGTATTACCTATCAGATGGCAGTGCCGATTATTATGGGTCTGAACATCGGTACCTGTGCAACTTCCCTGATTTCCTGTATCGGAACGGAAACAAGGGCGAAAAGAGTTGCAGTGGTTCATATTTCCATTAAGATTATCGGCGCCATTTTCTGGTTGACCGTGTTCGTGATTCTTAGCCCGATGTTCTTTGAAAACTTGGTAAATAAACAGGTCAGCGGTGTCGGTATTGCTGCTGTCCATACGATATTCAATGTTTTGACCACTATTCTTCTGATTCCGTTTACGAAACCGCTTGTCCGCTTTACGGAGTTCCTTGTCAAGGATGGAAAGCCAAATGAAAAGGCTGACGAGGATGATTTGCAATGGCTCGATGAGCGTATCCTTCGCTCCCCGTCCATAGCGGTAGCAGAGTGTAATATTATTGCAAATCAGATGGCACATCTTGCCAGAGAAAATCTTTTAGATGCCATCAAACTGTTTGATGATTTTGACGAAGCGGCGGTATGCAAGATTAAAGCGGTTGAGGACAAGCTGGACCGCTATGAGGATCGTCTTGGAACCTATCTGGTACAGCTTTCCATGATGTCCATTTCGGACCAGGACGGCCGTGTTATTTCCAAAATGCTTCATGCAATCGGAGATTTCGAAAGACTCGGCGACCATGCCGTGAATCTATTCTATGCCGCATCTGAAATGAATGAAAAGGGACTCAGTTTCACAACTGCAGCCAAGGCCGAGCTTAGAGTTCTGACCGATGCAATAACCGAGATATTAATTATGACCGACGATGCCTATGAGAATGTAGACCTTGATCTTGCAGCAAGAGTTGAGCCTCTTGAGCAGGTAATAGATAAACTTACGGGAGAGATTAAGACAAGCCATTTTGCCAGATTGCAGCGCGGTGGCTGTACGCTTGAGATGGGATTTATCCTTTCCGACATTTTGAATCATTATCAGAGAATTTCCGACCACTGCTCCAACATCGCGGTTGCGGTTATCGAACTGCAAAGAGGCAGTTTTGATACGCATGAATACCTGAATGGTGTGAAGTGTGGCAATGTGGAATTTAACACGATGTATGATTATTATGACGAAAGATACCATTTGAATGTTACTGCTTAAGGTGAGATTATGATATTTGACACACATGCGCATTATGATGATGAACGCTTCGATGAGGACCGCGATGCACTTTTACAATCTATGGAGAGCCGTGGTGTTGATACGATTATCAACGTCGGAGCAAGTATGGATGGCAGCAGGAACAGCGTGAAACTGGCTGAGCACTATCCATTGATATATGCTTCCGTAGGCGTTCACCCGGACGATTGCCGTGACTTTGGCGAGAGAGAGATTGCGGGATTACGGAAAATGGCAGGCAACGCCAAGGTTGTAGCTATCGGTGAAATCGGCCTTGACTATGCTTTTTTCGAAGAGATGACTGACGAAGAAATTGAGGCCGAGAAAGTAGCGCAGAAGGAATGCTTCCAAAAGCAGCTCGAGCTTGCACGGGAACTGCAGATGCCGGTGTTCATCCATTCTCGTGACGCAGCAGAGGACACGATGCAATTGATGCGGGAACATACAAAACTTCTCAATAAAGACTGCATTCCGGGAATCATCCACTGCTATGCCTATTCTGTTGAGATGGCAAAGGAATATGTTTCTATGGGGTATCTGCTCGGAATCGGTGGGGTGCTGACATTTAAGAACGCACGCAAGCTTCCGGATGTTGTTTCGGCGATTCCACTTGAAGCACTTGTTTTGGAAACCGATTCGCCTTATCTGGCACCCGTTCCGCATCGTGGTGAAAGAAATGATTCCTCAAATCTTTCTTACGTGGTTGCAAAGATTGCGGAGATTAAGGGTGTATCCGGAGAGGATGTTATCCGTATCACTTCGGCAAATGCAAGAAAGCTATTAAAGAACGGTTGAACAATGACGATAGAGATGTTATTCTTTAGTCATAAGAATATTTCATCAGTCGGAGAAAAATATGGCATATCTGAGTGATCCAAAAGAAACCATTGCAATCCTGCAGAAATATAATTTCAACTTTCAGAAGAAGTTCGGCCAGAACTTCTTAATTGATAGCCATGTTGTTGATAAGATCGTTTCTGCGGCAGAGATTACCAAAGAGGACGTTGTGCTGGAAATCGGTCCCGGAATCGGAACGATGACGCAGCGCCTTTGTGAGGAAGCAGGTGATGTGGTTGCTATTGAAATCGACAGCAACCTGATTCCGATTTTACAGAATGATACCTGCAAGGAATATGACAACCTGCGCATCATTCACGGTGATGTTATGAAACTGAATCTGGCGGATATCATATTCGAATATGGTTTCCGACCCGTGAAGGTTGTGGCCAATCTGCCTTATTATATTACGACACCCATTCTGATGAAACTTCTTGAGGACCGCCTCACGATTACGAGTATTACAGTTATGATTCAGAAGGAAGTTGCGGACCGTATTGAAACCGGTCCCGGCTCGAAGGATTATGGAGCTCTTTCTTTGGCGGTTCAGTATTATGCCGAGCCTTATCTTGCTGCAAATGTGCCACCGAACTGTTTTATGCCCAGGCCGAATGTTGGCTCAGCAGTCATTCGTCTTACCTTACACGAGAAACCTCCTGTTACGGTAAATGATGAAAAGCTTATGTTCTCCCTGATTCGTGCATCCTTCAATCAGCGCCGTAAGACACTGATTAACGGATTAACGAATGCTGCGGAGCTTGATTATACAAAAGAGGAAGTCAGTGAGGCTTTGTCTGAGATTGGATTTTCCCAGACTGTTCGGGGAGAGACGCTTACCCTTCAGGACTTTGCGGCGTTGTCTGATGTACTGGGTAAGTTAAAAGAGGACAGTTTTGTAGCGGAGAATGAGCAGTATCCCATGTGCAATATGGAAACGGAGGATGTCAGTATTTCTGCCGGACAGGATGCATTAAAAGCCGGAAGGAAGAAGGATTCACAGAGTAGAATGATGTGCGTATATGCAGGACCGGAGTTCTTCCGTGCTAAAACAATAAAGAGAGATTCGGATGAATCGAAGGAGACTGAGAAAAAGGGTAAGAAGCCCAAGAAGGATTATTGTGTTCTGTGTGGGGCACCGCTTCCGGAAGGCATCCGATTCTGTCCGGAATGCGGATATCCGACCGAAGACTGATTGAAAAGCAAACTGGTTTGGAATAGTTTAGAGTAATTGATAAAGAACAAAGCATATCGCTTGCGATATGCTCGCGCCGTCTGTGCGCCTTGTGCGACATAGTTCCTCTGCACAGGCGTGTGCTTCCTTAGCGGAGCGTTTTTTATATCATAGGAAATGCAACGCAATTTTCTATGATATAAAGAAAGGGGGCTGTGAAATAACCCCATGAACAAAAAGAGGCTATCTGGGCGAACCCAGGTAGCCTTTTTTGTGTTATAATAGTCTTACCAATGAACCACATAACACGAGATTATTCTAACCCAAAACAGGGATTTTTACCAGT
>JAZQNM010000024.1:0-13985 GCA_045627305.1 Lachnospiraceae bacterium
TTGCTATGAGAAATAGAAGCGTTGTATTTGTTATAAGAGACAAGAAAATTCTTATGGAAAAACTGTGTTATGAAGGCAGAACTTTTTACTCAATTCCCGGTGGTGGAATCGAAGATGGTGAAACTCCCGAACAGACTGCAATCAGGGAACTTAAAGAGGAATGCGGACTTGATGGCGTCATAATAAGAAAACTGGCAGAGGTATATAATCACGAAAGAACAGAATATTCATTTTGGGTAAGTGTACCCAAGGAACAGGAAGCAATCAAGGGATATGATCCGGAAGAACCAGTGGATGACCAGCCAATTAAAGAAGTGCGATGGATGAGTTTGAATGAAATGTCAGAAAAAGATCGTGCTTTTATGTGGAGATATGGTTTATTGGAAATTCCTGAATTTTGTGAAGAAGTAATGTCTTGGGGAGATACGATAAGTTATCCACGATAGATTTATGTTGGGGGTTTAAGGGAGAGAGCGGATGACAGGTATCAAACTTTGAAATTGTATATTTGTGCAGACAATGGAAAGGTAATCCAAAATCAAATGATGGGGAAATGACTGAATTAAGGTTCCATGTACCAAATGAAATCATTCTTAATCAGATATCACTTCCGACCAAGCCGGAGTTGGAACCAGAAATAACTTTGGCAATCAACGTTATGAAAAAATCTCTTTCCTTATGGATAATTTGTGCGTTGAATAGCTACTAATAGCTAGAGGGAGGTGAGGTGATGGATAACGGTGCAAGTAGCTACCACCGTTTTCTAATGGGTGATAAGAATGGTCTTTCTCAGATTGTCTATGATTATTATGATGGACTCGTTCTCTTTTTAAACACTTGGCTGAACAATCTGTATGACGCGGAAGACATGGCACAAGAGACTTTTGCGGTATTGATTTCGAAAAAGCCGGCTTTTAAAGGAAAATCCTCCTTCAAAAAATGGTTGTACGCAATCGGACGGAATGAAACGGTCAGATATCTGCGGAAGAATCACAGGATGATAGTTTCCTCTCCGGAGGAAATAACGCTTCTTGCAACTCAAGAGCAGGACGCTGCAAAAGAGTATTTTGCGGGCGAGGAAAAACAGGTGCTGTATCGTTGCATGTTGCGTTTGCAATCGGAATTTCGAAGAGTATTATGGCTCAAGTATTTTGAAGAGATGTCAGCAAATGAGATTGCAACAGCCATGGGTAAGACGAAATCCAGCGTAAACCATTTGATCCTACGGGCGAAGGATGCGTTAGAAAAGGCAATGAATGAGGAGGGATATCATGTTTGATCATGATAAAGCGATAGAAGCCGCATGGAAAAAAGCAGGGCGGATTAAAAAAGAGATGGAGAGGAAGAGAAAAAAGCGAAAAAGGTTTTTCGCTGTAACAAGTATTATTGTGGTTTGTGTGTTAGGACTGATTAGTTGGAAGAGTACGAACCGATTGAAGCCGGACATAAATAAGGACAATAAACCTGATGATGAGTGTTCACAGGAGTTTGGGTGCGCAGAGATTGGAATGTCGGGCAATTCGTCATTGCTCCAAGAAGAATTACGGATATGTGAAGTATATCAGTTCATGCTTTTTGGAGGAACGGTATATATAGCTTCAACTGAAGATATTGATCGAATCGGGGCGGCGATAGGAACCGCAAGAGTTCGGAATGAGGAAAAAGAAAGCATAACGACATTGTTCAAGGATGTTGTTGTATATGAATTTGAAGGAATCGAACCGACAATTGCGGTAATCGCGTATTATCCGGAAGAGCAGGAATACTACGTATATTACAACAGTACCTATTGATGGGCGGACAGCCGATGTTCGCTATGCTCATTCAAGTTTGGGCATTGATCATATAAATCTTGTAACTGTATATGTAGGATCGTAAATTGTCAGAATAATCAGACTATTAGGGGAGGGAGACGTAATGAGAAAACACATTATATTTATTGCAGGTATCATAGGTATACTCGCAACCGCCTCCGTGGTTTTTTCATTTCATGATAACAAAAAAGAGCGAGAGCGGATTGTGTCGGAACAGAGTAACGAGAGAGCCATTGTAACGATACCGTCGGGTATTACGAAAATTCGGATTGTTGACGGAACATTTGGAGATGTCATTACGCTTGATGGAGACAGTATTGAAGAATTCCTTACAAAAATCGATGCGGTTTCCGGTAAAGTTGAATATGTCCCAGAAGGAGGCGGATATCGATATGGTGTAAAATGTTACAGGGGCGATGAAGGAGTCTTGTCGTTTTCGTTTTTGACAGAGACAACCATCAAAGATAACATGGATAACATGGGTGACAGAACAGACAGGCTGTTCACTTCGGAAGAAGCTATTCCGGCGTATTCGTATATCCAGAGGATGTTTGAGGATGCACGAGCAAAGGATTAGTTTGATTGAGGTGTGTCATGGTCATTGACTGGAAAGGAAAGGGATTCCATTGGGCTGATTGGGATGTTAAGAATAATGAGTCAGAAAACAGCGGTATATTATGATGATTCCCTTTATCATTTTGTCGGCGAAGGCACCGGTTACCGTTATGCTGTTATCTGTTACAGAGATTATACTATGGTTATGTCCTTCGATTTTATGTCAGAAAAGATTATTAGGGAGAATGTTGGAGAGGCCGGTGCTGACAGGCTTTTTGTCGCGAAAGATGCCATTTCTGCATATCGGAAGAATCATTAGTTATTCAGAAAATGCTTCTCATTCGAACATATATGAGGAAAAAGTATGATTAAAAGATATTATATTATGCCAATATGCGCGTGCCTTGCCATCTGTATGGTACTGACAGGATGCGGAAAGAAGAATACGGAAAACGCTGAAACACTTACTCCAACTGAGGGGATTTCTAAGGAGCCGACACCGATTGTAACGGCGACACCGCCTGAAGAGTCAAAACCGAAGAATACGGCTACGCCGACGCAGACACCGACCCTTGTTCCGATTCCGGAAAGGGACTCGGACAGCATTCGGGTTGCGATTTCCGCATTCGGAAGAATAACCGAAGAAGAAAGTAAGGAGATTAACCGGATTCTCAGGGAGAAGGGAATCCCCTGCGAAGTGGAGTTTATTCCCGACACATATCACTATCATGCCTCCGAATGGGAAAGATGGATTGCTGAAAATGAGGATAGATTGGACATTGTTCATGTTGGAGTATGGAACAGTGACAACTTCCATATGCGCGGGTTTATGAAGAACTATCTCCTTCCGCTGAATGATTATCTGGATAGTGAGGAAGGGAAGGCGCTGAAAGAAGCTTATTGGGAGGAAGGATGGAAAAGCGCTGAAGCCGAGGACGGCCGGATTTATGCCGTTCCATCACTTGGCAAAAAGGCAGAGAACAGGGTTTATATCGCTGTAAACAATGAGTACCTGTCACATTTTTCGGGATTTCAAGGGGATTATAATTCGTTGAAAAGAATATGTGAGCAGATTGACTGCCCCGAGCAGAAAATTGTTACCGCTGCATTGAACAATTATGTGATAACTGCTCTTTCCGGATATGACTGGATATACGGAAACATCCCGTATGATGCGGAAGGGAAATCCGTTGTGAGTACTTCGGAATGCCTTGAGGTGCTTCAGGATACCTGTTTGGAATTATATCAGGATCTGAACGATGGTGTATTGGTACATGAAACAATTAACCCGGAAAAGGCGGAACATCCGTTGATTTATATCTATTCCGGTGAGCGGGAAGAGCGAGAGGGATATACCTCGTTCCCGTTGTGCGATAATCCCCCGATATTCGGAACATCAGGAACGTACGGCATTCTGGCATCCTGCCCACGAAAGGAACTTGCGCTTCAGGTGCTGACAGCATGCTTTTCGGATCCGAAGATTGCTTCTATTCTATGCTGGAAAACACTTGATCAAGATTTTCAGAATACCTGGGACTGGGACAGCACGACGGATAGATGGGAAGAGAGGATGAAACAGGCTGCTTCAGAGGAGGCGGGAAGAATGGAAGGATTCTTTCCGGAGTTTTCCGATGAGGAAACTTCTGCTTTGAACGAGTATTCGAATGACCTGCAGGTTCTGTCAAATGGTTTTTATGTTCCTGCCGGCGATGATGACACCTACAAATTGAATCCGAATTATGAGAGAAACTTAAAGAGTAACACATTATGGAGTCCGAAGAAACATGAACTGTACACGATTGGTATCGAGGCATTGAACCGGGAGGTAGAAGGGTGGAAAGCGAAACATCAATGAATCGAAAACGGATTCTGGCCGGGGCTCTTCTTGTGGTTTTATTCGTATGCCTGTGTTGCGCGGCCTGCGGAAAGAACAGCAGGAGCGAAGAAAACAGAAATCAGAACGGCACACCGGAGACTTCCGAAACGACAGGTGTTGTCTGTGATCCTTTCGTAGGGAATGCCTCCCTGACAGAGAAGTACGCCCTGTATCATAGTAACAATGGGCAACTTCGGATTTTCGATGCCAACAGTAAGACAGACATTGTTTTTTGCTTTAACCCGGGATGCGAGCACGAGCGGGAAAAAAGGACCATAACCGGTGAACTGTTAAAGGAGGGTTGCCCGTCATATAATTATTCCCCATGGTCGGTATTCCTTGATGGGGATTCGTGTGTTTTCTTAAGGGATAACGGGGAAGTTATCCGTTCTGACCGACAGGGAGAGAACCGGCGTGTCATTGCGACAATCCCTTCGTATCTCTCTATTGGGACGAATGAAGTGTTTTATGCAGACAATTCGATGTTTGTTTACACTGCTATGCATTATGAGATAATCGAAATGAAGGATTCGGAGGGAACTTCCCAATGGACCATCGGGGACACGAAAGACACGCAGGATTGTCGCCTGATTCGGATCGATCTTACGGACGGAAAGATTACCGAAGTGTTTCAAAAAGAAGCCTACAATGCCATTATCTCGAGACGTGACGTTCGTGGAGAGCACGTATATTTTGAATGCTTCTACCTCGATATCCCCTATGTCGGACCGAACCTGGAAACCTATGGTCCCTCGCAGAGCATCCCTGAAGGACTGACTGTGGAAAACTACTGGGAGGAGATGCCGAAACACCGGTTTGTGGACATCTATGATTATGATATTGCTACGGGAGAACTTCGGACGATTCTCGCTGCGCAGAATAACAAGGATGCCGTGGCTTTCGGGAAAGATTTCTTTGCACTTACGGAAGGCAGCAAATCCACCGTGCTGTATCATTATGACGGACAGCCGTACCTTCAGATAGACTGTGCCGTTACGGTCGGTGTGCGTACGGATGAACATTTGGTGTGTCGCGGACAGGAGAACGGGGAATACCTGATGATCAATGAGGAAAACGGGGAAATCCTAAAGCGTGTTCAGATGCCGGAGAATACCATCAATCTGGAGACAATCATCGGAAATAGCTGTTATGGCTTGATAAACAGCTCAGATGGTTGGAACAAGGGATATATCTTCGCGGAGGATTTTTGGAACGGAAAAATTGAGAATGCGGTTGCATTTGATACGTGATGACCAGTTGAAAAATCGCGAATTCACTCGTTAAGGGTGTCGACGCGGGGATCGGGAAGCGGAGAAATGGCTCAAGGAGAATCAATGATGACACTGAAAACGGAACAGTTAACCTTGGCGTAGCTGCATTGCTAACTGCGATTCTTTGCGGTACGTCGATGTGTGCCGTGGAGTATCGCACCGGCGTGGCAGAACTCATTCATGTTTCACCGGAACGAAGGAAAGTTCTCAGCTCGAAGTCACTGATCTTGTTGGTAACGGTTCTCGTATTCTACTGATTGGTTTACGGGAGATATCTTTTCCAGGTACTTAGGGGTTACGGGACTAGCGGAATTGAACTGCAGGCGAACAGTATACGGGATTTGGCGGATATTTCTGCGAAGATTAGTATTGGAACATATCTAATGCTTTTGTACATAAAGCGATTTCTGGGTATGATTTTTGCGACGCTGATTGTCGTCTAACTGGTGCGTGAGCTGAAAAGTTTCCTGCTTACGGCGGTAGTAGCACTGGTGATATTGGTGGTGCCGCTTTTGTTATGTCTAAAGGAAACCGGAATTCTGTCCTATGTGATGGTAAACTGGTTCTTCCTATAGAGTCCGCAACGCATTCAGAACTTAATTATCGAGGAAACATTATTAATATGAAAAGAATAGTCTTTACGGTTTTGATATGTATAAGCCTGTCTCTCATAGGGTGTAAATCGAAGCAGAAAAGGACTGAACAGACACCTATGGAAACTCCGGCGCCGACGATTTCAGTGCAATATTCACATTTTGATGAAAGACTCATTCAGTATCCTGTTTCAGAAAGAATATCATGGGCATATTATCATTTTCCCGGCATTTCGGTTGATACACAGAACGAGATTAACCGAATCCTCTATGAAAAGGGATTTGATTGTCAGATAGATTTTATCAGTACAGACGGATATGTAGGCAATGAGTATACCGAATGGCTTGACATGTATGAGAAGAATCGTCCAAATGATGTACAGCCGCTTGATATCATTACATCTGGCTCATGGATGATAGGAGAGGCTGCGGAGGAGGAATTCCTTATGCAGTGGCTTGTTCCGCTAAATAACTATCTGAATAGTCAAGACGGAAAAGCCTTGATGGGAACATACACCCAAGATGAATGGATGCAGACAACTCGTAACGGGAATATATACGTTGTTCCGCGTGCAGCTTACGGAATGGAAGGAAATTGGGGGCTGGATATGGCAGCATATTTATGTGTGGATGAACAATATGCTGATTATTTTGAAAACTTTGACGGAACATATGCTTCCCTTAGGGCTATCTATGATTTAATCGGAGATGAAAGTCTTCGAATCGTAACAGAAGAAATCGGGCTTATTGAAAAAGCAGGATGTGCCTCTCTTTTGAATATGACATTTGCTTATGACCAGAAGAACAGGACAGTGGTTCCTTTCTCGGAAATGGAAGAGGTGCCGGAACTGTTAAACAAGATATATTCCGATTTGGTTTCAGGGGTTCTGATTTATCAACCGTTATCTGATGGAATCGATGGGAATGTATTGGCGAGTTATTGCAGAGGTAGCAGAATTCCTAAAGAGGGGTATCGGCTGTATCAGTTGGCTCCCTATCCGTACGAATTCAATTGCAAGATGTCATACGGAATATCTACCTGTTCGTCAAAAAAAGATTTAGCATTTAAGGTCCTTTCCGAATGTTTGTCAAATCCTGATATTTTGTGTTTGCTTTATCCCGGATCCGAAATTACTATGTTTGAAAATCGTACGAAGATTTTGAATTCCGTAAAGACGGCAGATGTGCCGGCAGGGATTTCTTTTACATTGAATACGGAGCAGATCAAGTTGGTGAACGATTATGTGACGGCTTGTTCGGGGCTATGTTTTAGTATGTATTATCGTCTTAAACCGGAAGATCCGCTTACATTGAATCCGGATTGGGATTTGGAAGAATCATGGAAAGAGTTTATAGGGAATACTAAGGAAATTTCAAGTGTCTGTGATGTAATCAATGTACAAATTCAGGAATGGATACAGGAACAGGGAACTGTTCAATAAATGATGGTGTGGAGTATGTAAAATATTATGAGGTGTTCTCCAATCATGGAGGTACCTATAACGACAGTTCCTTCAGACATAACGGCCTGCGTACTTTGGTTGATTAGTTCTGAGGATTGTGGATATGTTGATTTGAAAGGTGATAAACTATGGAAAGATGTAAGAAAATCGTATGGATATTGGTTATCATACTCAGTATGCTTGTAATCGGATGCAAAAAGTCAGGGGAAAATAAAAAAACTTCCCTCACACCGACCCCGGCAGTAATAGAAGATCCACCTGAGGTGAAGGTTTACCCAACAGCTTATCAGACCTCAAATACCATTACATGGCTGCTTCCGTTTTATTCTGAATTGACGGAACAGAACAGAAATGAAATAAACAGAATTCTTTATGAGAACGGACTAGACTGTCAAATCAGTTTTGTTAAACCCACTCCTTTGAACGGGAGAAATTTTGAGACATGGTTGGAAGAGTACGAGAAGCATACGCCTTTAGATGTGATTAATTCGGGCAGTTGGACTCTCGGTGATGCGGAACAGAGCAGCTTTGTTGAGAAGAGGATGGTTCAGCTGAATGAGTACCTGAAGACGGATAATGCGGAAGTCCTAAAGGAAACTTACACGGAGGAAGAGTGGAAATCGGTTGCAGTTGATGGGAACATATATGTAATTCCTGAGGCAGTTTATCAGATAGATGATAAAATCTACAGAGTGGAAACGGGAGTATATGTTGCCGTGAATGAGTCCTATTTGGACTTTTTTGAGAACTTTGACGGGACATATGCTTCATTAAGACAGATTTATAACGATATTGGTGACAGTGAATTGAGAATCGTGACAGATGGAATGCCTGCAGGAAGTTTCTTATATGCGCTGATGGGTTATTCCGCCCTGTTTTATGACCAGCTTCCGTTCTGTGAGGACACGGAAAATGTCATAAACATGCTGGAGGGAGAGAAAGTAAAGAATACATTGAAACAGATGTATGAGGATATGCTGTCAGGAACGCTGCTTAACCGACAGCTGTCAGGTGATACGGAAGAAAAGATTCTTGCATATATTTATATGAACGGGGAAAATAAGGATGGATTTCGCGAATATAAGATTTTAAGCAATCTGTATGATTTTAATTGTGCCGGTAAATACGGCATCTCTGTGAATTCCACACAGAAGGAACTTGCCTTACAGATACTTACCGTATGCCTTTCCAATCCTGAGATTCTGGCACAGTTATATCCCGGGGCGGATGTTCAGACAATCGCTAGAAGGACGGAACTAATCGACGGGGAGGGCGATATGAGAATGGCGGGAATCCGACTCGAACTGTCGGAGGACCAGCTGGCCGTTTTAAGAGATTTTCAGAATGACTATTATGTAATGCTTGGTGGTATGATTCTGCAAAAAGAAAACGGAGAGATGGAACCGAACCCGGAGTTTGATATTGAAAAGGCATGGAATGACTTTTCGGACAGCAGAAAGAAGGATTATGCAGAGGTATGTGAGACAGCCAATCAGCAAATCACGGCATTTCTGAAGAATCGCGAAAATCCTTAAAGGGTATTGAGTGGATGTTGTTACATTGTAAGGATGGATTCTGTGACGGAAAGACTGAAACCAAAAGGGGATTTCCATAGGAGCAATTTGAATGAAAAAGATGCAAAAACAACTTAGTTTGATTGTGGTGATATGCTTCCTTTGCGGATGCCTCACGTCCTGTGGAAAGAACCCGAAGAAACAGACAGGAATACCCTCCGGAGAGCAATCTTCCAACGGCATATTGTCTGATATTTCCGCACCGGAGGGGGAGGGAGTTATCTTCAAGGACGGCAATACTTATACGGAGGAGTATGTCATCTATACCCCGGAAGGTTCATCAAGACCGAAATACATATTTGATGTCAAAACAGGGCAGTCAATTCCATACTGTTTCGACACCGCTTGCGAGCATAAACATGAAAAGAGGTCTGCTGACGGAAACGAAATCTTGGAGGAGGGCTGTCCGGCGTATGACTATACAGATGCAAGTGTGTATATTTTTGATGACTCACTCTGGTTCTTTTCGGAACAGTGCCTGTACCAAGCTGATGTGACCGGGCTGAATCGGAAGGAAGTTACAAGACTGTCCAAACCCTATTTCTGTAACAATACATACAGTTATTATACGGATGAAGCACTGTACCTGACATACAGCCTGCCATTTGAACTGATTGAAAAAGAGGAAAATGGAAAGACAGAGTGGCTTGCAGGCGGTTATCGCGAGAAGCCGGAAGTGGGTGTTCTTCGTATCCCGTATTCGGGAGAAGGAGAGGAAGTTATCTACAGTTCGGATGAGTTCTATCAGATGAATGCAGTCGAGCTCTGGTATCATGACGGCTGTATCAGTTTTCAGATTCTTGGAAGTGACCGGCCGCCCGGGAAAGTGGATTATTCTGCTTCTCAGGAGGATATCATGGCGCAGATTGAGGAGGAACAGAAGCATACCTATGTTGAAGCATTTGACTATGTCATTGCAACCGATGAGGTAAAGTCATATGCATATCAGAAGCCGTACAGAGGCATATACTTCTTCCGTAGTGCATACGGACTGATTCAGGAAGGCAACCAGCTTGAACTGTACAGGTATTCCGGTGAGAAGATTGCCATTACCGATGAACAGTTTTCAGGAGTGTACTCGGACCGGTATATTATCGGGTATAATATGGAGAATACTAAAGGGGTACTGCGGAATCAGGATGACGGGAAGGTAGTTAAAACTTCTCCCTTTACATGGGAGGATTTTCTGCTTGAAGTAGTAGTCGGAGAAAGCTACTATGGACGGAAAGACGGACAACGTGCCTATATTTCCGCATCCGATTACTGGAACGGAAATATGGACGGGATTATTCTGTTTCAGGAATGAAAGCTTTGATATCATAGGAAGTGGTGCTGCATTTCCTATGATACAAAAATGACAATGCCGTGCAGTTTGATGTGTTCGGCGATGACTGACCATTTGATAAGGAAACGGGACTATGGAACTGACAATGCTACTTTCTATTGGACGGATTATGACAATACATATATGGGCAGTACATACAAATCTACCGGGAATCATGGCTCTGCCGGTGTATATGGCATTGGAACAGAACAGAACCGGGATGTTTATTATTACAAAGTGATTTCTAATCACAGCGCAACCTATAATGGAGGATCCTATTCTTATTCAAATCTGACAGTCTTTGATCCGTGATGAATCATTACAATATCTATGAAAAGAGGTAATTCCTTATGTATAGAAAGAAGTACTCCTTTGTTACTGGCCTATTGCTGGCGGTTCTGTGCCTTACAGCATGTAAGGCACAGAAGCCTTCTTCACAGGGGACCACGCCTACAGGAAATGTAAATCCGACCGATACGGTGACCATGGAAGCCACGGGAACGCCTACGCCTACAGCCACGGTAACACCGACACCAAAGGCTGCTCCTACATTTGCGCAGACAACCCCGATACCGACACTGCCTGCGTTCGACGACTCGACGCCGCATATTGTCTGGGCACTACACTTTTCCGGAAGTGCATCCGAGGAAGTGCAGGCTGAGATTCAGGATTTTGTGAATGGGAAAGGAATTGACTGCAGAATAGACTTTATCAAAGATGCCAATGTTCTTTGTGGGACGGAATTCGGCAAGTGGATTGACGCACAACAGGAGGCAAACCGTGCTCCGGATATCGTAAACAGCAATGCGTGGGAAACAACAACGCTTACATTTGAGTTTGTTGAACAGAAGCTGTCTCCGTTGAATGATCTTTTGGAAACGGAAGTGGGGAAGGAACTGTATGATGCCTACAGCGAATGGGAATGGAAGAAGATAGAAGTAAACGGTAATATTTATACGATGCCGTGGAGACGTGAGACAATTGATAACGGTAGGTTTCTTTATGTGAACAATCAATATCTGGATACTTTTCAAAAGCTTTACGATGGGACATATGAATCCTTACGAAGTGCAATGCAGTCTGTTTCCGATGAAGAACTGATACTTGCATCGGAGTATCTGGGAGATGAATTCTTTGCTTTTAAGGGATATCAGGTATTATGGGAGATGGATTGTCTGTATGAGGATAATGATACACCGGTAGAGGTGGTTGATTTGACTGACGAGCCCGGGATAGAAGAGTTTGTCCGAACGATTTATCATGATTACCGGGATGGAGTTTTGAAACCGTTTGTGAAACCGGAAGAAGTTACGGATGACGTTTTTGCATATTTTACCAAGGGTAAGATTGACGGCATAGAGGGATTTACAGAGGTGGTTGTTCTTCCCGATTTGTGTCTTTGCTCAACGGGAATGGCATACGGAATTTTGAATTCATCAACCCGAAAGGAACTGGCATTTCAGGTGCTGGCAGCCTGCTATTCCGACCCGAGAATAGCCTCTCTTTTATATTTGGGATATGAGGATGTTGAGCTGTGGAATGAAAGAGATGCTTATAAACGAACCTGCGAAACCAGTTCTATTACGGGATATGTTCCATACTACACGGAAGAGGAATGGGAGTTGCTCCATGCATATAACCTTGAAGTAGGGAACCTCTTTTCTAAGATGTATAATGAATCCGGAATGAGTTATTATATAAATAAAAACTATGAGACTTATCTGGACAGCTACTTCTCCAGACCGAGAGACCACAGTGAAATACTTAATCCGGTGAAACAGAAGATTGCGAAATGGTATGAAAGCAAGAAAGAGCAAAAATAAGGACACATTGTTTCGGACTCAGCGGCTGAAATAAATGGGAGGAAAGTTTATGAAGAGAATTCTGATGCTGCTGTTCCTTTGCATCGGTATGACAATGGTTGCATGCGGTAAGAAAAGCGGATCGACAGCGGGAAACCCGACTGACGGTCCAAGCGTGAAATCGGGTGAAAATGCGAACGATGGGAAGGACAATCAGCAAAACACTCAGCAGAACAATCAGCAGAACAATCAGCAGAACAGTCAGCAGAACAGTCAGCAGAACAGTCAACAGAACAATCAGCAGAACGTACCGCAGTATGAGCGTCATGTAAGAACGGATGAGCGCTGGAGTGCTGATGTGGATTTTGTCTGCGACTATGCTACGGGCAGCAGCTTTTTGACAGCTGATTATGCGCTTTATCATGACAATACCGGGCGACTTCAAATTTTCGACGTGGCAAGCAAAACGGATATTGTGTACTGTTTTGACGCAACCTGTGACCATGCCCCTGCGAAAACATCCCGCGGTCAGGTTATCAAAAAAGGATGTATCGCTTATACATTCACATCGGGGAACGTTCCTGTAAAGATTCAGGGAGATAAATGCTATTTCTTAAAAGATACCGGAGAAGTATGCGTTTCCGACCGCCAGGGCGAGAACAGGAAGACGATATGCAAAATCCCGTCTTATGTGATTCCGGCAGAGGTGTTCTTCTCCGGAGACGCAATGTTTATAACATATAATGTTCCATTTGAGATGATTGAAAACGGAACCGGTGACTGGATTATGGGAGAGACAAAGGATAAGGAAAACTGCGGAATCGTTATGGTGGATTTATCGGACGGTTCCTGTACGGAAATCTTCCGGCAGGAGGCTTATAACGGTCGTATTTCTACATATGATGTCCGAAACGGTCATGTGTATTTTAATTTTTCTATCTGGACATTCCCTATGTCGGTCCGAATCTGGAAACCTACGGTCCTTCCGGCGCCATTCCGGAGGGACTTACGGTGGAGAATTATTGGGAGGAAATGCCCAAGCATCAGTGGGAGGATGTGTATGATTACGACCTGCATACCGGAGAACTGAAGCCTGTTCTTACGGAAGAGAAGGGCGGAGTGGTCGTGTTCTGTGAGGATTTCTTTGCGGTGGCGGAGAAGGCTACGGGAACGACCGGCCTCTATAACTACAACGGGGAACTGATACGCCGGTTGGATGTTCAAGTCACCATGGGTGTCCATACCGATAGCGGCCTGTTGTGCATTGTGAAAGGCGAAGATGAAGTATACAAGCTGATTGACGAGAAAACGGGACAGACTATAAAGCAGACAACGATGCCTTATGGGACGATGAAGGTGAATGTGATTGTAGGTGGCAGCTGCTACGGCATAGTAACCGGCCCGAAAGGATTAGGTGCCGGGTATCTCTCGGAGGCGGATTTCTGGGCAGGAAAATACGAGAATGCTGTTGCATTTGACGTTTTTAACGAAACGAACGGTTATTAAAAGGAGCAATGTCTATGGAACTTGCACTGGATAAACTGACGAAGATGTACGGAAAGAAGCTTGCATTGGATTCTTTCTCCTACTCTTTTCATGAAGGTATTTATGGACTTTTAGGACCGAACGGCGCGGGAAAGTCGACTTTGATGGGAATTGTGACAACCGGGCTGAAGGCAACTTCCGGAACGGTTTCGTTCAACGGGACCGACA
>JAZQNM010000025.1:0-25604 GCA_045627305.1 Lachnospiraceae bacterium
TGAGTTAGTATGTTCCTCACATCCAGCTTCCTTCAGATTCGAGGTCGCCCTCGACACCCTTGCCTTCGGCTATATCCTTCCCACTACCGGGCGGATTCGGGACTTTAACCCGTTGGAAACGTGCGCCGCTATGCGCACCAACAAAAACAGGGGCATTCTTAGCCCCTGTTCATAAACGCATGATATTCCTGTAAAAAATGAAAAAGGCTGTGAAAATCATTTCACAGCCTTTCATGATGCGGACTACGGGACTTGAACCCGAACGCGCTATGCGCACATGATCCTTAGTCATGCCTGTCTGCCAATTCCAGCAAGTCCGCATACAATGTAAAGGATGTTATCCTCAACACGCTTGCTTATGTTATCACGAGTTTGGGAAAATGTCAATCGCTTTTTTCGAAAAAAACAAGAAATATACCACCAGTAATAAATTATTCGATAAAAAAATGGTTATGAACCTAAATTCATAACCATTTCAACTACCATTACTCTTCGATTTACTCTACGGTGTAAGGCATCAAAGCAATATGACGAGCTCTCTTAATAGCTACGGTCAAAGCTCTCTGATGCTTTGCGCAAGTACCGGTAATTCTACGAGGAAGAATCTTTCCTCTTTCGGATACGTATCTCTTAAGCTTGTTGGTATCCTTATAATCGATGCCGTTTCCTTCCTTCTCAGTACAGAAAACGCAAACTTTCTTTCTTCTGCGAACTACTCTCTTTCTCATCGGAGCATCGCCCTTGTCACCCTTATCGGTCTTCTGGAAAGCCATGATGGTGTACCTCCTATCTGATTCGTCTTAAGCACACGGAATCGTGCTTGTTAATATCTTAGTTAAATGGAAGCTCCTCGTCCACTCCATCCGGAATGTTCATGAAGCCATCTCCGGCAGATGTTGCTGCAGGTGCGGAAGCATTGTTGCCAAAACCGCCTGCGTTGGAACCTGCGGAAGCATTCTTGCTTTCAGCAAACTCCTGCTCATCTACAATTACACGGAAACCGTAAACCTTCTGACCGTCCTTATTGGTGTAGTTATCACTCTCCATACGTCCGGTAATCAGAATCTTGGTTCCCTGCTTGAAATACTTCTCAGCGAATTCTGCGCCTTTTCCAAATACGGTACAGTTGAAATAGTCCGTATCGGTTTCACCTTCACGCTTAAAGCGGCGGTCAACAGCGATGGAATAACGACATACAGCCGTTGCATTAGCTCCCTGAGAATATCTTACTTCGGGGTCTCTTGTAAGACGCCCCATTAAAATAATCTTGTTCATAGAGGATTCCCCCCTTTACTGTTCGTCAAGACGAACTGTCAGATAGCGAATTACATTATCCATGATGCGAAGTCTCTGCTCGATTTCGCCGGGTACTGTAGCTTCTGCGTCGAACTGGATGAAATAGTAGAAGCCTTCGGTCATCTTCTGAATCTCATAAGCAAGTTTCTTCTTACCCTGATCGTCAACATTGGTAACAACGCCGCCGAATCTGGCAATGAGATCCTTAGCTGCCTGAAGAGTAGCCTCTCTTGCATCATCCTCGATCTTTGCACTTACAACTAACGCTAATTCGTACTTGTTCATAGTTGTCTGCACCTCCTTTTGGTCTCTGGCCTCCGACTCACCGGAAGCAAGGAATATGGGTTAATATACCACGGAGTTATATAGTAGCATAACCTTTTGGCAAATGCAAGGATTATTTTTCAAACACATTATGTTGCTAAGACGCCACCTGTGCGTCGTTTGCGAATAATCTTCTTTTTATAAGTGTGTGTGTCCTAAGCGGAGCGATATATAGTCATCTGCATTCGCATCTGTCATCCGTTTTGCTCTCCATCAGGTCGACGCAATTCACGGATATTTTTCTCGGCCTGATGTCTCGGAAGCATCACCTGGTGTCCGCAACCAAGGCAACACAGGCGAAGGTCCATACCGACACGTTCCACTTTCCATTCATGGCTGCCGCATGGATGCGGTTTCTTCATTTTTACAATATCACCAAGCTGAATATCCATACGACTACCCCCTTTGATAAAACTCTGTCAGAAACGTCTGCCGTGCATACTGTCCGACTCTGAAATGCATATATGCAGCCGTTGCTCGGCCTTTGTCTGCAAACAGACCGAATACGGTCGGTCCGGAGCCGCTCATCAATACCCCTTCGCCGCCGAAACTTCTCATCTGCCGTTCTATTTCAGCAATCTCAGGACACATTTCTTTGGTCACGGGTTCCAGAACGTTTCCAAGTTTTGAAGCTACACCAATATGATTGCCTGCGCCAATCGACTGTAACATACCGCCAATATCCGGATGATTTGTTGTCTCATCAAGTCTCAATTTCTGATAGATTTCCTTTGTAGACACTCCGTTATCCGGTTTCACAAGAAGTACATGAAAATGCGGGGCATCCGGCAGTTTCGTCAGAATCTCACCGATTCCTTCCGCCAGTGCCGTTCCGCCCATAATACAATATGGTACATCGGCCCCTAACTTCAGTCCCATTTCACACAATTCTGCTTCAGAAAGCCCGGTTTCAAACAGTTCGTTCAGACCGCGAAGCACTGCTGCCGCATCCGTACTTCCTCCGGCCAGTCCTGCTGCAACCGGTATTCTTTTCTCGATTGCAATGGAAACGCCTGTCTTTATTCCTGTCTTTTGCAGAAACAGTTCGGCGGCATCATAGGCAATATTTCCTTTACCGGAGGGAAGAAAGCTCAGATTGGTCTCTAGAGTTATTCCCTCGGTTTTATTTGTGCGAAGACATACCTGATCTCCAAGCCCGATGCTCTGCATCACCATTCTGACATCATGATAACCATTGGGTCTGACTCCTATTACATCAAGTGCCAGATTAATCTTCGCCGGAGCAAATATTTCAATTGTTTTGGATTCTTTCATTTGCTTCTTCCTATCTCACTTCGCTTCCGCCCCACTCAACGACGGTAAAGCCCTTTCTTTCAGGTGCAGTCAGTTTCTGTTCTTGCATTTTTACCGGCTTCTTACTTCCATACCAAGTCATGAACACACGGATTACCGTGTCAGGTTCGGGATTCACATATAGCTTTGCTTGGTCCGTATACGCTTCACTTTGGAAACTGATTATATTGTATTTGTTGACTTCCATCAATGGCAGCCAATACACGATAAACTCATTGGCTTCCCTTCTTGTAAGTCCGAGTTCGGCAAGCGCTTTCTCCAAAAACTCTGCAGTCTCACTGCCCTTGCCACTTTGGCCTTCCTTGTCTCCTTGCTTTTCTTTTCCTTTGCCTTTTCCACTTCCAGCTGAACACGCTGTTCTTCAGTCAAAAAATATTCTTCGTCCATATTTGTCTCATTAAGATTTCCTTGCAATCTGTCCTACCAAAGTTCTACATCATCTCTGCCTTGTCCTTAAACAATCCAAACCGGATTCCAACCGAATATACCATCTCACCATCATCAATCATACGCTGAATCTCGGCTTCCGATGCCATCTTAGCA
The DNA here is from genome assembly GCA_045627305.1 of Lachnospiraceae bacterium. Classification (GTDB taxonomy): domain Bacteria; phylum Bacillota; class Clostridia; order Lachnospirales; family Lachnospiraceae; genus ISDg. Next base: position 3,478 of record JAZQNM010000025.1, read on the forward strand.
TCTACGGTTTCATCGGCCTGAAGTACCAGGCTCTTAACATCCACATCCTTTTTCAAAAGGAAAATGTCCTGAAAATAATTCTTGTGTGTGAAAGTTGTCATCAGTTCGAGTTCTTCTTCTAAAACCTGTAACCCGGTTTCCTCAAAAAGTTCACGCACTGCCGACTGTTTTGTTGTTTCCCCTGAAACGGTTCCTCCACCGACAAACTCCCACTGGTTTCCGGCCTTCTTATCCGGATGTCTCTTCGTTATCAGAAAACTGCCTTCCGCATTTTTCACCCAAATCTCACAGCACACATAATACTCACCCTCTCCGAACTGCTCACCACGGACATGTGTACGTCCAAGCGGCTTTCTTTCTGCATCATAAAGATCCCATAATTCCATAATAATTCCCTCCATTTGTATTATTCTACACAGTTAGAACTTACTTTCTATTATTTATTATCCAATTAACGCCGTTTGCTATCCGCTTACAGCTGTCCGCAAAATGCCCTCCCGGATTCAGTTCAAAATGCACTTGCTGAACATTACTTTTTGTTGCAAGAATACTCACCACTTCACGCGTCTTGTCCTCAATGGTCTGCATAACCGGATTTCCTGTTCGCTTTTCTTTCCCTCCAAGGCTTAGATATATGCGTTTGGAACTACTGCATTCCAGATTGGTGAGATATTCTTGAAATCCATCGAACCACATAGAACCCGAACAGCAGATTATGTCACTGATTATATCACAGGAAAGCCCCATCCACAAGGAAAATAGGCCGGCCAAAGAATAACCTGTCAGTATAATATTTCCTATTGCATACTGCTTTTTTATTTCCTCCAGTTCTGTATAAAGCAGTTCCCGCGTTCTGTTACCATTTCCCGTAAAGCCGGAGCTATCCATCGGATTGTCGGCCGGCCACGGAGAATAATCACCGTTCCAGTCGTCCGAAGCATACGCACATAGAGAATACTGTTTCACACCGATCTCCTCAATGCATTCCATCATATGCTTTGCATCGGTTTCGGAAATCTGCAAAACCGAGGCAGGATTATCTTCACGTGCCTTGTAGCTACACCATATAATCAGCGGAGCATTCGACATATAATGTATCATTTGTATTCTTTTCGCCATAAATCCTCCGCTTAAGGAAGCATTCGCTCCGCCATCAATCGGTCAAATCTCGCAAGGTTCTCCTTGGATGTAAATCCGACTAATGCCGTTGCCCCATTCACCGTTCCCGGCATCATTCCATAGACGGTCATTCGAACATGTCCTTCCAAAATCACAGTCTCTCCGGCATCACTGGTGAGCAGAATAACCGGCGGGAACCTGCTTCCTTTTCTCATTATCCTCATCACATTCTATATTTCCGTCTGTAATAATTGACTCTTCATATCCAAGCTGCATCAAGGCGGCACGAATATCCTTTCGGAATCTTTCCGACTGTAATTCCTCCTGCAAAAAAGTGAGAATCATTTCCTCTTCACTGGAATCCCTAAGCAGTTTCATATGTATCCCCTTCTTCCGACAAATCCCATCGATAACCGAATTGCCGATGATTCCCTCTGTTATCCCAGGGTGTTATAAACTGTAACCCTCACAACCTTATAACACGCCACTCTCCGTTATCGTGAGCGTTGCTCTTTCGCAGTCAATCTCAGCAAGGGCGCCGGTCGGGATAACAGTCATCGGGGTGCGATGAATGAAATCCACATTTTCCAAAATTACCATATCCGGGCGATGCACTTCCTCGTTAATAACCTGTAAAAGTGTCTGCTCGTTCTCCTCATCAAGCGGTCCTGTCAGTATGCCCTTTGCCTTGTCAAATGCACCTGATGCGGCAAATGCCCGTGCCTCATGAAGTCCTGCGCGTACGGAGCCGTAAACCGCGTCATGTTCCAGACATATAAAAGAATTCTCCCAAATATCAGCGGAAGGATAATATTTCGTTCCCATAATCTGCCACAATGGTCCTCCGCAGACGGCAATCAGATTGCCACTAACCTTACCGCTGCCCTGAAGAACCTTATAACCGGTGTTCTTCGTCCACAAAATCTCACTTTCCGGAGTATCCTTCCAATCAATCGGGGTGTATTCGTTACACGGTTTGATTTCTCCAATCACTTCGTTCTGAAAAAGTGTTCTTCGAATGGCATCCTCCGTATATGCATCCATTCTTCCCGGCTGTGCAATCGGTGTCAGAACATTCGGTCCATAATAGGCACGAACTCCTGCATAGGCGAACACAGCCATCCATGTTGCTATATCGGAATAACCCATAAACACTTTTGGATTGTCATGAATCACTTTCGTATCTATAAAAGGCAGAACCCGATAGGAATCGTCACCGCCCATATTGCAGATGATACCCTGAATATCCGGATTTTCGAGAGCCCACATCAAATCCTCTGCTCTCTTTTCTGGATGTTCAAAAAGATAGGGCTTCCCACAAAGTGCATACGGCGTTTCCACAACATGAACACCAAATATCTGCTCTAGGCGTTCCTTTCCTTTTTGGTAACGCGGAAGCATGTCCGCATCCCCGGCTCTTCCTCCGGAAATAGATATCGTTGCTATAGTATCCCCCGGATTCAGTTTTTTGGGCACTAATAAATTCTTCACGGCACATTCTCCTTCTACATCCCTATTAGAACAAGTATATATTTTTCTTTATACAGTATATCGAAATTTTAACAAAAAATCACGCGAAATTTCAGACAGGTTACTGTCAAGTAATCGTTGGCACCCCGGATATATCAAAAATGATATCTCCACCCCCGTCCCCAACATATCAAAATGATATCTCCACCCCCGTCCCCAAGATATCACAGACAAATGTGATTGACAAATCATCATTTTGTGGTAATATGATGTTATGAGTAGTATTTTAGAAATAATATTTTGCTCATAATATCATCTTGTCGCATTTTGAATTACCTGCGGTTATATCTCGCGGATGATATCCGTTAACCGTATGTTATATTTCGCAATAAGGAGGAAACACCATGGCGAAAACAAAAACAGTAAAAGAACCGAAAAATATGAATGCCGTCAATGACGCATTGCATTTTCCTTTAGGCGATGCTTTCGAGAAAGCACTCGGAGAACTGATGCAAAACGATACATTGCCCGTTGTCATTGCACTGATTGACTTGGATTGCTTTCTACCGGTCAACGAGAAATTCGGCTTTGAGACCGGAGACAGGGTGCTTATCGAAACCGGCCGTCATCTTGCGGCGAAGACTCCGGAAGGCACGGAAATCTATCGAATCTCCGGCGATGAGTTCGGAATACTGTTTCATAACGGGATGGAGAAGGAGGATGTATTTCTCCTGATGGAGGAAATCCGGCGAACTCTTGATGTAACCCTTCCTGACCAATCCAAAGTTTCCGTATCCATCGGTATCGCTACCGCATTTGAAGACGCGAATCGTGTTCCCGAACTGATGCGTAAGGCAGAAAGCGCACTGTTTCGCGTGAAGCAAAACGGTCGGAACAAGGTTGCACTTGCCCGTGAAGAAAAGATGATCCCGAAGACCAGCCACTACACAGCAGACCAACTGCAATCCTTAACAAAACTTTCCAAACGGGAAGGCATCGGAGAAGCCATTCTTCTTCGGGAAGCACTTGATATGCTACTGAAGAAATATGATGTCTGAGCAGTTTTCCAACCCCATACTATCGTAATAAGAAAGGATATCTTATGTATAAAGACTTATCTCCCATTTGGCAGGAAGCCTTCAGCGATGCCTGGAAATCTCTATGTGAAGGTACCATTCCGATTGCATCCATTATCACCGATTGTGACGGAAACATTTTAAGCCGCGGCCGAAACAGTATTTACAATTCAAATGATCTGAATCCGCGCATCCATCATGCGGAAATGAACTGTATCATGAACCTGGATACAAAAAAGTATCCTGATGTCCGAGATTACATTCTTTACACAACCATGGAGCCGTGCGCAATGTGTATGGGAACCATTACAATGGCCAATCTCCGTCATGTCCGTTATGCTGCGCATGACGATTACGGCGGCACTGCACATCTCGCCTTTGACGAACGCTATATATCTTCCAAAAACATAGACATCACCTTTGAACCCGGTACGGAAGCCGTTCAGCTTACGCTGCAGACAGCCTTTGATTTCATTCGATGGAATAAGGTTGTCACGAACAGGGTGAATGCGCTTTTCCGAAAGCGCTGCCCGGAGGCCTTTACCGCCGCCGTAAAGATTTTTGAGGATGGTACCCTTACAAAATGGCTCGAGGGTAGTGTCATCGTGGAAGAGGTCTTCAATACCATAGAAGCCCTCTGCGAAGAGATACGCGTTCGAAACAAATCTTTGCTCTATACTGCCCGAATTGAGCAGACTAAAGAATATCCCAAAAGGATGAAATACCTTCGTGAGACGGATTCATTCATTGAAAAGGATTCCGACAGTCTGAGTTATATCCGAAATGTTCCTGAACCATCCGGTTGGATTGTCGAATCCGGCACACCACCCGAAAAGCATCTTGATGTTATCGTAATGAGTGATAAATCCTATGCCCTCGGAGATACCGAGGATGTTCGTATTATCGGTGTATTCCGAAGAAACGACGGAGACCATAAACTGGTGGCTGTTCCGCTTGCAAGAAATGTTTATGATTTTACCGAATTAACTGACACAGAAAAGGCAGATATGCATCGTCTCTATCCATTGGAAGACCTCGGAGAAGGGTGGTTTGGAACAGACCTTGCCAAAAGGACAATTGATGAGTTTTTCCATATAAACAAATCATTCTACAACAGTAGACCGATGAAGAGAATCTTTTTATTTCAACACTGTGAATCCGAGCATCACCTAAACGGTATGGTTGGCGCTTGGACTGATTGGAATCTTACCGAACGCGGCCGCGAGCAGGCAAGACTTACCGGAAAATGGTTGCTCGATAACGAATTCAAGGAATACAAAAAGGGCACGGAATCTGACAGCGAACAGGCGGATTCAAGTATCTTGAAATCCTTTCCTCTTCCCAATACGCAGATATACTGTTCTCCATTAAATCGTGCCATGCAGACTGCTGAAGAAATGATGAAATACCTGGATGCACCGATAACTTATCGGGATGAGATCCGAGAAGTCAGCGCCGGCGAAGCTCATGGTCATACAAACCAATGGTTACGGGACAATGAAGCACCGCATCCCGAAGAATACGCTGCGGATTATCATTCCTTCCCGGACGCAGATTCCGACCGTGACCTTTGGAATCGTATATGGCCTTTCTATCAGGAGATTCTCCGCAGTGAGGCGCAGAATATCTTCATCGTTTCACACGGTTGCACACTAAGTTTTCTGCAATGTATGCTTATGGGGCACACTGACGTTACAGTCAGAGCAAGAATTGCCCCTCACGGTCCGGCTGGCAGCATCTCTAAATTTGAGTTGAACGATGCAGGCAGGATGAGCCTATATTATCTGAACAAAAGAGCTTTTTAAAAAGTAAGGAAGCAGTGAATGGCTTTAATGCCACACTGCTTCCCTGTTATATTTTGGAATCATTCCATTTATCTTTATTCTGTTGCATACTGCGTGTATGGACCTTCTCTGTTTCAAGACTACTTTTCTTTCGTAGGTAGAAAGAAAAACATATATGCAAAGAAAATGCATCCTTCATTCTATCCTTCTGCAAGGCAGAATCATTCATTTCGTAAACCCACAGTCTCATTTACGAAACCAACTCTTGCAAACATCCCCCTTTCGGAGTAAAATCAGTATAGTTATTTACGAAAAAGAGGAAACATTTATGAGTTCAAATCTGCCTATCGGCGTATTCGATTCCGGTGTCGGCGGCCTGACCGTTGCAAAGGAAATTATGAATCGTCTGCCGAAGGAATCCTTAATTTATTTTGGCGATACCGCACGTGTCCCCTACGGAAACAAATCCGAAGAGACCGTTATTACATATTCAAGACAGATTGCACGCTTTTTGTGTTCACATTCCGTAAAGGCAATTGTGATTGCCTGCAACACAGCCAGTGCATTTGCCTTAGAGACCTTAAGCCACGAATTACAGGTGCCTGTCATCGGCGTATTAAAGCCCGGCGCAAAGGCTGCTGCCAAGTCCACGCAGAACGGCCGAATTGGTGTCATTGCTACAAGCGGTACTATTCGAAGCGGTTTGTATGGAAGCTATCTTCACACGCTTTCACCGGATGTTACGGTATACGGACAGCCATGTCCGCTCTTCGTTCCGCTTGTTGAGGAAAGTATGTGTGATGACAGTATTACGAAGGAAATCGCGGTACGGTATCTGAATCCGTTGTTGAAAGATGGTATTGATACGCTTGTCCTTGGTTGCACTCACTACCCACTTTTGGCAAAAGTAATTGGGGAAGTAGCCGGTCCTTCCGTTACGCTCGTTAATCCTGCTTATGAAACCGCTAAAGAACTGGAAGCTCTGCTGCAGCAGAATGACCTGCTGAATGACTCTTCCGCGTCTGCCTCTCACCGTTTCTTCGTCAGCGACGGTGAGGACCAGTTCCGTCGCTTTGCGAACTCCATTCTTCCCTGTGAGCTGGAGGAAGCTGACGTGAACCGCAAAGTGTTCAGTTAGGAGGTTGCAATGAACTGTCTCATTCAGGTTCGAAGTGTATCCGTTGCTGAAACTTCTGACACCTTTGAGGTTATAACGAAAGGGCTCTGCCGTGAGGTAAGTACAGAATACGGGAACGGCTATCGCATCGACTATAGAACCGAGGAACCCGACAGTCCGGGAAATTCCACATTAACAAAGGTGACCGTAACCGATTCCGCTGCAACGATTCAAAGAACAGGCGCCTTACGCTCCACCTTTACAATCATTCCCGGTGAAAAGCATCCGTGTGATTATGAAACAGCAATCGGAACGCTTACCTTTGATATTGTCGGAAGAGAAGTATCCGTGAGCGGAAGTAATGGACGCATTGTGGTCCATCTGGCCTATGACATTGTTACCGGAGATTCCGTTATGGCTTCTAATGACATAGAAATAACTGTAGAGAAATATTAGGATTTATCCCATTGATTAATGAAAGCCGGTGAGAAAGCCGGTGATATTCGCAATCCGCTACGCTACCTGCTCGTCAAACTCACGACCGTTTCGCTTGTCGCACGGTATCATTGCCGAACAATTGTAAAATGCGTAGGAGCCGATGCTTTCTACCGTTGAGGGAATGGACACACCGGTTAAGTTACTTACGCTTGCGGAGTTCCAAAACGCATTTTTACCGATACTCGTAACACCGAAAGCAATTACGACAGAGGTGGGACGAGAACTCGCCTCGACCCATGGCGCTCTCTTACCGGCCAAATTCTCAAAATCCTTCATGGCACCGGAACCGCTGATATATATAATCCCATTTTCAACATAGGCCGAAACATCCGCTTCATTCGCTGCTCCAATCAGCCACGGGTCTGATTTCGTTCCGCCTTCTGCCGCATATGCCCGTTGCGACAGGAGGCAGCATATAACCTATTAATTCAGGCATCATATTCTGCCTGGATAATTCACTCAATTCCTGATACGCCATCACATTTGTCGATAAGATTAATGGTACCGTCTTCATTGTAGCTGAACTCTGCAACACATACGGAGCGGTGGAACAAGCTACCTCCGGGCAGCTCGTCGGTATGATAAAAGAGATAGGAGTGACCCTTGTAGTCACAAAGTCCCGGATGGTTTGTAAAGCAAGGTCCCTCTTCCATCAGTACACCTTGATATTTCCACGGCCCTGTAGGTTCTACCGATGTAGAATAACCGAAATGTTCGTTGTGTCCCTTACCGCCCTTAAAGCCGGCAAATACCATATAGTATAAACCGTTTCTCTTGTAAAACCAGGGACCCTCACCATAGGTTGTTCCGGTCATATGACTGCCCTCACCAAAAGCTTCCGGAGTCATCGGAATCTTCTGCACGCCAACTTCTTCATTAATGGAAATCATATCCTCATTCAAAAGAACATAACGAAGTTCCGGGTTTCCGAAATACAGGTAAGCCTGCCCGTCATCATCAATGAATACGGTCGGGTCGATATCGTTCCAGTCTCCTTCGTCCACAAGCGGATACCCCAAATCCTTGAAAGGGCCTGCCGGGTTATCGGAGACGCCTACTGCAATTGCCATTCCTCCATCAATTTTGTGAACCGGGCAGTAGAGATAGAACTTGCCGTTTCTTGCAACACACTGCGGTGCCCACGCACGGTCATCTGCCCAGGAAATATCATCCAGGGAGAAAATCTTACCGTGGTCGGTCCAATTCACCATATCCTTTGTCGAGAAACACCGCCAGTCATACATCGTATAGAAATCGTTTTTCAATACATCCTCGTCATGCGTGGTGTAAAGATACAAGGTATCTCCATACACCATCGGTGCGGGGTCTGCCGTGTAAATCGAAGAAATAATCGGATTCTTACTCTTTAAATCAGCCATAAATACCTCCTAAAACCATATCCATATATAAATCCTCTATAGGGAGTGCTTTGCTTTATAGAAAATGCAGTGCTATTCCCTTTGATAGCAAAAACGGACTATTGCATTGCAATCAGTCCGCTGTGATACGAAGTTCTATTATCTGAACACCACTCTTAATCACTAATCCATCGAAACCTCGGTACCTTAACACCATTCACTTCCACCTCTTCTATCCACATGGAATAAGGTCGTGCCCAAACCTTTCTGGTACCGTAAAGTGCCTGATAGATAACCATCGGTTCCTCTGTCTCCGTATGATAAGCAAGACATATAAATTCATAGGAACGTCCCTTATAATGACGGTACTTTCCGGGTTTCACCGAAACTTTGTTATTCAATTCAATCGCCTCTTTTTATATTACGCTATTTTTTTATTCTTTATCCCATCTGCCGATTGTGTACAAATGCTCGTTGATTTCTTCGGAATCCATATCCTTTATCACTTTATCCCATTCCCGTAAGGCTTCTTTGGGTTTCAAAGCATACATTACTCCAACAGTCTTTGTGGAATCCACCCAGAAAACTGTAGAATCCGGTTTTAACCATGCGAAGGCAAATTCCGCCATAGTATTCGTATAACTTTCCGAGATGTAAGTCGCACTGCTACGATAATCCGTAAAATCAACGAGAATATAGTCCGGTCCATCAATGGTATAACTTCCGCCACCCTGCTGAGCCACAATGGTCTCGTAGTTATCAATCAAAAACCTGGCCACATCAGAATAGGCGCCATCCGCTATCGCAAAATATCTGGTTTGTGTGCTTTTTCTTCCGCACCCTGCCAGACACAACGAGATTAATACGCAGACAAGAAGAGCCGCAATCTTTTTGCCGCAAAAATGTAACTTATGCTTCATCATACCGCTCCTCCTTCTTTATCTATTCTATGTTAACAAAATTACCGCCAAAATGCAATTGTAAAGATGTTTTTATATTGTTAAATCACATATTGAATCTGTACTCGAATAATGTCACAAATACTGTCAAATCCCATTTGCAACATCTAATTATGCTTTCCTCTTCCGCTTTCTGCCGGAAACAATGTTCTTTCGCTCCATGAAGCCGCGAATTACTTTGTTCCACAGCATCGCAAACACCAGTATGGCTCCTGCATAATTCAAAATCACATCATCAATATCCATGCTGCCACGCCCGGTCTTGTACTGTGTATACTCCACAAGGCACAGCCCAACAAGCATCACGAAGGTAAATGCGAACCCGTTTCGCAGTCTGCGAAATACAACAGGCAAAATCCACGCCATCGGCATAAACAGAATAAAGTTACCGAACAGATTCCGCCGAACTGCAGTCCGTGAAAGTGCACCGCTTTTATATGCCTGTACAAATGATTTAATCGTACGAAACGGCACAAGAGAATAACTTCTCATATCCGTAGCAATTCTGCTGCTGTTCACTCTTGCCATAAACAAAATCCCGACAAGACACATAAAGTATGCCAGACCGCCAATCACGGTAACAATCCGAATCATCCGAACCTTTCTGGGTCCATTTTCCTTTCTTGTCAGGAAAAATGTTCCGATTACCGCAGACATAAGCACGATAAGACATAGAGCAGCGACATAACGGTCGCTGCCAAAATCCTGCTTTGGTGTAAAAAGAATCACAGCAAATATACCGGCTGCCATAATGCCGATCAAAAAAAAGATTACCGCTATGATTTTACAGAATTTCTTCATTGGTCCTCCCGATTGTTCCCCCGAACTTTCTGAGCATTATTATACCAAAAACTTCGGGAAAATCAATCCAAAGCGAAGAATCCAAGCTCAATCACGCATCGCCTCAAGCTTGCCAGTCCTGCAGTTTCAATTCCCATCCACGCAGCAATATACTCGCGGCTGCGTTCCATCTGCACAACAACAGGCGTTCCCGGTGCAAAATGCATTGCATTCAGAAAGTTTATTTGTCAGGTTGTGAATGCTACATTCTGTTGACACTCTCTGTAAAGCTCCTGTCCGCACTGATTTTGCGCTGTAACCTATCGGATTCCGGCTTCCTCCAAAGAGGTTCCGTAATGTGCGAGATCCTTATCAATAATCGACAGATAGGTTTTAAAGTATTTCAAGGTATACTCCTCGATCATCTGTTCACTTGAAATGAAAGGAACACCACTCGCAGCAACAGCATCGAATTCTGCTTGCGTAGACTCCGAGTCTATGAAAACATCGTCTTCATAGAAATAATCATAATAGATTAGCGCCTTCTTCAGATTATCAGTGTTGGACAGAACAGTACTTAATTCATCCCGATCACACCAGAAAGTAACAGTAGCTTCATAGTCTTCTTCATAGCCTCCGACGCGAATCAAAAAACCAATTGTGTCATCATCAAAGCCATCAGAAAGAAAGATTTCACAATCACAGTACATATCATCACTAATATCATGGAGTAGCATTATGCCAAGCTCATCCGCCTCGGTATCAACTGTATAAAAAAGTAAGTCCCAAGAATCCAGTAGAATAGAATCGTCAAGAGAATCCAACTCATAATACCAGACTAAGTCGTCGCCATACGCATAAACATAGTCTATAAAAAACTCATTCCAGGATGTACCGCACAATTGGCACTCTCCGTCTTTAAAAGAATGTTTACAGGAATTTTCCTGTTTTGGTGTAGGCGTTACCTTCTGGGTCGGTGTGGGCGTTGCCTTCTGGGTCGGCGTAGGAGTTGCCTTTTGGATCGGTGTGGGCGTTACTTCCTCCGTTGGCGTAGGTGTAGGCGTATTGGACGGTTTCTTTTCTTTTGTGGCAACACGCTGTGTTCCTTTTTCAGGCTTACTGCTTTCCTCCTCCGCGCATGCGGTAAGGGAAGCTACGGCAAGTATGCAAATAAGCAGTAAACAAACTAATTTCTTCATAAGTATATCCCCTTTCTCGTACAAGTGAAATGCAGGAAAATACGAACTGCTCTGGTTATTTTCCATGCAAGTCATTCTCATAATAGCATAGTGGTGTCATAATTGCAATATCGTGGTAAATTTTATTTACCGAGGTTTTTTGTTGTTTTTAATGTTTATCGTTAAATTTTAGTTGACAAATGTTAACTCACACCGTAAGATACAATTTGTAAGACTCACAAGGCAATGATTCACAATGATTTTTAACCGTTCTATCATCAATAATAACATTTCATCCTTTGGAGGTATTATGAATAACACTGAAAAAAAAGAAGAAGCTCTAAAGAAAAGTTGTAATATATTAAGATTTTTGTGTTGTGTTCCAACAATCATCCTACTTTGCTTTACTGTTTGGTTCGCCTATATATGCATTGTAACTTTCTGTACAAAAGACAAGGTGAATTCTCAGGAAGTAACACTTCAGGAACAGCTTTTGAAACAGCGGGTTGATGAACCTGATTCCATCCCCCTTATTACTGATGGATTTGATACTCCATTTTTTGAAACCTGTGATACAGGAATCCTTATTGGCTTTAAGTCAGACCTCATTACTCATCTGGAATATAAAAGCCGCTTGGATCTTGCCAAAGAAGGAACCTATTATCTTTATCCTGCCGCCGGTTATGCATTAGGGTTTATCCAATGTGCAGATCTTACTGTAGCGTTTTGGTTGATAATATGTTTGCTTTCACAAATAAAGAAAGACGCCACTCCTTTCAACCAAGTCACTTTAAGAAGACTGAAATGGATATTCATTCTTTTTCTCCTTTTCAATCTCATAAAAGGCAAGATAATTGGTTCCATTATACTTGCACTTCTTCTTTGGTGTCTTTATACTATGTTTGATATCGGATGTTCTCTGCAAAAACAGGCTGATGAAACTTTATAAGAAAGGCAGGGGGGTTCATGGGCAATATAATTCTCAGACTTGACCGGGTCATGGCTGACCGAAAGATGTCACTTAATGAACTGTCGGAAAAGGTCGGTGTCAGCAATGTCAATCTTTCCAAGCTGAAGACAGGGAAAGTATCTGCCATCCGGTTTTCCACTCTGACTGCAATCTGTAAGGCCCTCGATTGTCAGCCTGGAGATATTCTCGAATATGACCCAAACGGGGACGATGCAGAATAACTGGTATTTCCTTCGTTTTTCCTTTGAGGAAAACATGAAAATACCAGATGACATTCCCCAGATACCGTGATATATTTTCTAACAAATCACAAATCGATTTGAAATTTTCTGATTCTTTGAAGGGAGACTATTCTGATGATTCAAGTGTTTGCATATCTCAATAATTGTAATCTGAACCACGCATATTCCTGCAATAAGGCGGTCAATTTTTGCGTGCATTCAAATTCATCGGATAAGCAGTCATAATTCTTTTCAGCCGAATTCATTATCAGGCGTCGATGGCACTTATCCATCGGCGCTATTTTTGTATCAAAGGAGATTTTACTTATGAACATCACGATTGAAACGAAACGATTACTGATCAGACCGGTAACGGTTGATGACGCAGAGGGCTATGCAGGCAATCATAGATGAGATTCTCAAGGTCCGTCCCATCCGTGTCTTGGAAGGTCGATTTGCCAAAGATAACCCGAAAAGCGGTCGCGTTATGGAAAAACTGGGCATGACTTATTATGGGGAAACCGAATATACGAAGTTCGACGGAACGGCAACCTTTCCTGCTTACATATACCGAAAGGAGTTTTGACATCTTCCTGAAACGGCCAACATGACATTTAAGCATATAGCGCAGCGCAAAGAAGAGGCAGGGACATTCGGAAAATGTCACACTGCCTCTTTATTGTTATATATCCCTATTGCTTTTAAATTATTCGGAAAGGTAGTTCAAAACAATCTTCACATCAGGTGAGAACCAGCTATTTCCAGAGAAGCGTTCCTGCCCTCCAATGGAAACGGAAACCAGATTCCATGCCTCATCGGCATCGTTCGCATACCCGACAGGTTTCGCCTCAATATTGGTAAAACCAAGCTGCATCAGTTCTGCAGCAACATCCTGATAATCTCTGCCAAGGAGGTCTCTGCTTCCATAAGGGAGTTTGATGTCACCAAGAATATCGTGTGTCAAAGCCTCCTCTGCCGTCTTAGGAGAATACTCACTATAGTCACCCGTCTCCATCATCTTGAAAATCCGGGCAAGTTTCTCACTCGCACCCCATTCCTTTGCCTCATATGCACGAACCGCATTCAACGGATGGCTGTTATTTTGGAACAGAATGAATTCCAATGTCTTGTTCCATGCACTGTCCTTCACAAGAGCCTTATATTCCTGTGCCTGCTTCATAAACTCGTCAACACTGGTTTCTGCCGTATTGCTCTTATTATATCCGGAAAATCTCATACACATCTCGATTGTTTTGTCTGCGCTTCCGTCGCAAATAATAGCAGCACGGTCCGCAGAAAGTTCACTGCAGCGCATCCAATGCTCGAAAGCAAGCTGAATCGGATACAGCACAAGGCTGCCAAGACCGCCGATAAACCCGGAGGCGCCGGTTAATACTGCTCTGCCCATTGTCGTATATAGAGTATGGTGACAAGCAATATGTCCGCACTCATGTGCAAGAACCGTCGGAATCAGTTCCTCCGGCATCGTTTCCAATAGACCCGAGGTCATTACGATAAACGGTTTGGTATCGCCATAAGTATAAGCGTTCGGACGCACATTCTGTTCCAGATAAAGGTCAGGAACTTCAATGCCAAGTTTCTCACAGATAGGGGGAAGCATATTGTAATACTTTGCCATCTGATTCGGTCCAAGTCTTAAGTTGGTCGACATATTAATCAGGTTAAACTGCTTTTCGCTCCAAATCTTCATAAAAGCCTTAGCCACCTGAGAAAACCCAGGTATGGCCTTTAATGATTTTAATGCTGCTCGATCGGACTCGTGGACATAAAGATTGTAATCCAAATTCATACTCAAATCCTCCACATTTATATACTCGAAAGAAATGCATGTAACAGCACTCCCATAAATAATAGTATATCACACAGTGGTTGAAATGTCAATAAAATTTACCTTAATATAAATTCCATACTATAATATCGCAGATAGGAAATGCAACGCGATTTCCTATGATACAAAAAAAACGAGCAACTGCAGTTGCCCGTTTACATATCAATCCGTAAAAGCTTAATTAGCAGCGCTTATTCTACTGTTGTAGAATTCTGTATCTGCGTAACATTTTTAAAATGGTACCTTACCTTGTTGCAATCAAAAATCCAATCATCAGCACAATAATCAGCAAAGCATACCCAATCGCCCTGAAAGCCTGTATCTCCAGGCTTTTCTTCCGGTTCTCTGCCTCAAGCTTCGCCCGTTCCTCCGGGTCGTTGGTGTGCACTTCTACGGAGCTGTAATCCGTCGGAAGAAAGGTGAAAAGCGGAAGCAACAATAGGAGCAGAACACCATATTTGGAACCGTACTCATCGTTTCCGACATGGAACATATTGGTATTTTGGAAACATTTCGGCAGGAAGCACCAAATCACAAATCCGACTACGATTCCCAGCGCAAATACACCGTTTCTTATGATTAACAAAGACCTTTCTGACAGTTTCTTCATCGAGCTCCCTCCTCTGTATAGCTTTGCCACAATCCATGAATGGTATTATCATGAAAGACATACTTAAGTCGCATAGTGACTTTACGGAATACAATGTCTTGAAAGATAATGTAATCTGCCTCGTCGCTGACGATTGTTTTGCCTAATGCAACAAATTCTGGTACTTTCTATCAAGCCTTCCTCCTCATAGAACCTTAACGTACGGGATGTGACATTGAACCGTTCACAGATTTTCGATATGTCTGCATAATCTAACTCAGTCATTGAATCACCTCAAAGGAATTATAACACTTGACGGTGCGTCAATGTCAACTGCTTGTCCGTCTTTCTCTTTTGTTTCTTTTTGGCATTTTCCAACAAGATATCTTCTCTTAGTACAGCGTTCATCTACCGGAATGTATTGGGACACCTCTCTCAAAAAACATTTTATGCCGATATTCTCACCCAGATTGAGATTCATCACAGTCGGCTCTACAATGTACATATGTGTCAGATGTTCAAACTTAAAGTGTTTCAATGCCTCTCTCGTTGTCTGAACCGTAATCATAACAAGAGGATTCTTGTATGCATGGTTCCCTTTATCGATTGTCCGATTGGATTCTGTGATTTCCTTCACACGAATGTTGTAACCGAATCGATTTACAACATCCCACAGATACTGCTTCGGAATAACAAACTTCATTGTCTCCACTTCCGCATTGAGATACCCCTCCATATACGGCATTTTCTCCATCAGTTTTGCAAAATCTAACCCAGGCTTCTCTTTCTCAAAAATCTCCTTAGCATTATTCTCACTTTTCTCAAGGATTCTAATTGAAGTCAGGTCCGCAACACGAAATATGCGAAATATTGGTTTATTACCCACTACCGCGCCTTTATGGATTATCGGATGCATCGCAATCATATAGTAGGCCTGTTCAACCATAAAAAGCTGTACCGGAGCCCAGTTCCTCTCTCTCCCGGGCACCAGTTTTAAGTCCGCTTCCATAGTCCCGACAGAAAAACGAACGTTCTTCTTTCTGTCAATTGCATCGGCAATAAGCTCCGTATTGTAAAAAAGGTCCGGAATTTCCTGCTTAAAATAGGAATCGTAGAATACTACATCCTTCATCCGGTTCTTGTAATGGATGCTGTTCATCCCGCAAATTTTCTCAATCAGTTCCTTCGTATACTTCATCGAAATATGCCGGTTGGACAGAATACTGTCGGTCAGAACACGCATCTCACCTTCTTCGAAATCGCTCCGATAGTAAAATCCTTTTCGCACCTCTGCACCGTTACTTCGGGTTATCGTTTCGTAACAGATATGTTCTCCGTTCTGTTCATCATACTCAATCAATGCTTCCATATTTCGATTGATGGTCTTGCGGTCCACTCCGGTATTGTATTTGCTTTCCAAAAGGTCCAGAATGTCTTTCTGCGTAAGCGTATGTTTCTCATCCGAATACGTTTTCAGCAAATCCATAATCTTTAATCCAAGCAGTGTCTGATTCTCAGCCATAAAAACCTCCTACACCTGTGTCATTTCGGAAAATGTAACTACTTTTTATGCTTTTTATGCTTTTATTATATCACCATTTATGCGTCAATGTTGGTACATAATCAAAATATATACCATCTCCTCAATGTGGAAATTGCTCGCTAAATCACGCGTCATATTATGGTATTTTTCGGTTCATTCCGGTAAAAATCCATAAACTCCTGAAATGTAATGGCATTGGCCTCAACCACTTCCGCATCAACTCCGATTTTCGTATGCGGGTTCAACTTATACTTGCTATGCGTACAGCCCTTCATTGCAAAATACGGGCGGTGCAGCAATTGATACTCGCGCTCTAACATAATATGGTCCTCTTCGGATATGGTTTTGGCATCAACCACATAATCAATATCATACTCTTCCGAAAGTACCGGAAGAATCGGAATCGGCAGATATCCCGCATACCTTTCCGGAATGTTTTGGTAATCCACTCTCTCCCCGCCGATATACAGTGCCGTCTGTTTCTCATAGTTGCTTGGAAACTTAATCGTATCAACCGGTTCATAAACATCCTCCCCGGTTTTCGAAGAAATGCTGTGTTTCATGTATTCAATCCTTCCATCCCGGATTAAAAATCCCACCGATTCTCCGCCCGCAAAGTCAATTCGTCCGGCTTCCCGCGTCCGAAACATCGCAAGCTTCTCTTCAAATCGATTGACCGCCTCCTCCACTTTGGACTTCGCCGTCTCACTAAGCCACAAGAACCGGCCTCCCGTATACGTAGTTATCCATCCATTGGAAGAGCAATAGGTGTACTGCCGAAGCCCTCTCTGATGAATGCTGCAATCTAACGTATATTTCTCGCCTGTCTTCATTCTACAGGAACAGGCTTTAATATCTCTGACATATAGCCTTCCGTCTGACATATATTCGTTTTTTTCATGCATAAATGCTCCTTTCCTGATAACCGTGATGGTCAGATCAAATATGTTCCATATATTCCGTCCTGTCATTTTTGCAAAACCGGATTTCCAAAACACCTATTCTTCACACGGCATAACATCCTTAATATCATCCGCGTTCATCGCGGGATTCTGTAAAAACTTATTAACTATTTTCTGAGCAATATCCCTAAGCACGGAATGTCTGACCCTGGTATCTTCAGTTTTATATATCCTCCATATAAGTTGATTTAAGAGGTTTTTTACTCCTATGTTCGCTTAATCGTTTGAATGGCGGAATAGAGTTGTCTGCAAAAAACTTTTTTTAAGGATTTATATGTGTGTTGCGGAAAATGCCACCTCTTTCTTTCATTTGTCTGAATTATAACAAAACCGACGGGACTATTTTGCCACATCGGTTTTATAATCCAATCTTATTTTGGATTAAAAGATTTTATGAAAATAGGATATTCTTCTGCTTACATCATAAGAATAACAAAAAGAATGCACCGAAATTGTCATAAGACAATCCGATGCACTCATTTGTCATTTATTAAATTTATCTGATTACTTTTTGTATTACTTCCTCGATGACGCCGCTATGCTCTTTTCTGTATCAGTCCCGGAGTTCTCCTACGCAATCTTTGCAGCGATAGTGGTCATCCAGACAAATCTCATACTTCTCAATTCCGTATGCCTTCACAACCTTCTCCACGACAATATCCTCAACAAGTAGGCACGGGTCTATATGCGTTTTTGTATTTTCACCTTTGATAACCGCACTTCGGACACAGGCCATTTTCATTCAGTGCGATGCCACAAAGTGGACAGCGCTCAATAATACTATGGACGGCGTATTCCTGCGAGGCAGCGTTGACCCCACTTGTAAAAGTAAGTTTAGCGATATTCAACTTATCTTTCAGAAGGTCATAGACAATCTTAATCATTCCTTCCACGGTCATAGTCTCCTTTGTAACAACAAGTCGACAATCGGGGTATGCAATTGCAAGTTCCGTCCTGAATGCCTCCCCTTTCATTTTGTTCTGCGGATGACCGTTCTTTATGCCCTGTTTCTCATAAACCTCTAAAATTGCAGGTAGCAGCGGATCATCCTCCCTCAGAATCAGCGCATGGTCAAAATTTTTTAAAACATCCCATGCTGTCTTCTGAATCTCATTGCACGGAAACACCATATTCACTCCGGAATTGATAGAATCCTCTACTTCGATTGTCAGCGTTCCTGTATGACCGTGAAGGTATTGTGCCTCACCCTGAAAACCGTAAAACCTATGTGCATACTGAATTTGTAATGTAGTTAAGCTTCTCATAAGAACTCCTTTTCTATAAAATAATCTAAACAAGCCTGAGAACAGATGCCAAAACATTATCATTTGCATCCATCTCTTCCCCCTTGCTAATAAGATTATAAAAAAAGAGACTCAATCTTTCTGTGACTGAGTCTCATAAAATCTCTTAATTCCTTTTAAAGTTGTCCTTTTACTCTCTATGGGCAATACAGATCCCCACAATCATAATCACACAACCTGCGATAAAGAGATAAAAGCCGATTCCAAACTTAACAGTAACCAATTGTTCATACACCATACTGTCACCGCCAAAAAGCATCTGCAGTCCGACATCGAAACCGTCATTCACCTGATTCATACTCTTCTTTACTTCGAAGAAGTATCTTACACCTTCAAAAATGTTATATCCCATACCGGCAACAGGAAGAATCATCATCCATTTCCAATCTAGCCATAAGGAAATAAAATAAGCTAAAAGAATTACCCCTACAACAACAAAGTACCGGACATCTGAACTCCATGACCTTCCTTCGCTTTCCTTATATCCCAAAATCTCCACAACAACGTTAACAAGCGGCAGACATAAGGCGGCAATCATCATAATACCTGCCAACACACCGCATACTACTTTCGAGGAAACCTCGATACCACTACCATAACTTCCCATTTTCTTTCTCCAATTCTTATATTCTCTGAAAACATACATACAAATAACACATTCTACGGCTGCCCGAGTCCTGCTAAAATGTAGCTGTTGACAAGCAGATGTCCACCGTTCAATCCGGTTGCATGATTCATCAGAAGCGTAAGGATTTCACATGCTGCAGTATCCTTAATCTCCGAGAAACCGATATGCGTCAGAAAAGAAGTCCATTCGTATTCTTCTTCGTTCTCCCCTTCATACAAAACACGGTTCTGTGTGTCCTTGTCCAAATCCTTGGTTCTGAAGTACACATCATCGCTGAGAATCGCAGCAAATTGAGCCAAATCCTTATTGTATTTCGTGTTGTCATTTTCCGTAATCCATTCGGGATTATAGGACACCTCTGTTTCAATCCGGTCATCCGAGGCACCACCGAATATAGCCCCCTGCACCGTAACCTTATATACTTCGGTATTCTGTCCGGTCTTCTCCTCAATCTTCTCTTCGACCTTCTCCTCTACCTTTTCTTCGGTTTTCTTCTCTGTCGGATTCTTTTTACCACATCCGGTAAGAACCGTGCAAATCAATATTAATACTACAATTCTCTTAAGCCTCATATGAAAGAGCCCCTTTCCCATCGAAATCATAGTGAAAAGCTATTGAATAATCTCACAAAGAATCTTCTCCATAGCCTCATTCATCGATTTGGCAACCTTCTGAACCTCCTCATCCGACAGCCATTCGTCCGTGATGTCCGTTGGTGCGCATGTTACGCAGGAGAGACCGCAAACCTCCATTCCGAGTTGGCGAGCGGCGATGGCCTCTATTGCCGTGCTCATACCTACCGCATCAGCGCCCCACTGCCGAAACATTGCCACCTCCGCCTTGGTTTCATACTGAGGTCCGCTGTCCTGCAGATATACGCCTTCTTTCAGGCAAATGCCACATTTTTCTGCCGCACGTCTTACTTCCTCCTGCACGGCATCCGTATAGACAGAACCCATATCCGGGAATCTGTCTCCGAAGGTCTCCTCATATTCACCGATTAACGGGCTGGGAACATTATACAGAATCTGGTCCGTAATCATCATAATATCTCCTGCGACATAATCTTTATTGATGGCTCCGGAGGAATTGGTCAGGATAATTCTTTCTGCCCCGAGCATATTCATCAGGCGAATCGGGCGTACAACTTCAGCAGAGGTATAACCCTCATAGTAATGTACGCGCCCCTTCATTACGACAACCGGCACTTCGTTAATATATCCAAATACAAGCTTCCCTGCGTGACCGTCTACGGTGGAAATCGGAAGCCCTTCGATATCCGCATAGTCAATCTGTGCAACCATATCAACCATTTCCGCCAGTTCCCCGAGACCGGTTCCCAAAACAATTGCAACCTCAGGTTTGAAATCCGTAATCCTTCTGACCTGTTCCTCGCATTTTGCCAGGATGTCGTATTCTGTAGGATTTTCCTTCGTTTCGTTCTTCGCAGTACCACACGCAGTAAGCAATGCGAGTGTACATAGAAGCAGTGCAATAACCTTCCGATACTTCTTCATATTCTTCTTCGCAACCGATTTACTGTCGATAATATCCTTTCTCATAGTCTTTCCATATAAACATCCATATAATCATCCGGCATATTTCATGTCGCAGTCCGTGTAAACTCCGATTAGTTTTCCCACTTCAACATCCAAGCCGGTCTCTTCTTTTGCTTCTCTTATTGCTGCCATTTCGGGTGTCTCGCCAAGTTCAATTGCTCCACCAGGGAATCCCCATTTATTGGTGTCACCACGTCTTTGAAGCAACACCTCTCCTTTTTCGTTAAAAATGCAGCCGCCTGCAAAAACAAGAATAATTTTTTCATGTCCAACTTTACTTCTAAGCCACCCAATATAATTTTTGTTATCACTCATAGTTTTAATCCTCCACTAAATCAGATTTAGCTTTGAATGCTATTCCTCAAAATAACCTTTATAATATTCAACAAAACACTTGATAATGTCTTTACGTTGTCCATCTGCATCATTGCTTTGAAGCGAATCAATCCATTCACCATCAATCATACATCCAACATCCATGTTAATACCATATTTGGCTCGCTTTATTAAATCAATATCTGTACTATCTCCTATACAATATAAATATCCGCAAAGCACTCTGATATATTCAGAACTACCTTCCTGATAGTTTTCAATTTCCTGTTCAATCAATTCTCTAATAGCTTGTTTTGATATTCTGTCAAAATCGAATTTATATTTTTGAATGATATCCTTAGCTCGTTCTTCATTGATATCGCTATCGTATCCATCATCAAATTCTACCCAATCAATCGGTTCCCAATCATCTTGATGCATTTCGCGCCCCTCCTTAGTTCTGAAAACTGGAATTTACGGTATCCCGTATTCTCAAAATTTTATTTCTCATAATCAAGTCTCACCAAACTTTTTCCATTTGGCAAAGTATCCTTAACTGTCTTTATCAGTTTGTATCCAGCATTATTCATGAAAATAGACAATTCATTCTCTTCCATTTGACAGTGAACTCTATCCAATCCATCAAATGCATGAATATATGGAGAATCAGAAACCCATTGTTTCTTTATTTCATTTATTTGGATAACACATGATACGAATCTCGGCTTAACTTTTTCAACTGCCATAATAAATGCTTCATAGCCTACATATTCTATCAACAAGTTTGCTATTAGCAACTCTGCTTCAGGTAACTTGTCTGCCTCATTTATAATATCTATATTTAAGCA
>JAZQNM010000026.1:0-58098 GCA_045627305.1 Lachnospiraceae bacterium
ACAAAGCATATCGCTTGCGATATGCTCGCGCCGCCTGTGCGACGCGGAGCGTCATGTTTCCTCTGCACAGGCGTGTGCATCCTTAGCGGAGCGTTTTTTGTATCATAGAAAATGCAACGCAATTTCCTATGATACAAAAAAGCCCCACCCGTATGGTGAGGCTTTCCGATATCTTATTTCTCTTTTTTGAAGCGGGCGAAGAGACCCTTCTTTTTCTTCTCCTCTTTTACGAGCGGTCCACGAACACCCTTCGCATCCATAATATAAATACCGGCAAGTTTCAACTTAACTTCCTTCTTAACGGGAATCAGCTCATATGCCTTTTCATCGCACATAAGAGAACGAATCTGCGGTCCGATTTTCGCCTTTACAACCGTAACCTTCGTACCGCGTGCATACTTTGGCGTCTGGTCAACTACAATCTGCGGAAATCCCGCATCACGAAGTTTCATACGCTTCTTATCGATAATCAAAGCCGTAGCCCACTGTGCATTCGCCTGCATCTCGGACATTGCGGCATCCTGCTTCTTCTGCATCTTACGTCCTACAAAATACAGAACAACAATCGCAACAATGATGACCCCAAGCGTAATCAGAAGCCCGAGAACCCATCCGTTTATTCCAAAAATCAAACTGGCATTTAACATATTACAATACTTCCTCCGAATCATAAAAAACTGCAAGAACAATAATAGCATTTCTTTTTCAAAAAAGCAACCATAACCGTGTCAAACGGCAAGCAAAATCCGGCCACGGCAATTATCAAATTCCATGTTTTCAGTTTTCTTTTCATCCTCTGCAGATGGTGATTCCGCAACATACGGCCTTGCCGGTAACACGAACAACCGGTGCATTTTCCGCATCCGGGCTCCCGGCCTCATTCGTCACGCCGCTTGATTCACAGGAAGCATCGCAAATAACCTGTACACCTTCGGGAACTGTAATCGTAATCCCACTGAAATAGGACAGCAAATCAATCGTCACATCATGCACAACCGGCGCCTTAGTCATATCAATCTCTGCCCCGGAAAATGCAATCGCAAGCAGAACATTATCCGTATTCGACTCTGTTGTAATCGATACCTGACCAAAATTAAGCGTATACATGATATTGTTCTGCCCGTCGCACTGACACAGTTTCTTTTTGTTCTTGGCAACCAGATAACAACTGAATCCCAGTACGGAAGCTCCTGCTGTCAATACTACACCTGCGACAGTCTTCAAAATCTTCTTGGATGTCTTTGCATGAAACATAACCTTCCTCCTCATCCTTTCTTTTTCCTGTTCTTTCGCTACCATTGCAACCGTTATACGATTGCAGTTATGCGTGCGGGTAATTCTCCTTCATGGCATTTTCCGAATCACACACATAACGAATACGCATGCGCTTCAGAAGAAGCCCGCTATGGCTGAAGTAAAGCCTGTGAATCGCAAAATCGGAATTGAAATACATATTCTGCGTGCAGGTCATCTCGTCTCCGTTCGTTCCGTGGAAATCAAACCTGCAGATAGGAATTCCCGAGCTGAACAGAATCACCGGATACTGTGCCGCAATCCCGGCAGGTGCGGATGCGGTGATACTCATTTCATACCCACCGATTTGCGCAATCTTCAATCCGTAAGCATAGCTGCTACCACGCTTTGTATCCACCGTGGCAAGTGATACTTCGCTGTCTGTGCCGATATCCGTATATTCCACATCCTCGTTCACACGTACTTCCCATTCCTCGGTACGATTCAGAACCGTAACCTTCTCATCCTCGCCAAGGAACCTTTCCATCGTCGGTAGCCTGAGGAGTGCCTGACAGACATGCGCCGAGGCGGTAACGAGAGCATCCCTTGTGAGTCTCCCATCGATAAGCGCCTCTGAAAGGTTATCCCCGTGGTCATTGGCTGCACCGTTCGGACACACCATATAAATATCGTTGCCCGCATTGACCATCATAGCAAAATTCGTATGTGAGCCGGTCGGTCCTGCCTCATCGTCACGACCCTTTTGGTTAATTGCCGCCCACCAGTCAGTCATAACCATACCGTCGAAATCCCACTGGTTTCGAAGAATCCCGATATTCAGTCCCGGGTCAGAGGACGTATATAAACCGTTCACTCTTCCATAGGTCGTCATAATGAGGAATGCTCCGCCCTCGCGCACCGCAATTTCAAAGCCGCGAAGATAAATCTCACGAAGTGCTCTTTCCGAAACAACGGCATCCGCACCGTAACGGTTCAATTCCTGATTATTACAGCAGAAATGTTTTAATGTTCCTGTTGCGCCGCATTCAGAAAGTCCCGAAAGCACTGCCGTTGCAATCCGTCCCGTAATAAGCGGATCCTCACTGAAGTATTCAAAGTTCCGTCCGTTCAGAGGATGACGATGGATATTCATTCCGGGTCCCAAAAGCGAATCAATTCCGTAATAACGAAGTTCGGCACCGACATTAGTAAACAGCTCTGCGACCAACTCCGTATTAAAGGTACAGGCAATCATTGTGCCGACGGGAAATGCAAATGCTTTCGCTCCGGTATCAATTCGTATG
Source organism: Lachnospiraceae bacterium (assembly GCA_045627305.1). Taxonomy (GTDB): domain Bacteria; phylum Bacillota; class Clostridia; order Lachnospirales; family Lachnospiraceae; genus ISDg. The sequence goes on from JAZQNM010000026.1 coordinate 2,538, forward strand.
CCACTCGGTCCATCCGAACAGGCTCCGCAAGGCACACCCATATTTTTCAGAGTATCCGAAACACCGCCGAATGCACAGCAGATTCCTGCCGTAACCTTCGGGCTTCCCATTCCTTCCCCGCGGATAAATGCGAACAACTCCTCATCGGGAATCTGGGAAAGAAATTCCGAAATTGTGGCTCTTCCATCCCTTACATCTTCCAGTCTATAGCCATGGTCTTCGCTGTAATCCGCCTGAAAAAGCGGTTCGTATATTCGTTCTTCTTTCTTCAACGGGACCTGTTCTTTTGCTATTCTACAGTTGTCGAATGTGCGCTCCGGGCGAATTCTTTGAAACGGGATAACCGGCTTCATTGCTTCTTCACATTGCTCAATCAGCTCGTCCTCTGTCACTTCGAAGGCGAACACCTCTTTCGCGTCCCGAACATTCTCTCCAAGATACAGTCGATAGGTTCCCTTTTCCATAACAAAGGCATCCTGATATCCGGTTCTGCCGGAATCGTCATAGGATGAAAACTCCCGATTTGCAATGGAGAGAACTATCGTCTCCTCTGCCCCGGGTTCCAATGTATCCGTCTTCAAAAAAGCAACCAGAACCCTTGCCGGCTTTCCGAGCCTTCCCTGCGGACACTCCGCATAAGCCTGAACCACACATTTGCCCGCATAGTTGCCGGTATTCTTTACAATCGCACTCAGATAACAATAATCCTCATCCCTTTCAGCATGCTCAGGGATGATTGCAAAATTCGTATAGGAAAGTCCGTATCCGAATGGATACAGCACCTTATCCTTCGCAAAGGTTTCAAAGAAACGGTAGCCGACATAGACATCCTCTTCATAGAAGTTCCGGTTGGGATTGCCGAAATTGGCATCGGAAGGATAATCTGCTATTTCCCTCGCAATCGTGTCGGTCAGATGTCCGGACGGAGCTTTCCTGCCAAGAAGCACATCAGCAACTCCCAAGGCACCAATCATACCGCTCTGCCATACATACACTACCGCCTGAGGCTTATATTTTTCCACAAAATCCATGGAAATGATATTGCCGACATTCAGAAGGACAATAACATGACCGTGATTCTTACATACGGCAGACATAAGCTGCTCTTCCCCGTCCGAAAGATAATAAGCGCCCTTCTTCGCCTTATTGTCACGGTCCTCACCGGCACTTCGTCCGATTATGATGATGGCGGCATCTGTCCTTTTGGCAACCTCGGCTGTCAACTCCTCGCTGACAGGCATCTCTTCCTGACTAAACGGAGTTTTGCCCCATCCGATTGCCTCCTCGTAAGGGTGTGCTTCTTCCCAGCGGTCATAAATATCCCGAAGCCCGGCATCCACGCTGACTTCTTCACAACTTTCCAGCACATCACGAAGGTTCAATCGTTTCGGGATATTCACCATACCGCCCGAACCGGTTCCTGAAATATACTCCCTGCTCTGAATCCGTCCGTATATAGCAAGACGCGCCCCCTTACAGAAAGGGAGCGTGTTATCCTCGTTTCGCAAAAGGACGCACCCCTCGGATGCAACCTCTGCAGCTATATTCTCATATGCCTGATAATCCAATACCATATACTATCTCCTTTCCCCATAGCGGAGACCGCATGGCGCCACAAATTCAAGCGTCCTGCAAAATTTATATTTCCGCGTCTTCGGTATCAAGGGAGTCAATGAATTTTGCAAAACGTCCCCGGAAGAACACGAAATAAGCCCCAATTCCCAACAGAATCGCTGCACCGACATCCACAAGGGAATGCTGCTTCACAAATACGGTGGAAGCGATAATCAAAATACCGACAAATACAATCAAAGCCTTTACCCATTTGGCCTTGATGCCCTTCTTACTGTAACAGCTGCCAAGCATAATTCCGAGTGTGTTATAAACATGAATGCTCGGCAGAACATTGGTCGGCGTATCGGTCTTGTACATAGCCTTTGCAAGCCTTACAGCAATATTGTCGCGTGCAAATTCAGTCGGACGAAGATCAAGCCCGTTCGGATAGGCAACATTGACGATAAGGAACACCGTCATGCCAAGATACAGAAAGGTAAGTGTCTTCAAAAAAGCCTTCTTGTCCCGGAAATAAAGCCACACGAGTACAATTCCCACATACGGGAACCATATGTAATACGGAAAGAAAAACCACTCAATGAATGGTATCTTCTTATCCAAAGCAATTCCGATAATATGATAATTCGTGATGAGTTTCTCCTCGGCAACAAATATCACCATATAAACAGGAAAATACAACAGAACCCACCAGTATCGGAACCATTCCTTTTTAATTTTCATAACAGCACCTAGTTAAAATGATAAATCTTTCGGCAGATAAAATAGCCAATCATCGTCAGGGAATCAAAGAACCAATTCGTTCTGCGAACAACCCCAATCAGGAAAAACTTCTTCATATACTTGTAGACACCATGATATCTGCTCTTCACGCGGTTCCAGAACTCACGTTTCTTTTTACGGTTCTCCTTGCCTCCCATTCTGACATACAGTGCAGAGCAGATTGCCGCAAGAACTGCGTTATACTGTGCCATATATTTGCGAAGCTTCTTATTCTCCACCCGGTCAAGATCATGCATTCCGAACATCGTATAAGCGACAAGAACCTGCTGGTCAATTCTCTTAAACAGCTGCTTTTCGTTAACAGACTGATCCTCACGACCGATAAAGTAATGGTACAAGTCAAAGTTAAAATAGAATATGGACTTCACAAAAGGTAACGGATAGTATGCATACAGGTTGTCAACATAGAAGGTATGTTTCGGCAACCGAAGACCACACGTGCGAAGCAGTTCCAGACGATACGCAATGGAGTGCATCAGCATATACTGTCCAACATTGAAGTCCTTCATATCATCCCATGTGAATTCCTGTTCCACGGGAAGTGCAGAAGAATATCCCACTTCCTTCTTATTCTTCTCTCCAACCTTCTCATACACATAGTTCGTGACAACCATATCATAAACCTTGCCCTTGGCACGGTCTTCTGAAAGTCTGGTGATCATCCTAATCAGGTTGTCGGTATTGTACCAGTCGTCACTGTCTACAACACGGTAGTAAAGACCGGTTGCCTCCCGGATACCGGACATTACCGCATCCCCGTGTCCGCCATTTTCCTTATGCACATAACGAACGATGTCGGGGTATTTTTCAACGTATTCTTTCGCGATTTCTGCTGTTCGGTCCGTAGAACCGTCGTCCACAACAATAACCTCAATCGCAGGGCCGGCGGGAATCAGAGAATCGAGAGCTCTGGTTACATAATCCTGCGAGTTGTAGCACGGAATTGCAACTGTTAAAATCTTTTCTGACATGATTATTCTTCTCCATTCCAACAATAAGTACACAGATTTTTGGGAGCAATCCCTACAGCTGCAAGCATATCGTCCAGACGATTATAACGAAGTGACGTAAAGTTCATCTTCTGACAAATACAATCCACCATCTTCTGATAGCGCTCGCTATCCGGGTCGCAGTATTCCTTCAAAACTTCCTTGCTGACTTCATCCGTTCCCTCCAGTTCGGCAATCGTACGACGGGACATCAGTTCCAAATCGGACTTGGAGCGGGAGAAATTCAGATATTTACAGCCGAACATAATCGGCGGACAAGCAGGCCTTACATGAACTTCGGTAGCGCCGCTCTGATACAGGAACTCTGCTGTTTCACGAAGTTGTGTTCCACGCACGATGGAATCGTCAATGACAAGCATGCTGTTGCCCTGAATCAAATCCGGTACCGCAATCAATTTCATCTTCGCAATCATGTCACGGTGCTGCTGCATTGTTGGCATAAACGATCTCGGCCATGTAGGCGTATATTTAATCAGCGGACGTGAGAACGGAATACCTGCCGCATTGGAATAACCGATTGCGTGAGCCGTCCCCGAATCAGGAACACCGACTACAATATCCGGCTTAATATGGTCACGTTCCGCAAGCTTTGCACCACAGCGGTAACGCATCTTCTCTACGCTGATGCCCTCATAGGACGAGGACGGATATCCGTAGTAAACCCACAGGAAGGTACAAATCTTCATCTTCGGGTTGTCCGGACAGTACACCGTCTGTAAGGAATTCTCGTCAAATACAACAATCTCTCCGGGTTTTAACTCCCTCTCGGAAGAATAGCCAAGATTCGCATAGGAGCAGCTTTCAAATGCCGCACAGTAGGCTCCGTCCTTCTTTCCGATAGCAACCGGAGTTCTGCCCATCTTATCACGCGCCGCATAAATACCACGCTCCGTAAGCGCTAAAAGAGAAAGACTTCCGTCAATAACCTCCTGCGCATACTGAATTCCTTCTATGAAATTATCCTTCTGATTAATCAATGCTGCAACAAGCTCGGTCGGGTTCACATTACCGTTACTCATTACAAAGAAATGGGAGGAATTCTTGAGAATCTCCTTCTCCAGTTCGTCTGCATTGTTAATCTTTCCTACAGTCGTTACGGCGAAAGTACCGTGGTGACTGTGTACCATAATCGGCTGCGGTTCAAAATCGGAAATGGAACCGATACCGAACTTTCCATGCATGGTATTGGCCTCTTTTTCGAATTTGGTTCGAAAGGGGGAATTCTCTATCTTGTGAATTGCCTTCGCAAAACCGTCCTCCGGGTCATAAACTGCCATTCCCGCTCTTCTTGTCCCGAGATGGGAATGATAATCCGTTCCGAAGAACAGGTCGAAGATACAATCTTCCTTACTTGCAACACCAAAAAAACCACCCATAAAAAAGCCTCTTTTCGTAATATTTGCTTTATATTTCAATCCATTGCTTTGCTGAGAAAAGCACGGAGTCTTTCGCTCTTCGGATTTCCGAATACTTCCTCCGGCGTACCGCATTCTTCGATTACGCCGTCAGCCATAAAGATAATCTTGTCGGCAACATTTCTGGCAAATTCCATCTCATGCGTTACAACAATCATCGTGCTTCCGCGGTCGGCATCAGACTTATCGGAAGAGTTGTCCGCCTTCAGACCTCGGATTACGGAAAGCACCTCACCGGTAAGCTCGGGATCAAGTGCCGAAGTCGGTTCATCAAAGCACAGAATATCCGGTGAAAGCATCAAAGCTCTTGCAATCGCAACTCGTTGCTTCTGTCCGCCCGAAAGCTCGCACGGATAAGCACCGGCACGATTTGCCAGCCCAACCCGCATAAGCAGTGCCTCTGCCTGCTCCTTCATACTCTTCTCACCTTCGGAGATGTTCGCCTTACGCTCTACCTTCGGAAGTGCTGCCGCCTCCTCTTTTCTGCGGAGTCTCGGTGCAAGCATCAGATTATCGAGGACCGTATATTGCGGGAACAGATTAAACTGCTGAAACACCAAACCGAAATGCAGACGATTCTTTCGAACCTCCTTCTCCGGCAGTGTTTTTACGGTTGCCGCATCCAGTATTACCTCACCGTCAATCTTCATCGTTCCGCCGTCCGGATGAATCAGAAAATTCATACAGCGAAGAAGCGTTGTCTTTCCGCTTCCCGAAGAACCAATGATAGCAAGTACTTCGCCCTTTTCCAGGGAAAATGATATATCATTCAATACATTCGCGCCGTCAAATTCCTTCCGGAAATTGCTGACCTCCAAAAAACTCATACTACTCCCCCTTAATCCATGCGATACTTAGCCATACGCTTCTCCAGATAGTTAAAGAAGAAGGTTACAAGGAAATTGAATATCAGGTAAAATGCACCGGTGTAGAACAACGGCCATACAAGTGCGTAACGGCCTGCAATACGATTGGCTGCATAAATGATTTCCGCTACCGAAACAATATTGGCCAGTGAAGTATCCTTTACAAGTGTTACCGTTTCATTGCTGATGGGTGCCAATATATTTTTAAACACCTGCAATAAGATAACCTTGAAGAACACCTGCGATTTGGTCATTCCGAGAACCTGTCCTGCTTCCCACTGACCCTTCGGAACATTCTCGATTCCGCCACGGTATATTTCCGAAAAATAACATGCATAGTTGATGACAAACGCAATCAGTGCCCCAACGAAATAAGCTATTTTTACATTGCCTTTGAATATCGCCCAACGGGTAATTGCATTCTCCGGTCCTAAGATGATTCCCGGTCCGAGTGTCAGAACAAGCAACTGCAGCATAAGCGGCGTTCCGCGGATGATATACACAAAAGTACGAACCGGCCAGCGAATAAATATCACTTTACTGCGCGAGCCAAAAGCAAAAATGAGCCCAAGCGGCAAAGATAAAAACAGTGTCAGAAAGAATAACAGAAGCGTTGATTCAAAACCGGTTAACAATTCCTTTGTTACTTCCCAAAAACTCATACTGCACCTCAGCCCTTCGACTCATTCCGGTTATCGGCCGGTTCCTCAAAGTATCAATAATAACACGAAAAGCGGTCCGCATCCGTTCCCGAATGTGTCCCGCCTGACCTTTTCACAAGGTGAATTATTTATGTGCTTCGTTATAAAGATCGGTAAGTCCGTACTTTTCAGCAATCTTTGCAAGGGTACCGTCCTTAACAAGTTCCTCGGTAGCCTTATTTACTTCTGCTACAAGATCGCTTCCCTGACGGAAACCGATTGCATATTCCTCATTCTCAAGCTGAATACCTTCAGCAATACAAAGGTTCTGGAAATCACCCTTGCCACAGTTTGCAAGTGCAAGTGTGTAGTCAAGAACAACCGCATCAAAATTTCCTGCCAAGACAGCGGTAAGTCCATCCATCTGCTTTGCACTTGCCGTGTAATTCTTATCAATCTTGGCTGCAATAATTGCAGCTTCACCTGCAGATTCAGCTTCTGCGGTAAGGAGTGCACCATTGAGCGATTCGATGGAAGTATACTTGTCTGCATTCTTGGAATCGATTACTACCACCTGCTTATTCAGAAGATAGGTATTGGTGAAATCTACATTCTGCTTACGATCTTCGGTAACCGTAAAGCCATTCCAGATACAGTCAATGTTTCCACCCTTCAAAAGTGCTTCCTTGCTGTCCCAGTCAATAACCTGGAATTCAGCCTTAATACCAAGCTTCGCACATACTGCCTCTGCGTATTCGGTATCAAAACCAACCCATACGCCGTTCTCCATATAGTTCATCGGGTCATATTCGGTAACACCGATAATCAGCTTGCCTGCCTTCTTAGCCGCATCAAGTTCACCCTTGGACTCTTTCTCACCGCATGCTGTAAACATGCATACGCACATAACCACTACAAGTACAGTAGCAACAAACTTCTTCATAACAAACTCCTTAAAAAATCATTTACATATTCGGATAAATAATCATCCGTGAATACCTGTATCCATTCTCTTTCACACATTTTCACGAAAGACAGAGACATTATATCACATAATGCGCGTGAATACTACCCATACACTTGAAAAAAGTACCGTCAAATCCCGTCATTTTTACAAGAGATTCTCGTCATACACAGCTCGGCTTCCGCCCGTGAATTTCAAACGGGTTCTCGCCGCAAGAATATGTGCTTCGCCAATTGTGTCATTTTGCAATCTGACAGGAACCGCCACCTTCTTAAGATGCATTCCGATTAAGGTTCCTCCGATATCCATTCCCGCATCGGCTCTAACCGCTTCCACCGCTACCGGTGACTTCATCGAGCGGTAAGCTGCCGTGGCAAATGAGCCGCCTGCCTTCGGTTGGGGGACTACATTTACGCGGTCTGCATAAAACCGAATCTCTTTATTATAAATCTCTTCTTCCACAATCAGTGCACGGTTCAGATGCTCACAGCACTGTGCGGCAAGGAATATACCATTTGCCTGAAGTACCTCCGCAATTCCATCATAGACCGCGTCAGCAACAAGGGGCTTGGAATCGCTTCCGATACGTGCACCGGAAATCTCGCTGGAGGAACATCCGACAACAAGAATGCTTCCTGCTGTAATTCCGGAAATCTTAACCAGTTCCTCTGTTGCGGCCTTGGCCTGCTGCTTTAATTTCAATAAATCATCGTTCATATAAAACGCCTTCTCTCAATTTAATAGTCAATTCTTCATCCTTTGCGCCTGCCCGAAACACGCAGGCGATGCCTTCTTATATCATACAATTTTTCGGTATGGTATTATGCCGAAATACCCGTCAGACACAGTCATATTTATGTGAACTATTACCATTGTAAAAGATAGTAGTAATATGATACTATAATTTCAACAAATCAATACGGAATCCCTCTTCTGAGATTCTCTGTGAGAAAGGCAGGTGTCCTTTATGAATGAAGACAAAACCAAAGTTACGGAAGTAACGACTCAGGAAACTGCAACCAATGCACCTAATAACAACGAGCAGAAATCCGGAGGCTTCACCGCATTTCTGAAAAGAAAGAATGTTGTTATCTCCGGAAAGCGTTATGGTATTGATGCACTCGGCGCCATGGCTCAGGGTCTTTTTGCTTCCCTTTTAATTGGTACCATCATTGCGACACTCGGTGAGCAATGTGCAAAACTTTTCTCTGAAGACCGAACCTTCTGGCTCAAGCTTTGCGAATACTTTGTAACCATCGGCGGATATGCCAAGGCAGCTGCCGGACCGGCAATGGCAGTTTCCATTGCCTACGCACTTCAGGCCCCTCCGCTTGTGCTGTTCTCCAGCCTTGCAGTCGGCGTGGCAGCCAATACCGAAGGCGGAGCCGGTGGTCCTCTTGCTGTATTGTTTATTACGATTATTGCCGTCGAACTTGGTAAGATGGTTTCGAAGGAGACGAAGGTGGATATTCTTGTTACACCGTTCGTCACCATATTCGCCGGTGGCATTCTTTCCATCCTTTGTGCACCTTACATCGGTAAGGCCGCAAGTGAGGTCGGAACCTTTGTAAACTGGGCAACCGAACAGGTTCCGTTCATTATGGGTATTCTCATTTCTGTTGTTATCGGCATTGCACTGACCTTGCCAATCAGCAGTGCAGCTATCTGTGCCGCTATCGGCATTTCCGGTCTGGCAGGCGGTGCTGCAGTAGCAGGCTGTTGTGCGCAGATGGTCGGCTTTGCTGTTATGAGTTTTCGCGAGAACCGCGTCGGCGGTCTCGTTTCGCAGGGTCTTGGTACCAGTATGCTTCAGATGGGTAATATCGTAAAGAATCCGCGAATCTGGATTCCCCCGATTCTTGCCTCTGCCATCACCGGTCCGATTTCAACCTGCGTCTTCAAGATGACCATGGATGGTGCCAGTGTCTGTGGCGGTATGGGAACCTGCGGTCTTGTCGGCCAGATTGGTGTCATCACCGGTTGGACGAACACCGGCATTACTCCTACTGCATTCGACTGGACAGGGTTGATTCTGATCTGTTTCGTATTACCCGCAATTCTTTCCGTTGTATTCTGTGAAATCCTTCGTAAAATTGGTTGGATTAAGCAGGATGACTTAAAACTCCCGGAGAATTGATTCTGAATCATGCTATTAGGTGTATAGGTATCACATATTTTGCATACGCATAAAATACTAGCCCAAAAAGAGAAAGGACGGTGTTCTACTATTGTAGAATATCGTCCTTGTTTATTTCAAGATTACAGCAAATCCATTCTTCTCCCATAATGGGTACCTTATAAAATTCCGGAGTGTTCGGGTCAGTCGGTTTATGAAATCCAGCTTTCAGATAGCAGAGGATTGCAGGGGTATTGTTCTGAAAAACACCAAGCGTGATTCGCTCTGCACCAAGCGTCTCAAACGCAAATCGAAAAGCCTCCCGAAGCATCGCGCCACCATAGCCCCGTCCGCGTTTCAGATAATTCACAATAATAAAGCCAAATCGTACGGTTGTCCGATCCTCCGGTGAAGGATACCGGACAATCAGATGTCCAAGAAGTCCCTCCTCGTCATCATATGCCATTAGCGGATAGAAATTTCCATCCTTCTCCGAGCCTGCATACATAATATTGATATCCGTAGCAGTTACCGGATAATGACCATAACGATCTGCACTCCACAGATAGCACATTCTTTCATCTGTAATCCATTTTTCTATGGCTGAAGCATCACTTTTCGTAAAAGCCCGTAACTTAAGCATATTCTCCTCCATATTACCATAAAACATCCGATAACAGTAGTCCGCCGAAATAACTGACGGCATTTAAAATGACCGACGCCACTAAACCTTTTTTTAAACTGCATCCCGTATACATATAGTAAATCCACATTTCCGTTAATACCACCAGAAACTCTCCGCATGCCACACAGATATACCATTCCGTCACAGAAAAGTGGAACAAAGAATTCAAAGTAATTACTGTTATATTTAACAGCGGATTGGTCGCAATATTACATAGAATGCTTCCAATAATCCATTCTGCCTTTCTCTTCCAAACTGCTACGGCAATACCTTCCAGTATAATCGTAGCGAGGAGTGTAATCAGAAGATCACTAATTAACTGCGTCATCGTTCTTCTCTACCCGTTCTGAAGTCTGACTGTCTCTTCATACCACGGCATTGCGTGATCCAAAAAATACAATCTGCTCATATGTTCCCTTTCCCAATCAGAAGTCATAGAATATTACTTGCGAATATGCAAACCGGTGCGGAACATGGCATTTTACATATGATAGGCAAATGCTATGCTTCCATTCCTTCCTTGTTTTGTCCCTTCAATGTTATGAAACAGCATACTGCTGCAACTACCGTAAGAATTGTTACGATAACGATTTGTTCTTCAAGGGTGCTCGGTCTTACAAAGAAAACCGGTGCGGTTCCGAGAAACAAAGCCACGGTAGTGACCCCAAAGGAGCATCCCGGATTGTCCGGAAGCACAGATACAACTGCTCCAAGACTAATTGCCATAGTCATACTGAAGAAAGCAATCCCAATCAGTGAAATCACCATCAGTCGGTTTCCAAAAACCAGAAATGGGATAGCACATAAAAGACTCCATACTGCGGTCCTTCTTGCACCGAAACGGTCTGCACATACCCCACCTGCTGCCTTGCCGATTCCCATAAACACATACAATAGAATCGTCTGCCAGGTTTCCTGTTTCCATGCGGTTGGAATTGCATATCCGACATAAGAACGTGCCATAATCACCACCATGGTCAGTGCAACAATCCATCCCACCGGAAGTTGTGCGGCAATATGAAATCCTTCGCTTTCCGCTTCCATATCAATTCTGTCGGAAACATATAAGCTTAAGAAAAATGCCAAAATCATCAATCCAAGCGGAATATACAGAACCCAATCCTGTGTTATGGAACCAAGAAGAGTTCCTGTGATAACACCGAACGACCCTCCGGCAACAAATATGCCGCTCGGTCCGAGCTTACCATTTGCCCCACGAAGTGTTGCCTGGGCTCCCGCAACATGAATCATACAGTTACCGGCCACAATAAAAACAAATGCAATCGCAGGAATCGGCAGAACAAGACCGGCAATTATAAGTACCGCTCCTGCCGGCCCAATCTTCATTTTCGGGAAGCGGTCCGTCAAGGCACCGACAAGACTTTGCGGAACAAAGGCCAAAGCATCGTAAAGGAAAGCCATAATACAGTATCTCTCTGCACTCCACTCAATCGCATGATGCATCATCCAAGTGAAGCATGCCACTTCCAATGAAAAATGAATCCATGCATAAATCCATCCTGCCTTAGCCGGTTTCATCGTCTTCTTCATACAATCCCAGGCCATCCAATCAAATATATTTTAAGACATCCAGCGGTTTCTCTGCGTGCTCATATTCTTCCAATACAGGGCTCGGAATATGCGGTTCAAACATCTTATCTCTGAACCAGAGTGCCTGCACAGGCTTCATCCCAACTTCCTTCGCTGCAAGGAGCTCATTACTCCCGCCATCTCCTACATAGATACATTCCTCCGGTTCTACGCCAAGTTCGGCCATAATTCGATAATATATCGCCGGATCGGGCTTACACACACCCTGTTCATAGGAAAGTTTCACTGCATCAAACATAGGATACAGTTCACTGTTTTGAATCATTTCAAACTCATCGGAGAAGCAGTTACTAATAAGTCCGACAGCAATTCCGCGTTTCTTAAGTGTCCCCAGCAGTTCCTTCACTTCCATCGGAACGCTAGAGAATGTATCTTTCAGACACTCGTGACGTTTCTGCATAATCATATCAACCTTGTCCGGAGAATAAATCTGAAGTACCTGAAGTGTTCTCTCAAGTACATCTTCAAGCGTATACTGTCCGACTGTTCGGTGAATCTCCGTTGCATGCCAGAGCTGGCGGAATACATTCTCATCAACCCCTAAATCCGCAGCAATATTCTCACTGAAGTAGTTTCGACCTTCAAACAGGGAAACCAGTGTTTCAAACATATCAAAAATAACCGCCTTAACCATTGTCACTCTCTCCTTTACGCTGAAAAACCATATCTCATAAGTAATTCCAATACATTTTCAGTATACCTTTTTTCCACTCTGAATGCAAGCGTTGCGCCGCGTAAATATGGTTGACATTCTATTGTGAATATGCTATTATCGTATGCGTGGGTATTGTATTTTCCCTAATATAAAAGGAGGAAATGATATTCAATTAAGAATATCACGAAAGAGAATGAAGAAATTTTTTTCACGTTTTAAGCTGAATGCTCCTGTAACTTTGGGATTCGTTATCCTTTGCGGTCTGGCATTGCTTTTGGACTATGTTACCAACGGTTGGGCGAACGAAAAGCTTTTCAGTATATACCGTAGCAGTTGGACAAATCCGTTGACCTATGTCCGTGGCATTGGCTATGCCATCGGTCATGCAGATTGGGCTCATTTTGCAGGAAACATCACATACATTCTTTTGCTTGGTCCGCTTGTAGAAGAGAAATACGGCAGCAAGTCTCTGCTTGAGATGATGCTGATTACGGTAATCATCACAGCAATATTCCACGTTCTTTTGAACCCGAATGCTGCTCTTCTTGGAGCAAGCGGTATCGTATTCATGCTGATTATCCTCTCTTCCATTTCCAATGTTAAGAGCGGCGAGATTCCGATTACCTTCGTAATTGTATGTATCATCTTTATCGGTGGTCAGGTTATTCAGTGCTTCCAGGATGACAATATCTCTCAGCTTGGTCACATCGTAGGCGGTATCTGCGGTGGCATCTTCGGTCTCTTCATGATTGGTCACGAGAAGGAATAAGGCATTCCGTTACTGTTTATGCACGACAATAGATTCAACGAAAAAAGCGCCGGGAGTAATTTCCGGCGCTTTGCTGTTCGTTCAATTCTCTGATTTAAGGCATTCGAAATACTCTCGTTGTGCCAAAAAGTATTATCCTCATCTACTGCCAATCATCCCAAAAGGTATGCGGCATGGATACATTACTGTAATACGGGTATTCCAGATGCTGATTTCTCTGTTTGGAATCATTGATTTCCATGTCCTCGTAGATGTAAAGATACCCGGATAAAAATCCACCGTTCGCATCATATTCCACAATGGTTTCCACATCTCCGCAATCGTTATATTTCACGATAAAACTGTTCGATTTGTCATGAACCTGATCGTATTTTAAAAAGCCTATCAGCTGATCATGACTGTAAACATAAGAGATTGTTTTCGCCTCGGTCACAGTGAAATTCTTGAATTCCTTCGGTGTTCCATCCTTTACATAGGTTGTCTGCGTAATCAGATTTCCTTCACTGTCGTAAACATCCGTCTGCATAAGGTGTCCGTCTTCATAAGTATACTCCGTCGTATGCTCAAGCGTCTCCCCGCGTTTCTGCGTAACCTTTATAAGCAGCCCGTTCTCGTCGTATTCATTGATATAATTGGAAAATGTTCTGGACAGATTGCCTTCCATATCAAAGTCCTGATATACAATTGTTTCCTCACCGGACCCCATATCCACATGAATAATCTGCGTCGCATTTCCGTTGGCATCAAATACCCAGCCACCCTTTTCACTGATGGCATCCTCATAGTATCGGAACCAGTTTACTCTACCGTCTTCCGCATATTCATAGGTGGTACCGTCATAAGTATCACTCAGATAATCCTGCTTCTGCACACAGCGTCCATAGTCATCATAGTAATACTCAAGCCATAACGATCTGTCTGTACCGTCCTCGCTCTTTAGGAGCCACTCACTCTTTAAAACATGCACGGTCGGTATCGGCGTTGGAGTTGGCGTAGGTGACGGTATCGGGGTGGGTGTCATAGATGGAGTCAGAGAAACGGAAACAGCGCCGGGAGTAGTTCCCGGCGTCGCATGATTCTCTCCCGATTCCTTACAAGCCGTAAGAAAATACACAGCCATAACAAGGATAAACACAAGCTTCCTCTTCATATCAAAATACCTTTCCAAACCGATACTACAAAACCTTTGAAAGGAAATCCTTCAATCGCTCGTTCTTCGGATTTCCAAAGAACTCCTCGGGCGGGGCCATCTCCAAAATCTTTCCGTCAGCCATAAATACAACCTTATTGGCTACTTCACGGGCAAATCCCATCTCGTGCGTTACCACAACCATGGTCATTCCCTCTCTTGCAAGATCCTTCATCAAATCCAGAACCTCGCCTACCATTTCAGGGTCCAGCGCGGAGGTCGGTTCATCAAAAAGAATCACATCCGGATTCATAGCAAGCGAACGCACAATGGCAACACGCTGCTTCTGTCCGCCGGATAAGGTAGACGGATATACATCGGCCTTATCGGAAAGTCCGATTCTCTCAAGAAGCTTTCTTGCCTGCTCCTCCTTAGTCTTTTTGATTTCATCCTTCGTAGTGGTAATCGAAATATATTCTTTCTTCTTATCCTTACCGCAAAACAGATTCGCAACCTTTCTCAAGCGGTTGGTACGCTTCTGCGCCTTAAGGTCGCGACACTCCAGATAAACCGGAGCAAGCATAATATTCTGCAGAACCGTTTTATTGTTAAACAGATTAAAATGCTGGAACACCATTCCCATATGGCGGCGATGTTCATTAATATCAACCGACATATCGGCAATATCTACACCGTTAAAGATAATCTTTCCGGCGGTCGGGTCCTCCATACAGTTCAGGCACCGAAGGAATGTACTCTTTCCGGAGCCGGAGGGTCCGATAACAACCATGATATCGCCCTTTTCCACGGTGATATCGATGCCCTTCAATACTTCATTGTTTCCGAAGTTCTTTTTCAGATCAATTACGTCTATCACTCTTCTTCAGGCTCCTTTCCAAAAGTTTAACAATCAGGCTGATGAACAATACGAGAACTATGTAAATCAACGCCATTACGAGATAAGGAACCATGAACTCATAGGAATTGCTTCCGATGTCGTTGAAGGCCTTATACAGGTCTGCCGCAGCGACAAAGGATACTACCGATGTTTCCTTAATCAACGCTATGAATTCGTTTCCTAATGTCGGAAGAATATTCTTCACGGCCTGCGGAATAACAATTTTAAACATCGTAATGCCAAAGGAAAGACCTACCGCACGGCCGGCTTCCATTTGTCCGGAATCGACTGACTGGATACCGCTTCGCATAATCTCGGAGATATATGCCCCGGAGTTTAAGCCAAATACCCAGATTGCGACACTTACGCCATCCATATTCACACCCATAAGCGGTAAAAGAACATAGTAGAATACAAGCAACTGTACTACCATAGGCGTGCCGCGGAATAATGCGACATAGAACGAACAGAAACCGTTCAAAATGCGTGGCATAACCTTATACTTCGGAATGACACGTGCTGTTGCTATCAGGGTACCAATCAAAATACCGATTACCAGACCCAGACAGGCAATTACAAGCGTATTCCTTAATCCCTGCAATACATCCAGATACCCTTTATGATCATAAAAGACCCTCCAGAATCCTTCCAGTTTTTTTGAAAAACTACCCATAAATACCTCTTTATAGATGACTTAATATCACAATAACCCACTACCCTTACGGCAGTGGGTTATACAAAATCATTCAATTATCGTGTCTTGTTGATTGCTTCGGTAATACACTTGGCCGGAGCGGAGTCAATAATTACATAATCAATATTGCCGTTCAAAAGATCCTGTACGGCAAGGGAACCGTTCTTGTATCCCTTAACAGTAACCTTTAAGCCCGGGAAGCCCATCTCCTCGTCGCCCTCGCAGTAAAGCTTTCCGGTTGTACCGTTCTGCACACCAATCTTCGTCTTGGAATCAAAGCTGTTCAAAACCTTCTCAACATCCTCAACACTCTTGCAATCAGAAAACTTCTTGTCATCGGAACGAACGATAAGTTTCTGGGATGCTACATAGTAGGACTTGGAAAATGTGACGAACTCTTCACGGTCAGCCTTTACGGTAAGTCCTGCCATAGCAATGTCACATTTGTGCTGACCTACGGAAAGACATACTGCCTCGAAATCCATATTCTGGATAACAAGCTCACGACCGGTCTTTTCCGCAATAACAGCTGCGATTTCCATATCAATACCGCAGTAATCGTTACCGATTTTGTACTCAAAAGGCTCGAATGCGGCATTGGTTGCCACAACAAGCTGCTTCTTTCCGGTATCCAATTCTCCACTCTTTACAGCAACAGGAGTACCGTCGCCGAAATAATGATTACAAATCTCGTCATAGGTTCCGTCAGCCATCATCTGGTCGATGATTTCATTGACCTGCTGCAAAAGGTCTTCCTGGTTCTTATCAACACCGAATGCATATTCCTCATCAGAAAGGTTAACCTCTAAAACCTTAGCAAGAACCTTCTCTTTACTTTCTTCTTTACCGCATGCTGCGAAACAAGCTACAGCCATAACCACGGTAAGAATCAGCGCAATTACTTTCTTCATAACTCGAACTTCCTTTCAAAAAAATTTCAAGACTCGCTCACGAGTCTTGGTACGGTATTCGGGTCAGCTTCAGCTGACAATATTCCTTTCCGAATCCATGCGCATCCTCGCGGAGCGTTTATCTCAGTGGGGGTTCAATCTCCCACTGAGATAAAGTGTAGGCTAAAATATTAGCATATAATAAATGTTTTGGCAATATCCCATTACGCAATCCGATAAAGCCTTACAAATACTATTCATTCTTAATTGCGACCTCGATACCCATATCAAATGCAGGCATCAGTCTCAATTTGAACAGATTGATGCGATGCTTTCTGTCGATAATCGCTTTATGCTCCTGATTATCAATCTCTCCGGTGCGGATATAGCGGTCCAGTTCTGCATAGGTAAAGCCGAGATTATCCTCGTCGGTATGTCCGCAAAGGCCATCCGAAGGGGTCTTGTCCACAAGGTCAAGCGGCACATTGAGATAACGTCCGATTGCCTTAACCTCCTGCACGGTAAAATGAGACAGCGGACTGAAATCACCCACAGAATCCCCGTAACGGGTAGAATAGCCGACCCAATCCTCAGACAGATTACAGGTATTCACCACACGACCGTTATGACTCTGCGATACCGCATAAACGGTTGTCATCCGGATTCTCGGTGCCATATTGATAGTGGTCTGGTTGGAAAGTTCAATCTGGCTGCACAGTGCGTTCTTAAGTCCGTCAAAGCAATCCTTTATGTTCACAACGTAATAACGGATACCCAGATGCTTGCAGATTTTATAGGAACAGTCAATGTCCGCTTGCTCGCCATTTGGCATCAGAACGCCGATAACGCGGTCCTTTCCAAGTGCTTCCACACAGAGTGCTGCTGCCACGGTGCTGTCCTTTCCTCCGGAAATACCAAGTACTGCATTGCAGTCCCTTCCATTGGCCTCAAAAAAATCCCGAATCCATGCAACACACTGCTCTGTTGCCGCTTTTGCATCAAACTGATACATACGCTTACCTCCTTACTGAAGTCTTGCCAGCAGTGCCTCGCGCATTTCCTCATATCCGGGCTTTCCAAGAAGAGCAAACATATTCTTTTTGTAGCTCTCGACACCCGGCTGGTTGAACGGATTCACGCCAAGCATGTAACCGCTTACACCACAGGCAAATTCAAAGAAATAGAACAACTGTCCAAGGCAGAACTCATTCTGCTCCGGCAGATGAATCATCAAATTCGGTACACCGCCGTCAACATGCGCGAGCTGTGTTCCCTTCATCGCACTCTTGTTAACGAAATCAACGGTCTTGCCGGCGAGATAGTTCATACCGTCAAGGTCAACATCCTCAGCCTCAAGAACAATCTCTTCCGTACTCTTTTCAAGTTCGATTACGGTTTCATACATAATTCTGGAGCCATCCTGAATGAACTGTCCCATAGAATGCAAATCAGTGGTAAGGTCAACGCTTGCCGGGAATATACCCTTCTGGTCCTTACCCTCGGACTCGCCGTAAAGCTGCTTCCACCATTCGGAAACAAAGTGAAGAGAGGGCTCGTAGTTTGCAAGAACCTCGACGCATTTGCCTTTACGATACAGAATATTACGGATTGCCGCATACTGCATCGAGGGATTCTTCTCATAAGGCGTATTCAGACAAATCTCACGCATGCTTGCAGCGCCTTCCATCAGCTTATCGATATCCGCACCACTGACAGCGATAGGAAGAAGACCTACTGCAGTCAGAACGGAGAAACGGCCGCCAACATCATCCGGAACAACGAAGCTTTCATAGCCTTCCTCATTTGCTACTTTCTTGAGTGCTCCTCTTGCCTTATCGGTAGTCGCATAAATACGCTTATTAGCCTCTTCCTTTCCGTATTTCTCAATCAACATCTTCTTGAAGACACGGAAAGCAATTGCGGGTTCAGTCGTTGTACCGGACTTGCTGATCATATTGATGGAGAAGTCACGGTCTCCGATTACCTGCTTCAAGTGAGCGATGTAAGTGGAACTGATGCTGTTGCCAACATAGTAAATTTCCGGAGACTTACGGATTTCCTTAGAAACACTGTTATAAAAGCTATGGCGCAAAAACTCGATTGCTGCTCTTGCTCCGAGATAGGAGCCGCCGATACCGATTACAAGAAGAACATCGGAATCACTCTGAATCTTCGCAGCTGCCTTCTTAATACGTGCAAACTCTTCACGGTCATATGCAACCGGAAGATCTATCCAACCGACAAAATCATTGCCTGCGCCGGTCTTTGTAACCAATTCATTCTTAGCTGCCTCTGCTGCAGCCTTAATCTGATTCAATTCCTCGTCATGAACGAACTTTGATGCGAAGGAACTGTCAAATGTGACATTATTCATTGCAGATACCTCTCTTTCAATGCTCTTTTCTTTTTTTACGAAATGAGCAAACACGAAATCATTATAGCATATCTTCCTAATAAAAAAAACTATCTTTTTTCACATATCTATGGTATACTTCTAACTGATTTTTGGTAAAGAAAGGTATTTATCATGAGTACAAAACGGAATGAAAGCAATGTACACGCTTTCTTCAGGAGAGCTTTTGAGGTTGGCAAGGTGGAGATTATCGTCATTTTCCTGCTTCTCATTGCACTCGTTGTTCTCCTTGCGGTTAGCTGTAATAATAAAAATAATAAACCCGGAGAGATTCCTTCTCCGTCTCCGACAGTTCGTCCTACAGATGAAAGCACCCCGAATCCGACGGTTGACCCGGATACCACCGAGCCGGCTACTGCCACTCCTACTCCGAGTCCGACACCGAAGATTTACGGTGCCTGCAGCAGTGTAACAAAGGATGTAAATTCCATTCCCGAAGCGAAAGATAATTGGGAGATTGATTACCTGATGCTTGTCAATTGGGACAACCGTTTGAAGTATTCCGGCAATCCCGAGAATCTCGTTCGTTTGCAGGATGCATTAGACACTTCGCTCTATCATTTGCAGAATCCTATCACCGTTTCTGCGAGTGACCGCAATTATGTGATTGAAACCGAAGATGACAATTATCTGCGTGGTAATGCTGTTGCCGTAGAGGCATTAGACAAGATGTGCCGTGCCGTAATGGATCAGGGTTGCACCTATGTTAAGATTTCAGAGACCGGAAGTTATCGTAATTATGCAACACAGGAAGGGTTCTGGCAGAACAGACTCAAGCAGGACCCGCACTATGGAGATGACCCCTACCGTACACTTCCAAAGACAGTACCGGGTAACGCGAGCGAACATCGTACCGGTCTCGGCTTTGATGTATGGCTTGGTGTGGGTGGCGATGATGACGAAAGCTATAAGTGGCTGACTGCCAACTGTTACCAGTACGGTTTCATTCTTCGCTATCCTTCCAACAAGACGAAGATTACCGGAATTCAATATGAACGTTGGCACTACCGTTATGTAGGCGTAGAGGCTGCTACCGAGATTCATGACCTCGGTATGTGTCTTGAGGAATACATTGCATACAAGAACGGAGAACCGATTCCGGACGGAACCCATACCCCGACGCCAACTCCGACGCCAACGCCTGATCCGACCTTAACACCTACTCCGGATCCGACTGAAGACTTGACACCAACTCCTACCGGTGCCCCGACTCCGGATACTACGCCGACTCCGACACCTGAAAGTGCCCCGGGCCCGAACAACACACCGACTCCGACGCCGAAAGGTAGTACGGATCCTAACAACACGCCGACTCCGACACCGAAAGGTAACACGGATCCTAACAACACGCCGACTCCGACGCCGAAAGGTAACACGGATCCGAGTGATACGCCAACTCCGACGCCCAAGTCGGAACCGAGCGATACTCCGACTCCGACCCCCAAAGGAGACCCGACTTCAGGCAATACACCTACTCCGACGCCCAAGTCGGAACCGGGCAGTGCACCAACTCCCACGCCAGATGGGGACCCGACACCCACTCCCGAACCACCAAAGGACCCGACACCGACACCAGACCCTAATAACGATTGGGGCGGGAACGGCGCAGGTACAAATTAAAGATTTCTCAAGGCTGCAAAGATGTTTCTACTAGGACAATTTCCACTACATCTTCTGCAGCCTTTTCTGTTTGATTTCTTATTTCTTTTTCTTCAATTTTGAAGGATTTGCAATCTTCCCGAAGCATTGCATCAGTCTCATCATACTCCCAGAACAAACTCTGTGACCAATCTCGTGTACTCCTCCGGTTGTTCCACCCATGACAGATGCGCACTTTGTGATAGAATCGTCATCCGGCCGTTAGTTGCATGCTCCCTGAACCATTCCTGCTCATATCGGCCGCAAGTCATATCATACTCCCCGACAATAAGAAGCTGGGGCTTTTCAATTTCTGACAGATATCCAAGGTAATCCCCGTAGAAATCCGCCGAATCGAATATTTTCTGGCGAAAGGTGACAAATCTGCCCCAACATTCGTCCGGTACATGCGGGTCTTCAAGATGCTCATTGATGTAAGCATTGTAGCGTTCCGTCTCAATCACGTGGCAGAACCGGCTGAGTCCCTCATCCCATTCCAGTGATGCTGCCTGCATAAAGGCATCCTTTGGTGAGGTTTCGTCCTTTAGGATTTCCTGAATTGCTTCCAGTTTCTCAGTCAGATGCTTCTGCGCAAAATAAGGCTCCGTTGCCAATGCAATTGCACGCGCCGTATACCTTGCACTCCACATGGGGCAATCGTAGATGACCGCCGCTGTACTTTTCGGATAGATGTGTGCGTAGAGCAGCGCCAACATTCCGCCAAAGGAATGACCTAGTGGTATCCATTTGTCTATATTCAGACAAATTCTCATCTTTTCAATCAGTTCGACCTGAAAATGCACATCTGCATGCAACTTCGTATTTTCATTCGTGCTTATTGTACATTTTACTCCACTTGGCAGTTGGCGTCAAATTCACTTTTCCCAACTAAAAAAACGGGGAATGCCCGAAGACATTCCCGCTGTGCTTATAACCGAACCTCCGCACGCAGTTTCCTGCAGGTTTTTTACAAGGCTTTTTATAATTACGTCAAGTAAATGATCAGTTGTACCAACCGTGAACCTTAACAGATAACAAATAACGGATAACCGAAAAACATTACTACTGAACGTTAACAATAAAAATGGATTCCTATTGGAAATCAAAGCCTTGTACGGAAATTATTTATTAGATTTCTACATCAAACATTTCGGTCTGATTGTACCGGTCGAGTTCCATCTGCATCTCCATGATTTGAGTGGAGATGGTTTCGTACTCTTTCTTTACAAGGTCAAGGTCATAGTTGATATAGCGGTATTCCGGAACGCCGTTACGAACGCCAAATGTACGTTCCTCGACTCTCGTCTTGGGAAGCTGCTTACGCATACGGTCAAGAACAACCTTACGCTTGTTCAGCTGTGCCATCTTAATCAGGATGGTATCGACGCTCATTACCGTGTCGCCAACCTGAACCTTGGCGGTTGCATTTGCCACATTGAGAGCGTGCTTGATGGTAGCAATCTTCTCGTCGAGTTCTGCTATCGTCGCCGCAACCTCTGCATAATCATATTCCGGAACAACAGGCTCTTCATCGACATTGGCAGTATAGGTACAGCATGTGTTCTCCTTTTCCAGCCAGAAAGCCTTGTCCTCCTCCAGACTCCTTAGTAATTTGTTCGCATAAGCGGATGTCATTCTCTGCATAATCTTTCTCCTCGAAAATATAATGTAGTAGTGATTTAGGACCCTCTCCAAGGTCTATATGTTGTAAGTCAAAGACTTAGATCAAGCGTATTCACCAATGAGCAGTGTCTTTCTCCTCCATACAGTTCCTTTCCCATCAATAGGAATCGATGATGGTTACATTATGGCATATGTGATGTTCCAAAACAGCCCCATCGTTATCGGTGAGAGAGTGATGTTTGGGTATTATATCACATTTTCCCGGAAAATGCTATGGAAGGTGTTCTCAACCACTCAGAAAAGGCCCTGCGCAGTTGTGTGTAAACCCATGAATGACAACATTCATTGAGAGAGGGTTTCCACACCTACGCAGGAGAAAGCGGGTGTTATGAACTGAAAGCAGGTGAGCAGAAAGGAATAGGTCCCACACTGCTTTCAGAGAAAATCGTCAGATTAACCGTCAGGCAGATTGCTAAGTGGAACGGATGAACGTGTCATCACTGCCTGATAATATCTCCATTTTCCATCCCAATATTCATATACATGCATTACTGCAACATCATCGGGAGTTGTAGCCACCGGAGTGGATTCAGTTTCAACTGTAGTATCAGACTCTTCTGCGGATTCCCTTACTACAGTTTCGGTAGGCTTAGCAGCCTGTGAATTTTCAATTTATCTTCTTTACAAGCATTACTATACAGGAGAAAAAGCGGGGAAAAATGCGAAAAGCGGAGAGAAAAAGGACAGAAAAGAGATGCCTCTGATTGAACACATTAATTTTGGGGGCAGAAAAAAGCCCGTCGGGAAAATGACCCGACGGGCAAATATAACTAACATAAATTAATTACTAATTCTTCAAAATGCCTCTTGCTAAGGATTAGATAATGTAATGATATTATTTTTCTTCATAGTTCAGATTACCCCACGTTTATACCGTGCCTCTATCACTCTGCTCGAACCGTATTCATCCGTCCAAGTTTCCTTTTCGGACACTTTTTCGCCATTCTCATACCAGCCTTCAAAGAGATATCCTTCATCCGGGTAGGCATAGTACGTTTGCTGCCATTCGCCCGTTTCTTTCCACTGGGCATTATACACCGGATTAAATTTCAGGCCGATGTTCCCACCGTCTCCTGCGTAAACTTCAAGCGGCAGTATCTCATCCCTTTGCGGCGCCAGAGACCGGATTGATTTCATGGGATTTTCCGTTGCATTCAGGTGCCGAAGCAGCGGATTCGCTCTGGTATCCAGCTCGGTAATCTGATTATTGTGACAGTAGAAATATTTCAACTTCAGATTATGAGAAAGGTCTATTTCAGTAAAATGATTATCGTTGATATACAGTTCCACAAGTTCCGGATTCTTTGATACGTCCAGTTCTTTCAAGCGGTTCTTTCCGGCATCAATACCCTGACACTTAGGCATTTCCGAAACATCGATTGTTTCAAGCAGATTATCCTGCACGCCGAAGATTCGCATCGATGGCATATTCTTTGAATCCACCGCCGTAATCTTGTTGTGATACACATCCAGGAAAATCATATCCGTGCAGTCTGAAAGATTGAGCTCGCCCATCAATTCGCAACTACGTAGATAAATCTCAAAACTTTTCAGCGGATACACGTCCTCATTGAAAATGTGAATGCCAAATCCGATAATCTTTCCATCTTCCGTCACAATTCCGCTCGGAATACTGTTATCTGCCACTTCACCGTCTACGGCTTCCACACTCTTGTTTTTATCAGTGGTTTCCACGCGACGGAGAATTTTCTGATGCGCACGAACCTTTTCGAGGTTGGTCACTCCGTTCTCGTCTGCAATATTGTAAAAATCAATCAGTTGGGTTAATTGTTCGTTCATAGTCTATTCTTTCCTTTTTTCTAAAGATGTATCGTTTTCTCATCATTATCATACCCTCCACTATCGAAGTTTATCTGACACTCCCACAGTTTTAGCTGTGGAAGTGTCAATATCCTAACACTCCTCCAATGCACGCTCATTTAGTAAGAAATCAAACACATAAAGTTTCTTGTATCCGTTCTCCAAAATTGAAAATAGATCACTGTCCATTGTGATAACAATCTTTTTATATCCGTCATCGATTTTATAAAATGATGATATCTCCTGCTCCTTTTTGTCCGAATCAGCAATACTGTATGCTACCTGAATGTAAAATGTATCTTTGCTGTTTTTCGCAATAAAATCTATCTCTTTGTCCTTATTCTTCCCTATATCGACCATATAACCCCGGCGTATTAATTCCTGATAAACAATATTCTCCAGAGTATGCGTTACCTCCAGTTGTCTAAATTGCAGTTTATTGTTGCGGAGTCCGATATCCGAAATAAAATATTTATTCAAAGTTTTCAAATACTCTTTGCCTTTAATGTCGTATCTGTATACTTTATAGAATAAAAATGCCTCACATAAATATTCCAGATAATTGCCCACTGTATCCGCCGTGATAGTCGTATAACCATTTGATTTCAGTGTATCGGATATTTTCTTTGCGCTTACCGTTGAGCCAATATTCGAACAAAGAAAGCTATATACCGCATCAAACAGGTTGGGATTTCGGATTCCATACCTTTCAATTATGTCTTTTGTTGCAACCGTTTCCTCTAGCATTTTCAGATACTCGACTTTAGAATCTCTGTCTGTTTCCGTCGCTGCATAAGGGAAGCCGCCATACATCTGATATTCATTGTATGCTTCGTGCTTATCTCCGCCTTTAAAGCTGTAATATTCAGCAAATGACAACGGATAAACCTTAATTTCAATACTTCTTCCTCTGAGTTTTGTGCTGATATCTCCTGATAACAGTTTCGAATTTGATCCGGTAATATAAACATCTATTCCCATATTCTTTAAACTGTTAACCAAGTCTTCGAAATCATTTACATACTGGATTTCATCAATCATCACATAATACTTAGCATCATCTGTAATTCTTGTCCTAATGTATTCATATAGTTTCAGGGAATCTCTTAGCGGAACATTTTCTATATTCTCCAGATTCACTTTTATAATCCTATCTTTATCCACGCCATTTTGAACCAGATAATCCGCATATATATCAAAAAGAAGAACTGATTTGCCACAGCGTCTGACTCCGGTGATGACCTTGATAATATCCTTATCCCTGTATTTTATTAACTGTCTTAAGTATATAGGTCTATCAATCATACAATCCACCTCCAAATCAATTCTACTCGAAAAACTTTTAATTTTCAAGTTTTTTTCTATTAGACCATCTTCATTTTTAAATTATAATCAAAAAGGGGACGCTTTAGATACGCCCCCCTAATCATAAAAATTCAACATCACTATATTCTTATTTTCTAAATATTCAAATCTCATAATCATCTAGTATTAGTTCAAAGTCACCTTCATTTGCCGGCGTAATGAAATCCTTCAAATATGCTTGCATATTAGGGTTACAGGCATATACATAACAACCTTTTATTCCACGAGTCAGTATAGTCGCATATGTATTTATAATAATTGTTTTTAAAGTATTCTCGTCCGTATTTGCCTTTACTTTTGAGTCTTTATATTCCCTTAAATTAACCACTATTGATTTCTTTTCAAAATCATAATCTACTTCTTTTCCAAATATTATCATTGGCGGAACCGGTTATCTTATACTGGTCTATGTACTTATTGACGAGGGACATCAGGTTATAGGTATCAGATTCCATAGGCTTACGGAAATCATAGACAACGGTATGGTAACCGTAGTATCGTTCTCCGATGCTTGCCATGTTCCGGTATAGGTCGCCCTTTGTGTCAAGAGTGACAAATGAGTAGCCGCATGCCATGGCATACTCGATATTCGGATACAGGAAGTATGCGGTCTTTCCGCCTCCGGGAGAGGCAATCATCATGGCATGGGAATCGCTGGCATCAATCCAGGCGGTCAGTTTCTTTCCTTGCTTATAGGTTCCTAGGACAAATCCGGGATATTCCGGCAGATGTTCCCCTTTCCGCCACCATTCCACCTCATAGGGAACAAGGGAATAGTATTTCCGAATCTCATGGCGGTTTGCCCAGCGGGCAGAACCATGCTGCCCATGCCCCACGGTACGGGCTTTGATACGGTCGAGGCTTTTCCCTCCAACCAGTTTCGTGCAAATGAAAAGCGCCAGCAATGAGCCGGCGCAGATATAGATAAATGGATTCATTGTACTCCTTTCATCGAAAGAGGTCACCCGAAGGTGACCTCATATGCTTATAGTCTTTCTCTTTTTTAACACAAACTCTCCAAGAATTTTCTTCTGAAGTTTATCGGTATGCCCAAATGAAAGATGCGAATGATAACTGACAAGAGTCCGCTAATATCTTCAAGCTGAATCTCATTCATTGCATAAACGCTCTTCCGATCCGGCCCGTCCCGACTACTCCCACGTTCTTTCCGTGCAAATCGAAACCGGTCATACCGTTCAGACTGAAGTTGAAATCTCGCGTACGAATATATGCCTTGTGTGTTCTCCGAACCGAAGTCAGCAGCAACGCCATGGCATGCTCCGCAACCGCATAAGGCGAATAGGCCGGTACCCGTACAACCCGGATTCTGCCGGCGGCATATTCCATATCAATATGATTGTAGCCCGCGCAGCGGAGGGCAAGTACCTTTACCCCATGCTTTACGAGTCGTTCAATCACTTCTCGGTCAACCGTATCATTGACAAATACGCAAACGGCCTCACAGCCTGCCGCCATGTCTGCCGTCTGCTTATTCAGGCGCGTTTCAAAAAAATGAATTTCAAATCGTGCGTCCCCGTTCACCTTGTTAAAGGACGCAATATCGTATTCTTTTGCATCGAAAAATGCAATCTTTGTCTTCAATTTTACTCCTTCCACAAACCGTGGAGGTTGCAGTATGCATATACAGCTTCCACAGTGTTGTTCTCATCTGTCATAAAGCTGCATTCCGGCTTACTGCCCGGACATAGTCTTTTACTCTCTATTCCATTCTTCGTCTGAAGTAAAATCCATTCGATGTGGTGTTCCTCTGTCATGGGATGAGCAAGCGCTCCGACGGCAACGGTTACCCTGCCGTCAAGGATTTCATAAACGGGACGATGAAGCTCTGCCTGCGCATCGCTTCCTCCCGGAATAAGTTCCAAAACAGCATCTCCGCAGCACTCCACCGTACGGATACTCTTCACGGACGCCATAATCTGACCGCAGTGCAGGCAGATGCCAAAATGCATATTCATACCTTCGTTCCTTTCCGTCGTGTCCGGCTGTCAACCGGTCACTCAGTTTTCACTCCCGAAACAGCCAGAAGTCCGCGCAGTTTTCCGATTGTCTGCACGCCGACCATCGTTCGGCTGACTTCCCCGTTCCGGAACACAATCACGGTCGGTATACTCATAATCCCGTATCGGGATGCCAGTTCATCCTGCTCATCCACATTGACCTTTCCGACCGTATATCGTCCGTCCGCTTCCGCGGCAATCTGTTCAATCTGCGGTGCCAGCGCCCTGCATGGGCCGCACCATGGCGCCCAGAAATCAACCAGTACAGGCCGGTCCACCAGCAATACTTCCTGCTCGAAGTTATCAAGCGTAAGATTCACAATACTCATATTTCCCCCTGTTATTCCTATGTATCAGCGCCTTATTAAGCACATTGCTCACGCTGATACCGTATGCAAAAAACGGCATACATCGGTACACCTGTTGTTTACATAAGAAATTATAACAGAGTCGCTATCATTTCTACGTGACTCAGTCACAAAGCTTTCTCAATTGTTCGGGTGACTTCAGAAACACACTCCCCCTGCGAACCTCAACAAGACCGCTGTCGGCAAACCGGCGAAGCATTCTTGCCACCACTTCCCTGGCTGAATTGACATTCTGCGCAAGCTCCTCCTGCGTGAGCCGAAGTTCTCTTGTGCCGGTTCGCTCACTTTCCTCCAACAGATAAGCTGCAAGCCTCCTGTCAAATCCTTCAAATACAATCTGCTGCATCACCCACAGCGAGGTTGCCAGTCTTTTTGTAATCATCTCATAAGAGTAATTCTTCACATAAATATTGCTCTCCGCAAGTCCGGAAAATGTGACTGCGCCGACCAGCAGCAGTTCCGTCCGCTCCGCTGCAAGCACCAAAAGATTCTGATTGGCCGATTCCAGCACCTTCTGCGCGGCAAATACTCCGCACTCCCCGGCATTCATCCGGTACAGAGTAACCTCCCGTCCTTCCTCGGAAACAACGCACACACGGATTCCGCCCGAAATCACAAAAAGCATGCCGTAGCGCGAACGAAATGTGGAATCAATCAAACTCCCCTTCTCAAACACCCGGATACTGCAGGCGTTCACCAGCAGTTCCTTCTCCTCCGCATGGTGCACTTCACGCCATGCTCACGCTCGTGATGGTCTGCAGATTATCGGCGAGAGCCGAAAACGGCAAAAACGAGAATGTCATCAGAAGCGCAAGTGCAAGGCTCAGCAGTCTCTTTATCATATTGCTTCCCTCCTTGATTTTTCAGGTGGCCCCCATTCAGCTGATATTCCCGCTACACAACTATATTTCATATACTGCCTCCAAACGCTCAGAACCACATTAATAAAAAACAGACATAACACTTATCGGAACTATTATATCATCATCGGCACTATATCAATCTATTTAGATGCTAACACTACATATTGCCATCTCCCACATATTCCCCACTGCAAAAAAAGTGCTGCTGCCTGTTGGCAACAGCACTTTTTTTGTTCGCATTCTGTTGATCGTAATTATAAATTACATAGCAACAACGTTAACTGCTCTGAGCTTCTTGGAATCCTTAGGATCCTGCTCGGTCTCGAAAGTAACCTTCTGGCCCTCTTCAAGAGTCTTGAAGCCTTCGCTCTGGATAGCGGAGAAATGTACGAATACGTCCTCGCCGCCCTCATCATTGCTAATGAAACCATAACCCTTCTGAGCGTTGAACCACTTTACTGTACCAGTCATGAACCAGTACCTCCTTCATAAAAAATCTGCATATCGACCCGTTCTTAAGAAATGACTCCCAAAAAACATAAAACAGACCGACAAATCATGAAATAACACGACTTGTAAGGTCTGTCCATCCATCTGACTGCATCTTAAAATTACCACGATTATATATGCTTGTCAATGTTTTTTTTACCTACTTTTTCATTCTTTTTTCATATTTTTAACACAAAAATCAAAAAATGAAAAACACCGAAAACAAAAGGAAAAGGCTCTCATTTTTCGCAATTTCTGATGGATTGTTTTACTTTTATGAAAAGTGACGGGGAAACCGACAATTCATCCACGCCAAGCCCAACTAATAATTCTGTTGCTTCCGGAATGGCTGCAAGCTCACCACAGACACTGACCGGAATTCCCTTTCTATGGGCATTGCCGATTACCATACTAATCAAACGAATCAGTGCTTCATGCTTCTGGTCATAGAACTGCTCAAGAAGGGCATTCTTCCTGTCCACAGCAAGAACATACTGTGTAAGGTCATTGGTTCCGATACTGAAAAAGTCAGCATATTCGGCAAGTCTGTCACTTAAAATGGCTGCCGCAGGTGTTTCAATCATAATCCCCTGCTTTACCTTGGAAGCATCGATTCCCTCTGAGAGGAGCTCACGACGTACCGCATCCGCAATAGCTGAAACTTCCTTCATCTCCCATTCCGATGAAATCATCGGATATAACACGGAAACATTCCCGTACTGTCCCGCACGGAATATTGCACGAAGCTGGTCACGGAACATCTCCCGGTTCGCAAGTGACACACGAATTGCGCGGAAGCCAAGTGCCGGATTCTCCTCTGCAGGCATAGGCAGACAAGGTGCCGGCTTATCTGCACCGATATCTACCGTTCGGATAACAACCTTTCGGTCTCCCATTGTTTCGGCAGCTTTTTTATAAAATTGAAACTGTTCCTCCGAAGAAGGCAGACGATCAGATTCCATGAACAGGAACTCACTGCGTAACAGACCTATCCCTTCCGCGCCGCAGGAAACTGCCGCTTCCAAATCGGAAATATCGCCAATATTTGCACATAAACATATCTTTTTCCCGGACTTGGTAACAGCCGGTCCGTCAGAATCGGGACTTACCTGCTCCCGCTCTGCGTGCTCGCTCATAATCCGAAGATATTCCTGAATGGTAGAAGCATCCGGGTCAACAATCAGGGTGCCACGATATCCGTCCAAAATCGCCATATGTCCGTTTTTGGACCGGTCTGCCTTGATTCCGGTAATGGTCGGAATGTTCATATTTTTCGCAAGAATGGAGGTATGCGAATAGGCAGTCCCCATCTCCGTTACAATTCCGAGAATTCTGCTTCTCTGCTGACGCATCAGATCACCCGGCATCAGCTCCTTTGCCATAAGAATCTGCGGTCCTTTCAGGCAATCATCATCC
The DNA here is from genome assembly GCA_045627305.1 of Lachnospiraceae bacterium. Lineage (GTDB taxonomy): Bacteria > Bacillota > Clostridia > Lachnospirales > Lachnospiraceae > ISDg. The sequence goes on from JAZQNM010000026.1 coordinate 33,310, forward strand.
GATTCACCGGTCAGTATACCGATTAACCGTTCCGTGATATCCGTTACATCCTGCGCTCTGGAACGAAAATACGAATCATCCATATCATTGAACATTCTGACGAAATGCTCTCCGGCAAGAGAAACCGCATATTCCGCACAAAGTTTCTGTCTGCGGATGGTATTAACAACTTCCTCCGTGTAATCCACATCTTCTACCATCATCGCATGTACTTCAAAGATTTTCGCATCCCAACTTCCAATGCTTTTCTCCGCCTGTCCGGCAAGAGAGCGCAATTCATCAGCCGCCTTGCGGGCAGCTGTTTCATAACGCTTAATTTCAGCCTCGGGGTCACTAACCCGAACAGGTGCAACGTGCCTCGGTTCCTGCCCTATTACACATATCGTTCCGATAGCTATTCTTTCGGTAATTCCCCGTCCTTCGAATCTCTCCATAATACCCCATCCTTTTCAAACCTTCTGCCAAAAACCAATAAAGTAAACAAAAACAGAATTACGGGAAATGCTGTCCCCAACAGAAGTCCCGCACGAATCCCCATATCCGGATTCAAAGTTGCCCCAAGTTCAATCAGTTTCGGCCCGCTGGTGCATCCGATATCTCCCGCCAATGCCAGAAATGCGAACATTCTCGTTCCGCCCTCCGGACAGCGAAGGGAAGCAATACTGTATGTCCCCGGCCACATAATACCAACAGACAAGCCACAAATTCCGCAGGCAACAAGACCAATCCACGGAATCGGTGACAATGCGGCAATCAGGTACGCTATCACACATAAAATACAGCTATATAAAAAGAATCTTTTCAATGAAAAACTGCTCTTCGTCCTGCTGAAAAGTACCCTTGCGCCTCCCATCAAAAGACAGAAGAAACAAGGTCCAAACAGATCTCCCAATGTCTTGTTGACATGAAGCCCTGTTTCCGCAAAATACGATGCCCATTGAGACATTCCCATCTCCGAGGCCCCTGCCGTAAACATCATTACAAAAAGCATCAGAAATACAGGATTTCTGAACAGTTTCCTGCGTTTCACCGGCTTGTCATCGGACGGCAGCGTACATATCGGAACGAAGCAAAATGCAATCGCATCCAACAAAGGAAGCACTGCCCATATAAATGGTATGAAGTACCATTTGTCTTTACCGATAAGCTGCAGAATCACGGTCGAAACTGCAATGAATCCAAGACATCCCCAGCAATAGAAGGAATGTAAAAGTGCCATAGACTTGTCCTTGGCACCTTCTGTGGGAACTGCCTCCACAAGCGGACTGACGAGTACTTCCAAAAGGCCTCCGCCAATGGCATTTAACATAACGCAGAACAGAAGCCACGCAAAATGATATCCCGACAGGAAACCTGTAACGCCAATTCCACAAAGTCCCGCGAAACTGAATACGCCGGATGCAATCATTCCCTTTCGATAAGAGAATTTACCTGCCAACTGTGCCGCAAGAAAATCGACCAGAATCTGGACCGCAAAATTCACGGTAATCAAAGCACCGACTTCCGTAAGAGACAGTCCATACTGTTCCCGATAAATGACAAAAAATATAGGATTAATGTTGTTTACGATTCCCTGTATCACAAAACCGAGATAGCTCGCAAGGACCGTACTTTTAAAACTCTTCTTCACTTACAATTGTATTTCTCCAGAATCCGAAGAATATCCTCCTTCTTCGATGCAATGCTTCCACTTACGGAATTGGGGGCACCGCCGCCCTTTGCCTGCAGTTGTGTACGTAGTTCAATCTGCAAATCACTGACATTGCATGTCTTGCTCTCAACCAGATAACGGTACCCGTTTTCATCATCACCGTTAAAAACGGCACAGATTCCGCTGTAGTATCGTTCCATTTCATCCATAGTATGCCGAAGAATGCTGTTATCGGCCTGCAAAAACAGTGCCTTTCCACATTCTATCGTCTGCAAGTTATCTGCATCTCCGCCATCCCTTAAATAGTAATCCCGAATTTTACCCGTAATGTTCTCACGTTCTGCGTTCATCAAGCGGAAGCGAAGCTGCTTTGTTTCGTCCAGAAGCTTCGTAACATTTTCCTTAACATTATCCGTCTTCGTGGAAAGAAGACGACTGATTTCTATCAGAGAATCCCGACATTCATTAATATATTCGAGTGCACGCAGTCCGGCAAGATAATAAAGCCGCACTCCACCCTTATAGTTTTCAAAGGATGTAACAAGAAAGCAGCCAATTTCTGCCGTGGCGTGTACGTGTGTCGCACAGCACGCACATATGTCGGTCCCTTCGACTTCCACAAGCCTTACCGGTCCTTCAAGTGCTTTCTTACTGCGATACGGAATTAGGGCAAGCTCCTCTTCGTTCGGATACCAGGCACGAATCGGATGATTCTCAGCTATAATGCGGTTCACCTGCATCTCAATCGAACGAATATCCTCTGCCGTCAGTTTGCCGTCAAAATCCATTGTGGCGCTGTTCTCGCTCAGATGAAATCCAACATTGTGAAATCCATAATTACGAAATACAAGTCCCGAGAAAATGTGTTCACCGGAATGCATCTGCATATTACGAAAACGAAACTCCCAATCGACAATACCGTGTACCTTCTCACCACACTCCAAAGAACCCTCTACAAGATGAAAGATATCCTCTCCCTTATGCTTGACATCGAGTACCTTAAGACCTTCAATCGTGCCACGGTCAGCCTCCTGTCCGCCCTCTTCGGGAAAGAAAAATGTACGGTCAAGGACAACCATGGTATTGTCTCCATCCTTTTCCGCGCTCACTACGGTTGCGTCAAATACCACACCGTACGCATCTGTATCATATAATCTTTCGGTCATACAACTATCCTCCGATTGTTTCCTAACAAATTAGCGAATATTCTGCAGAATCCTGCGATAATCCTCACGGATTCTGTTGCCGTTATTATAAAGATGGAATTCCGCAAAGCCCTTCTCAAGAAGGATTGCATTTACCATATTTTTCTTTACAAATGATGGTTCTACTGATGTAGTATCAGTGAGCCACATAAAGGCCAAAAGGCGATTGTAGGAATCCCTGTTATTGTTTCCATCCTCCAATTCCAGATATACCTTCAAATCCTTTGGAAGAAACGTTTTTAAGAACTCCGATGCCTGCCTTCCCTCTTCCGTATTCTTGCTTTCATCCGGGTGTACACTTTCCGGTGCATCAATCATTAAAAGTCTTACCGTTTCCTCAGTGCCATCCGGCATACGAACCAGAACAGTATCCCCGTCATAAACAGCAATAACGGTTGCCTCAATCAGTTCATCATTTCCGTTCTTTCTTCGAAAGAGACCAAAGCCATAACGGAAATCACACAAAGAAAGAACTGCTGTCAGCACAAGTATCAGCAGTATAATCAGAATCCATATTTTTCTGCGTTTCTTTCTTCGTTTCATTTCTAAACCACTTCCATGCATAAGACAACCTTTGCAACCATTCGGTATTATCCCTCTTCCGGGTTATCTCCATCATCAGATGTATTACCGTCATCCGGGTTATCTTCGGAAGGGATACTGTCTTCTGCACCTTTCTTCGGTGCATCCTCCAGATAAGAAATCAAATCCATCCATTCATGTCGGATTGTGTCGTCCTCACCACCGTAAGAAAAGTCATTGAATTCATAGGTATAATCCGCAGAATAACTTTCCGTCTGCTCACTGATCATTACACCATAATTGTCGAATTTCCTTGTTATCAGTTCCCTGACGGAACCGTCTGTTCCCTTTTTGATAAACCCGTCTGCATAAATATGCTTTTCATCATGTCCAAGACCGTCTATCATCAAAAACAACGTGTCACGACTCTCATAATCATATACCGCAATCACTTCTCCCGTAAGTATTTCTCCATAGTACAGAAATCTTACATAACACCTTTCCTGTCCCTCTGTATCACAGATGCCTCGTTCGATTAAACACTCGTCATTCCACTCAATCATAAACGGAATCAAGGTCTTACGAACTTCTGCCTTTTCCGTTTCTTTCACATTGTCCATTTCAAATATATCGGTACGGAAAGTGTCCAATTCCTCAATGGAAAATGTATAGCGCAATGTTTCCGGAACCGTATCATAGGTATAGTATTCCACATTGGTCATTCCCTCGCTCAGCTCATTGAACGAATATTCATATGAAACACTGCCGCTCCGACCGTCAACCAAAACAGTGTTGGCCTGATAAACGGCCTGATAATTCTTCCGCATTCCTCCGGCTCTTCGGTCCATCCCGGTATACTGCACATACGCCATCGGCCATTCCTCATATGTGGCATTCTTTGCTGTCTCTGCAAGTGCATTCAGATAGTTTCCATCATATAGGTCTGCAAATGATTTCTTATCCTGGAAAATGTATGAGAAATCCACTATCATCTTCTCCGTAGACTGCTCTGCGACAAAGTTTTGAACCGGAAATACCATAGCTTCTCCTTTGTCATCAATCCAGGATGAAACAGTAAAATGATCTGCCTCCGCGCTGATTACCATAAATGTGACACCATTCTGTCGGAATACAGTACGGTTCTTCGCCGAATATACCTCGAACAGCGAATTTTCATCCGGAATCTGACAAAGAACCTTCGAATTTTCCTCTTTTTTCAGAATATATCGGATTTTCGAATCTTTTATCTCTGATACCAGCTGAAACAGCTCCTCACCTCTGGAATTGGTAACAACATACTTTGTCATTCGGCCTTTGATGGACCAGACATCCCCTTCACTCTTCCCCTTTTCCGTTGTGTCAAAGCTCATAGTACCGTTACAATACCACACATGGCTTTTTTCAGACGGATATATATAATCGAATGAACCGGCATAGTACTCCACAGTTTCCGATTGTGGTTCCGGCGTTTCGGATACTTCTGCTGTAATCTCCGGAGCAGGTGTCGGTTTAACCCGTTTTTCTTCTCTTCCGCAGCTGCATAAAAGCATAACAACAAGAATTACCGACACTGTCAACATTCTTCGTTTCATCTTCGTCTCCCCATAGTCCTGCATTTTCTGATGCTTTGCCTACTTATTGAACGCCGTAATATTTTTCTCATTCAAGACAAAATCGTAATAATTCAGATCTTCACGATACTTCCATCCTGCGCCCTTCCAGAACTGGTTTCCGATGGAATTAGAGGTAAATGCGACAAGCATAACCTTATTGATATCCTCATTCTTCAAGGCACGCATGCAAGCGACCGCCATGGATTTGCCGATACCCTGCTTGCGATATTCTTCCTGAACACATACATGGTAAAAACACCCTGTGCGTCCGTCATGTCCGCAAAGAATGGCACCGATAATCTTTCCTTCCGATACAGCCACAACGCTTGTAGACGGGTTTCTCTTAAGGAACCGTTCCACACCTTCCTTGGAGTCATCAATCGAGCGGATTCCAAAGCCGTGTATACTCTGCCACAAAGCATATACCTCCTCATAATCCGCAATTGTCATCACTCTGATTTCATAATCTGTCTTCTTCATTGTCTTTCACTTTCCTGTTTCATTTGTCAAAGGAAAAGGGTGGTAAACCATAAAATGGATTCCACCCCAATCTTTCCATTCTTCGTGAGACAGAGGCCTATGCCCAGTTATGTCCAATCAACCAGGTCTTGCTCTGTTCTACAGCATCTGCTGTCTTAACCTCCAATACGCAGTTGGCATTACACTTCTGCGCAAACTCCAATCTCGTCTGCAAATCAATATCACCGTCACCAAGCGGTATATGACTCGTCGGCGGATTATCCAATCCGTCGGAAATATGGAAATGCACGATACGATTCCAGCTCTTCAAAAGAAGCGGCATATCCTTTTCACCTGCACCCTTGGAATGACTGATATCCCAGGTAAGTGCGAACTTGGGGCTTTCCAGAAGGACATCCAGTGCTTCCGACTCATAATCGGTGAAGCCATCGGTGTTCTCAATCGTTACCAGAATCTTCTCATTGCCAATCCAAATCTGAACGATATCACGGAACTTACGTAAAGCCTCCAAATACATTTCCTTATTCCGTCCGTAAAGCATAGCCTTCTCGCCCGGGAGTGAAAAATGAACGCCATGCGAAAGATGCATATTGATGATAAACGGAGAATCCTCCGGATTCAGTTCTGACAATTTCTTTGCCACACGAATTGTTCTTCGCATTGTTTCCAGATAAGCCTCCGCAACAAGCGGATTAAAGTCCGAAATATCAAAAGTCTCCGGCAGATGGATGGAATAGAATATACCATTTTTCTCGGCAAGAGCACGGAATTTCTCCGTATTCTCCAGATTTGTAATCTGGTACTCAGGCAGATTCATATTCAATTCCACAAAAGAAAGTCCAAGGCGTGCACAAAGCGCTACGTCTTCTTCAAGTGATTTATTCTCCAATAATGTCGGCATACCAAAAAGCATAAACTAATCCTCCTTGTATTCATTATTCGGCCTTCTCGCCGTGCCAGACGGTTTACGCCCCGTCTGTATCCTCTTTATACTTTCATTCTATTCATTATGCAGAAAGTTGTCAATCCAAGAATCCAAACAGGCAGGTCGGAAAATTGCTTCATCATCCGTACCTGTCTGTTTATTTTACACTTATTCGGAAAATACAATTCCAAAGTTGCATTTTCCCTGTATTTTTAAATTAATTTTACTAAAAAATAGGAAAAGTCTATTTCGTCTTCTTGGCAGGAGCTTTCGCTGTTGCTTTCTTTGCTGCAGTTTTCGTTTCGGTCTTCTTTGCCGCAGACTTTGTTGCAGCCTTGGTTACCGTCTTGGTTTCCGTCTTCTTTGCTGCAGTCTTCTTTACAGACTTGGCAGTCTCAGCTTTCGGTGCCGATTTCTTAACGGTTGCTTTCTTTTCGGAATCAATAATCTTACAGATTTCCTCACAAACTTCATCGGGAGTCTTCCCGTCCGTACTAATCTCATACTCACCGGGATACGGAGGCAGGCTAAGCCAGAAGAAGGAAACTGCTTCGGAACCGCCCATGGCGAGATGACGTTCACGAAGTGTATCCTCCGAACAGGTCAGCTGAAAACTGATAATCTCATAATCCTTAGCGGTAATGTCCCGAAGAATATTCTCTCTTGCTTCGGGGTCCGTCAGAACAATTGAGGAAAATACAACCTTTTCAAATCCGGAATTCAGATAATTTGAAACAAGAAATGCCATGTTCCTGTCTCCGTTACGAAGTCTGGTATCCTCAAGAGAAAGAGGATTCACGCACCAGCACCAGTCTCCGTCGCACAGAGCACTGTTCTCATAGTGCTCGAATACCTTTCTGGCTACCGTCGTCTTGCCCGTAAGCGGTCCTCCGGAAATCAATATCAGTTTACTCTTCGCCATCGTCATATGCCTCCAATAGTATGTTCAAGACTTCCACGCCTGTAATCAGCGGGTTATTCCGATTATTTCATCAAATCGTCAAAAAGTTTAAAATTCTCCTTGGTCAAGGTAAGTTCACCGGCCTGCCCCTTTTTGATTATCTCCACAATACGGTCATTGAAAGGCGTCGGTACTCCGGTCTTTCGTCCCCATTCACATACAACACCGTTAATCGCATCAATTTCACAACTCTTACCCTTCTTGATGTCCTGTAGCATAGACGGTTCAATCAGACGATGCTTTTTCATGGCAATCGGAACCAGAATCTCTGCAAATTTACGTTTGAGACCTGACTCGTAATAGAAAAGTTTGGTAATATCTTTGCCTTGTACAGGTGCAAATTCCGTACCGGCAGCATGTCCGACATCAATGCACTCTTTAATCGTTCTAACCGCAATCTTCTTACCGTACGAGTCTGAAGAAACGTCACCGAACAATCCTCCGACAACAGTTCCCAGTCCGGAAAATGTAGCATTAATCAGAAGTTTGGACCAACGTGCACCGAGAAGGTTCTCCTCCACATAGACAGGGCACATCTTCTCAAGAAGATTCTTTACAAGATTGAACTGTTCGTCGGTAATTCCCTCCATACGTCCCATATGGAAAGACAAGGCCGAAGGGTCGCTCGTGAGCTGACATACGCCCGGTTCCGTCATCGTTGCACCCCATTCAACAACACATCCCATCGTATGTTCAGAGCCAACGATTTCCGCAATCAGAGGCTCAGGAATACCATTTTGGAAGGTGACAATCACGCCGTTTTCGGAAAGCTTTGGCTTCAGAAAAGAAACGACTTCCCGATTCTGAAGCTGCTTGGTCATCAAAAAGATTACATCGTAGCCTTCTCCCATTTCATCCGGCAGCAGAGCATTCACTTTAGCGGAAAGGTTTACCGTTCCCGTTATGCGGGCACCGTTCTCCTTTAGTGCCGCCACATGGGCTTTGTTGCGGTTTATCAGTTCCACCAAAACACCGCCGTTTGTCATATATACACCAAGGACCGTTCCCAAAGAACCTGCACCGTAAATCGCACACTTCATCCCAATACCTCCTGCATTCATCACTTTTTATTCTGCCCCGCCCACGTTTACACGGGAGCGGGGATGTTTCCAATCGAAAGCCTTCGCCGCCATCCTGCCAGACTCAATATGCTGCAGAATCCGACGAAACAACTCCTAAATACTTCTCTTCATAATTGCTGCGGTGAATCTCTCGCCTTGAGTTTCCTCACCGGTAAATGCAAATCCCTGTTTCTGCCAGAACTGTACCACTGGTTCATTCTCTTTCGCGATACTTAAGGACAGGGAATTATAGCCCTGTGACTTCATGGCTGCACGTACATCGGCAAATATCTGCGAGCCGATTCCGTTGTTCTGCTTTTCCGCATCTACAAGAAACCAACCGATATATGCGGCATCCTTCTTTGGATATCCGACAATCAAATCAAGTGCTGCTACAAGCTTTGCGTCATCCATGTCATAGAACCCGACAAAACGCTTCTGCTCTGCACCGGTACCTTCGGGAACCTCTGTAATGACATTGGTCAGACCCCTTAAGGTAGGCTGGTCATCTTTCATAAATCGATAGTATTTGCGATTGTTTCTGCAGAGACGGAATACATCACCGATTTCCGCTTCCGTAATCTTCTTCACCTCAAACTCTGAAGAAAGCATACTGATATCAAAATCACCTTCGTTGGTTTCGGTTTCATGCGTAATAACGGTGCGGAACTGTGTTTCGTAAAGTTCTCTGTATACGCCGTTTTGCTGAAGCAGTTCATCGTGTGTACCCTGCTCGGCAATGACACCGCCGGCAACAACCATAATCTTATCGGCCTTCAGAATTGTTGAAAGACGATGCGCGATGACAAGGCTTGTGCGGCCTTCCATCATCGTTTCCAAAGCCTCCTGAATGGCATTTTCCGAAATGGAATCCAATGCTGAGGTTGCCTCATCCAGAATCAGAATCTTAGGGTCCTTTAAGATGACACGGGCAATGGAAAGACGCTGCTTCTCACCACCGGACAGCTTGAGTCCGCGGTTTCCGACCTCCGTATCATAGCCCTTCGGCTGGTTTAGAATGAACTCGTGGATACTTGCCTTCCTGCAGGCATCCTCGATTTCCTCCATGGTGGCATCCTCCTTCGCATAACGAAGGTTCTCTAAAATCGTACCGTTAAACAGGTATGTATCCTGCGTAACAACACCAATCTGGGAACGAAGCCAGGTAAGATCCATATCCTTGACATCCGTACCGCCGATGGTTACGGTCCCGTTTATTGCGTCATAAAGACGCGGAATCATATTGACAACAGTGGATTTACCGGAGCCGGAGGGACCGACAATCGCATACATGGAGCCTCCCGGAACGACGAAATTGACATCGGTCAGAAGAGGCTTGTCCTCGCTGTAATAGAATTCTACATTCCTGTATTCGATATCCTGCTTTGCAAGGTCAGGCTTAACACCGTTCTCCGGAGACTTGATGGTGATGGGACGATCAAGATAATCGAAGATTCGGGTGAATAAAGCAAGGGATCTGGTAAAGTCAACGCCAAGGTTAAGAAGTGACTCAACCGGACGATAAAGACGGTTAATCAAAGCTACCGTTGCCGTAATCGTACCTACGGTAATCGCGGGATCCTCATGAATGAGGAAATAGCCGCCCGCAAGGTAGATGAGAAGCGGTCCTATCTGCGTGAACATTCCCATCACGACGCGGAACCACCGCCCGCTTTGGGCTTCCTTTAAGGATATCTTCGTGACCTCTTCATTCTTCTTAACGAAATTATCGTATTCCTTCTGCTCTCTAGTGAATATCTTAACGAGCATGGAACCGCTGACACTCAATGTCTCATTGATAATCTGGTTCATCTCGTCATGCTTTGCCTGACTGATTGTAACCAGTTTGAAGCGGGTGTTGCCGACCATACGGGACGGGATAATCAGAAGCGGAATTACAACAATACCGATTAATGCCAGCTTCCAGCTCATCGTAAGAAGGGCAACAAGCGTAGTTACAAGTGTTGCCACATTGCTGACAATACTTGTCAGAGTTCCGCTGATAACAGAACTTACGCCGTTGATATCGGTATTCATACGGGTAATGATATCACCCTGCTTTTCCGAGGTAAAGAAAGCGTGCGGCATCTGCTGCAGATGCGCATACATCTGGTTTTTCATATCGAAGATAATCCGTTGAGAAATCCAGGAATTGATATAGCTTTCCAAAACACCGATGACCTGGCTAATACCGACTGCCGCAAGGGCTGCAAGGCAAAGCTGCAAAAGCTTGCCCATATCCGGATTCACAAGAGCCTTGTCGACAATCCGTCCGGTAATAATAGACGGAAGCAATCCGACAACCGCTGAAATCAGAATCGTAACAAATACAAATGTGAACTGCAACCAATAGGGCTTCAGATACCCTAAAATACGACGAATCAACGCGCCGGTAACCTTCGGTTTATTCGCCTTTTCCTCGTCCGTAAGATGACCTCTCGGACCTAATCCTCCATACATTCCGCCCGGCATAATATGCCTCCTAAATCAAAATTCTGTTTGCACAGTAAGCCTAAAATACTAGACTAAATATAACACAAAGCAGATGTGGAACACAATGTTTTTTCCGTTATGTTCGGAGCATTTTTCTCCATTTTTCATAATTCATTCGTATATGTAAAATAATGAGTCAAATCAGGTGGTCATCGAAAGAATCAAAAAGGTCTCCGACGGATAGCAATCATCCGAAGGAGACCTTTCATACACTTGTCATATCCTAAATTTCGGGTTATTCTTCGTCAACCTCAAAATAATTCATTGTTACCAGACATTCCAAACAGCGTTCCATATATTCACTCGTAGGAAGCGGCCACGAAAAACCGAGCCGGTAGAGAATATTTGTCGTGAATGTATTGTCGCTTACTACCCCGTGCAGGTCGGGACGGTCGTTGGTCATCAGTCCCTGAAGTCTGCCGTTCACATTCTCGTCCGCAAGCATTTTATGATATTCGGCATAATATTCTTCATCCCTTACCGGGGTAATCTTAACACCGCATCTGTTGGCCGCGGCAATGAGCTGCCATTCGTCGAAAATAAACCGGCTGTCGGCGTTGAATGCGGTAAACATATCATTGGTCCCCGCAAGAAGCACAAGTGCCTTTGCCGTCATATCAATGGGCGATAAGCTCATCTGATCGGTCGCATGACTGATCGGTGATTTGCCGATAGTCGCAAAGCCCCGAATCGCATTCAGGAAAGCATTGGTATTGAAATTAATCTGGAACTCGCCGTCACTGTGACGTCCCATAAGGTTGCCGACACGGACAATCTTTCCGCGCATACCGTTCTTGATGGCTTCCAGCATTCTTAGCTCGGCATGATACTTGGAAATGGTGTATTTGTTGCCCATATCATTGATAACAAACAGCTTATTCTCGTAGCCTTTGACGGAGCGCTTCCATGTTTCCTCCGTATGAACACCCGGGATTGAAACCGTGGATACCTGTATCATTTTTGCGCCCTTTTCCACTGCAATCTCAATCAGATTTTCCACACCGTGAACATTGATACGCTCCAGAATATCATCCGCCGCGTAATGCTTAACACATGCCGCACAGTTGATAATCGTATCAAAATGAGCATCCGTAAGTGCCGTCTTTAAGCTTTCATCCGTAATATCGGCTTCCACAACACGAACACGCTTCGCCATTGCATCTTCAAACAGATTCTCAAAGTAGTAGAACAGCATGGCTTCCAGTCGCTTTTGCGGCGAAGGGTATTTGCCCCGGCGGACAAGACACGTAATATTGCCCTCGGTCGTTTCAATCAGTTCACGAAGCACATGAATGCCCAGGAATCCGACAGCACCTGTCAGCAGTACGTCTCCGAGAGGCTCCTGTGTTACGCGGTCGGCATATTCCAACGTATTATACCGAAGTTGCTCCGGATAATCAGACTTGATGGCAAATTCCTCATCGGAAATCTTATCGGAAGCTTCTTCAGCCCCACTAACACGCCCAAGGCTCGAAATGTAATCCGCAAGAAGTTCGGGTGTCGGATTTTCAAATATGTCCTGATACTCCAGCTCAAATCCTCTTGACATCAGTTGCATGACAACCTTTGAGGCTGAAAGTGATGTTCCGCCGGACTCAAAGAAATTATCGTCCGCATAAAACTCATCGAGCGAAAGAACCTGAGCGAACATTTCGCAAAGCTCCTGTTCAAGGGATTTACGGGGTGCCTTCCGACCTGCACGCTTCTTCTCACGTTTTACCTCAGGAAGAGCCTTCTTATCAATCTTTCCGCTTGCATTAACAGGCATCGCGTCAAGCTGCATCATCACATCCGGAACCATATAATAGGTCAGTCGGGATTTCAGATAGGCGGTCAGCTTTTCGGAATCAATCTGCCGGTCTGCGGTATAGAAGCCCACAAGGTAGTCCTCGGAACCGTTGTTCCGTACAACAACCTTGCTCTGCGTGATATCTTCAAACGAGCAGATACACTTTTCAATTTCATCAAGCTCCACACGGAAGCCGCGAAGCTTGACCTGATTATCGCGGCGACCGAAGAACTCCACTTCACCCGCTGCATTCAGACGAACAAGATCGCCCGAATGATAAGCCGGGATTCCCTTAATGGTGAAGAATGACTCCTTCGTCTTCTCCGGAAGATTCATATATCCCCTGCCGACAAGCTCACCCGCTATAATCAGTTCACCGCAGGCATATGGCGGAAGAATATTTCCGAACCCGTCAAGAACAAAAAACTTCGTGTTGTTAATCGGACCTCCTATCGTAATGGCCTCGGGATTGTCGATTAACTTGGCGCAGCATGTAATGGCGCACTCACTCGGACCATACGCGTTCAGAATGGTAATGTCGGGAGAAATCTCCTTCAGGCTTTCATAAACAGACGGCTGAAACGCCTCGGCACCTACTGCAATATTCGTAATATGCGCCATAACGGGACGGAATTCCGGAATGCTTAACAGATTGGTAAGCATGGACGGCGTAATAATCATCGTATCAACACTGTTGTTTCGGATGGCATTTGCCATAAGCGCAGGATTGTGTACTTCCTGTTCCGTGGCAATACAGACCGTTTTCCCATTCGCCAGCATACAGATATTCTCGAGAAGAGACATATCAAACGTAACCGAGCTCATTGCAATCGACACCTTGCCGCTGTCCTTTCCGAGGTAATAGCGGTATACCGAATCGCCGGGCTGCGAAACACTTGCAAGGTTATGATGCTCAATCATCACGCCCTTAGGCTTGCCCGTTGAACCGGAGGTATAAATGCAGTAAGCAAGACTGTCCGGTGAGATGTCAAGGTTCGGATTATCCTCACAGCCGTCCGCCGACAGTTCATCAAGCATAACTGCCCGGTAAGGCTTGTCGTCGCTGAAAAGGTCGCTTCTCTTCTCCGCAATCTCTTCAGTTGTAATCACAATCCGGCATCCCGCGTCACGAAGGCAATAATCGATTCTGTCATCCGGATAATCGGGCAGAAGTCCCAAAAACGCCCCGCCGGCCTTAAGAATGGCAAGCTCTGTGACAGAAATCATTTCACTTCTCGGAAGCATCATGCTCACAACATTATCCTTCCCAACTCCGGCAGCAATCAGTCTGTGCGCCATGCGGTTGGCGATGGAATTGAGCTCCCGGTATGTGAGCTTACGGTCTTCGCATATTACGGCAATCCGGTCCGGTGCCTCCTCTGCATAACGCTCAAGCAGGCGGTTTACAGAAATGTTTTCAAAAGGAGCGTCGGTGTCGTTGATTCCGGCTATAAGCGCTTCTGCATTCTCGGAAAGAAGCGAAATGAAGCCGGTCTTCTCCTTCTCCGTAAAGGCTCTGAGCACCATGTCGAAAACAGCAAGGAAATTCTCGACAAATGCGACGCTGTAATAATCCTTTCTGTAATCAAAAACAAGCCTGTACTTTCCGTCCTGCAGATAAACACTCAGCGTAATCGGAGCCTTTGCCACAGAAGGTGCGGGATTTATGACCTCTACAGGTTCGCCCGCAAGCGTACGGAATACGAATTCATCGCCCTGATAAGCAAACAGGATATCCGATTTTATATCATAGGCCGAAGAAATCTCTGCAAATGAGAACACGTCGTTTGCCATGCTGTTCAGAAGCTGTTCCTGCGTTTCCCGAATCATCTCCGCAATAATCCGGTTGCCGGATGTGTGTACAAGCACGGGAAGCGTCTTGACAAGCATGGAAACCGACCCCGCGAGTACGGAGCTGCTTCTGCCGTTGTACACAGTGGTATATACCGTTTCGTCAAAGTTTCCGAAACGGCTTAACGTATATCCGAACGCAGCGTTGAAGAAGGCATTCGGCGTTACCCTGTTCTTCGTGCAGTACCTCTTCACCGCATCCGGTTCCGTCTCCGCAAGCCGTATGCATGTTGCGGCTCCGGCAGCGCCCTTCTCTGTCGCCTTCGGAGGAAGGCAGACCGTCTCGGCACCCTTAAATATACTGTCATAATAGTTCTTTGCTTTTTCGTATTTATCTGTGGAACGCACGGCCTCCTCATCCAGGGCGATTTCAAAGCCGGTGTGTCTTTCCTTATCAACGGGAATACCGGCATACGCCCTGTCAATATCCGCAAGAAGGATATTCTCCGATGTACCGTCAGAAATGATATGATGGAAATCCATAAACAGATAATTTCCCTCGTCCGTTTCATACACATTCATACGGTAGAGCGGCTCACCGAGAAGCCTAAAGGGCTTCACAAGCTGTTCGTTTGCGGGGAGCTTCGCACATCTGATACGGGTTACCGAAGGTTCGTCGGAATCATTTCTTACCGCACGGATATTGCCCTCTGTATCGGCTTTCAGCGTTGTCTTCACATACGGATGCGCATTCAGCGCCGTTCTGACGGCTTCCGTAAGTTTGTCCGTATCCACCTTCTCACCAAGCTTCAGAAGCAGAGGGATATTGTAGGTTACGGCATTCGGCATAGCGCTGCACTCAATGTAGATGCCCATCTGCGTCTGCGTAATCGGATAATCGGGAAGAATTTCATATTCCTCCTTAGCTTCCGCATTCTCGATAAATGCGGCAATCTTCTGTATCGTACCGTTCTCCCTGATATCGGACACTCTGAACGGAATTCCGAATTCCTTCTCCAGTTCAACATTCAGGCGAATTACGGCAATGGAAGTAAGCCCCGAATCGAAAAGATCCGAATCGATGCTGATTTCTTCATGACCGATAACCTTTACGGCAACATCATAGATTTTTCTCTGAATTTCATTCTCCGGCAAGCGGATTTCAGTCCTTCTGCGTTCGGGCTTCGGAAGCGCGCGTCTGTTGACTTTCTGGTTCTGATTCAGCGGAATCGCGTCAATCTGCATCGTCACCTCGGGAACCATATAGGGCGGCTTCTCCGAAAGGATGAACGCATTCAGTCTGTCAATATCAACCGTATCATCGGAAACAACATACGCGGCAAGGAATTTGCCTCCGGCAGGACTGTCAAATGCCACAACGGTCGCATCCTTAATACCGTTATACCGGCGGATAACATCTTCAACCTCAGTAAGCTCAATACGGAATCCGCGAACCTTGACCTGCTCATCATTTCTGCCGATAAAGTCAAGCGTTCCATCCGGAAGATACCGGACAATATCCCCTGTTCGATATGCTTTCCGGTAATTCTTCTCATCACAGAAGGGATTATCTATGAATACTTTTGCTGTCTTCTCCGGCAGATTCATATATCCTTTTCCGATCTGTCGTCCGGCAACAAGAAGCTCACCGGGCGCACCGACAGGGAGCCGGTTCCGGTTCCGGTCAATCACGTATCCCTTAGTATTGTCATTAATCTTTCCGATGGTAACCTTCTCACAATTGCCCCGTATTCTCGTACTGGTAACATAGACGGTGCCCTCCGAAGGACCGTAGCCGTTCACAAAGTCAAATGCGAAGTTCTCCGCGTTGAGCGGAACAAGCGCCTCGCCGCCGACCTCGATACACTTAAGATAAGGCGACTTCGTAAGCAGGGCGAACTGTCTTCCGACCTGCGTAGTCATAACGCTGTGCGTGATTCTGTTCTCGATAAAATACTTCTCTACTTCCGCGAAATCAAGACGGATGTCCTCGGAAATGATATGAACCGTTCCGCCGTTTGCGGGGAAGGTGGCAAGGTCCTGCGCGCAGGCGTCAAATCCGAAGGAAGCGTAGCAGGCATCCACGGAATCAGCGTCGACACACAGATTCTTCCGGTTGAACTGTACCAGTGCGGACAGGTTGCCGTGCGTAAGCATAACGCCCTTCGGGGTTCCCGTTGTTCCGCTTGTATAAAGGAGCACGAACAGGTCGTCCGCTTCGTTCTTAACCGGCACGGGGGCCGCCTTTTTAAGGCTGTCCACATCCTCCACATAAAGGACTTCACCGTTAAATCCCGGAAGGCGGCCTTTCATCTCCTTCGTTGTAATAAGCAGTCGGACATTTGCATCCTTTACCATAAATGCAAGACGCTCATCCGGATAGGAAGAGTCAAGCGGTTCATATGCGCACCCTGCCTTCAGTACGCCGTAGGCTGCAAGCAGAATCCACTCATTTCTGGGCATAAGTATGGCAACCGCATCGTTACGCGTAAGTCCGCGCGATTGCAGGAATGCGGCAATTCTGTCTGTAATGGTTCCCGCCTCACCGTAGGTGTAATGTCTGTCCCGATATACAACCAGCTCTTTCTCAGGCGTTCTTTCAACCCATTCGTTGAAGTACTCGGTAACGGTTCTGTCCTCAAGCGGTACATCATTCTCGTTGAAAGAATCAAGCATCTGTCTCTGTCCTTCGGAGACAAGCTTTACATCCTTCAGGTATTCCTTCTCGAGGAATTCTCCGACTGCACAGGCATAAGTCTCTGCAAACGACTCCATAATGCTTCGCCGGTACAGGTCATTTCTGTAGCGGAAGCTCAAACGGTAGCCGTCCTCACGAAGAAATACCATAAGCGTCAGCTTATTGATCGCGTCCGGGTTCGGAATACCCATGACGGGATACTGCTCCTCACCGAGCGTAAGCGCGCTGAATGTGTCATTCTGGTAAACGAAGGAGAAATCATTTGCAATGCCGTATTCCGCAGCAAGCTCCCCAAACGAATACGAATCGTTCCTCGTGCTTTCGCGAAAGGCGGTCTGTATATTCTCTATGAAGCGGGGAATATCGCTCTCACCCGCAAGCTCAACCGGCAGCGCAATAGTCTTCACAAGCATACCGGCGGTGTTGAACGTCATGGAAGTATGTCTTCCGCTTTCACCGACGCACACAAGGGACTTGTCCGTTCCGTTAAACTTCGCCAGAACATAGGCAAATGCGGAAAGGAACAGGGAATTCTCGGTAAGACGGTTGCTCTTCAGGAATTTCAGCATTTTCTCCCGGTCTAACGGAAGACTGATTTCAACAAAATCCTGCGACGACCTGCCCTTATCTTCAAAATCGCACGGAAAATCATTGGAAATGTCAAGTCCGTCGAATCGTCTCTGATAATAAGCCTTCGCCTCTTCGTATTTCGGAGATGCCATCAGAGCGTCCTCATAGGTTGACAGATCGAATGCAGAGGTTCTTTCCTCAAATATGTCGCGGCCTTCGTAGCTTCTGCCGATTTCCTTCAAAAGGACGGAAAGCGTAGTTCCGTCAAAGGCAATGTGGTGCGCATCCAAAGCAAGCACCTTCTCCTCACCATTGTCAAAAATGCAGGCACGAATCAGCTCGCCCTCCGCCGGATGAAACGGCTTCACAAACTCTTTCAGCGCAGCCTGCATATCACCCTCAACTTTGTGATATTCCGTCCGGAATTCACGCTCGATCGGAATCATGCTCGGCACGCCGCCTGCAATATCAATACGGCATTGATATATTTTGTGATTCGAAACGGCCTTCTCCACCGAAGCGGCAAGCCTTTCGGTATCCACCTGCTTTCCGAGCGGAATGCTGACCGGATTGTTATACATCAGACTTTCCGGATTCGCTTCAATCGCAAAATACACTCCGAGCTGTGATGACGTGAGCGGATATGCATCCTTTACCGTTCTTTCAAACGGAATTTCTTCGTTCCCTCCGTTTTCGATAATATCTGCAATGGCGGCGGGCGTTTTTCCTTCAAAGAACATTTCCGTATCAATCGGCAAATCCTCTAACAGGTTAATGGTCTCAATTGCTTTTATGGAATCTCCACCAAGGAGGAAGAAATCATCGTTTCGTCCGATTTGTCCGCACTTCAGCACCTCTTCCATGGCGTGGCATACTGCCGCCTCGATATCATTTTCAGGCGCGGCATATTCCCGCTTAAAGGCAGAAATATCCGGCTCGGCAAGCTTCTTGCGGTCAAGCTTTCCGTTAGGATTCAGCGGAAGCGCGTCCAAACGGATATAGAAGCTCGGCACCATATATGACGTAAGATTGGCCTTGCAGTGTTCCCGAATCATGTCTTCGGTAATCGTATCGCTGCAGGTGTAATATGCGGCAAGATATGTGATTCCGTTCTTAGCGGTAAAATCCTTTACGGCAACATCGCCGATTCCAGGGAAACGTCTGATTGTGCTTTCCACCTCAAGCGGCTCCACACGCTGTCCGTTAATCTTAATCATCCAGTCCTTACGCTCAATAAAGACAATATTTCCGTCCGGAAGCCGCTGTACAAGGTCGCCCGTCCGGAACATACGGTCATAACCGTCAATCTCTTTAAACGGGTTTTTGATAAATGCCTTCGCCGTCTCCTCGGGTCTGTTCAGATATCCCTTGGCCACATATCCCGAAATACACAGTTCACCGAATTCGACTTCGTTATTGTTCTCATCGAGAACATATGCCTTTTCCGAACCGAGCGGCTTTCCGATAGGCGTATTCTCATAAGGCCTGTCAATCTGGAAACCGAGTATTCCGCCAAATGTTTCCGTCGCTCCGTATCCGTTGACAACAACCGGCTTGTTATCAAAAAACAGGTTGGTGATTCGCTCCGAACCTACGGATATCGACTTCAGCGATTTGTTGTGCTTCAGCATGAAATCAACCAGTCTCGGAGAGACAAAGGAAGCTTCAATACTGTTGTCATCATAATACTTTGCAAGCTTGTACGGGTCCTTTCGGATTTCATCGGGAACGATATAAAGATGCTTTCCGAGCGAGATGGCGGCAAGAAAATGCCCTGTGCCCACCACAAACGTGAACGGGGCAATAAGTCCTACCACCTTACTTTCTTCCGTCTTCTCCTCACTGTCGTATGCGGCATTTCTCGATGCAACGGCGCACATGGAATAATAATCGTGTACAACGCCCTTCGGATTGCCTGTCGAGCCTGACGTATAGATAACGACACCCTCTGCATCCAGCTCGGCAAGAACCGGCTCAACGGTAAGGGATCGGTCCATGGCTTTAACGAAATTCTCATCAATGCTCAGCGCGTACTGCGAATCCTTTTTAATATAGTCAAGGCGCTCCTCAGGATAATCATCGGAAAGCGGAATTGCAACTGCCCCCATCAGCCAGCAGCCCAAGAGACAGCCTGCGTACTCTTTTCTTCTTGATATTTCCACGATAACACGGTTTCCGTATCCGATACCGTTTCTCTGAAGGTTTGCAGCCACACAGAGTGCATAATCACACAGTTCCCGGTAGCTGAAGCTGCTGTTCTCATCCGAAACAGCCGGGGCTTCACCGTGTTCCATGACATTTTTCAAAAACAAATCAATAACATGTTGCATAAGTATCTCCTCCGTCATCCGAAATCCATATCTCTGTATTTTCACACTTTTGAGAAATGACTTCTATCGAAAATTATACCATACAAAAAGAGGCTTTTCATCCAAAAAAGGGCAGTCTTTTTACAAAACTGCCCCCGTTTCTTTTTTTGACGGAATGTATGACAAATCATTAGCCGTCCTCTGTTGTTCATGGGAATACCCGTCAGGAAATCTCCCATGTGACCGTAACATTATCATCCACATCTATATCATCAGCCGTTATATCGATGCAGTCACTTCCCAAAGTACACTTTTCCTCAACAGTCCTTATATTATGCAGAGTAACATTCTCCGAATAAATCTCCATTGTTCCGAAGGAATAATCAATTCCTGCAATCATACCAAGGGTTACTCCCGCAGCCGCTGCAATCACCTCGGCCTTCACACGGGCATCGGCAACCGCTTTCCCAAGCAGTTCGTTCCGGCATGCCTCCACATCACGAACCGTATGCTGGATTCGAAATTCCGCATGAACATTGCTGCCTGCGAGTGCGGAAAGAATCTTTCCAAGTCTCTCATTGTCCACAGGAAACTCCAGTTTCATCTGATGCACGAAGGAATACCCTTTGAAACGCTGCTTCCATATTCCGTTCTTATCGTTATATCCCTCGTAGTAGGAATCCACATTAAAATGTACTGTCTTCAGTTCCGTCTTCCCGAATCCGAGTTTCCCGAAAATCTCCTGAAGTTCCGCAGTCATCTCGGATGATTTCCGAAGTGCTTCATCATAAGTCTTCTTTGTATCATTCAATGTGAGAAGCAGTCTCACCAGATCCGGTTGAATCTTTATGCGTCCGCATCCCGTAACCTTTATTGTCTTCATTATTCACTTTGCAGGTCTGTGTATCGCACGAAAAAACATGTATTTACCTGTTTTCTGATGTATGATACCGGTCCTGCAGTCTCCTCTCTGGAATTTTTCCTGATACCCCGGGCTTCAGTCCGCAAGCGTTACGCTGAAATCATCTACGTAGAAAACTGCGTTGCCATCTGTCTCCACAAAAATCTCAGCCGAATTCAAATCTGCCGGGAGTGTAACTTTCGCACTGATTTCATTCCATTCTACTCCTGTAGTCCGAATCTCCTTCAAAAGCTTCGGCGTTGCCCCGTCCAAGCCGATTCTTACCACGGAATCCTCGGTCTTCACATACATCGTAACCTCTACGGTATGTCCAATATAAGGAGCAATATTCAAATTAATCGTAGCATCTTTCTCCTGACGGGTTACACAGTAGGAATGGCTCTTTCCGTCTCTTGACTGCTCATCGGTAACATAACAGAAGGGCAAATGTCCGGCCCCTCGAATCGCAGCGATATTGCTCCGTCCCTCAAAGCTCTCGTAAAGACCGAGCAGCTCAACTTCCACATCATCCACATACATTGCACTGTTTTTGCCCTGCGGCTCAATAGCGTTGAAATTCAAAAACATTGCATATACATCGTTCGGGATGCTATAGGTGCCTTCCATGTAAGTCCAATCCTGACCGGCTGTTTCCGCCTTCGCAATAACCGGAAATTCATTGCCCAAATCGGCAGTAAGCGTAATCTCGTCTGCCTCGGATTTAACCCATGCCTTAACTCGAATCGTCTGTCCGATGAAATCGGAAACATTCAGGCTGATTCCGCACCAATCACCGAAACGCTTTTCATTGGCCAAAGCATACCTGCCTCCATGAACAACACTCTCGGTAAGTTCGATTTCTCCGAATCCCCGCATCTTAAAGCCAAGGTCTGTGGGGTTAACCACATTGCCATCGGCAGCAGGCTCAAAGTCAAAGTGTCTGTCGTTAAGATTCAGAATAATCTTCTCCGGCTGCCCAAGGTCGCCCCCAACGGCGGCATAAACAACTGCGTCAAAGGACTTCTTCGGTGAAAGATCTCCATGGAATATAAGCGGGTTTGCACCATGAATCCATGAATTGTCATCCGTCAGCCCCCAGAAGGTAACGGAAGTAAGGTTCACACCATCCTTCCCGGCCTGAAGAAACCCTTCAAACAGTTTCTGATAGAACAATGCCTGATAGTACTCAGCGTTCTTATTGGTACAGGTGCATTTGACATCAAGTTCCGTAACCTGAACCTCGGAAACAAGCGAAGCGTACTCGCGAAGTGCTGCAATATACTCCTCTACCGAGTTGTTGTCAGACAGATGACCCTGCATACCGATACCGTCAATCAGTCCCTCTCCGATAATGCTTCCGTGTCCTTTGTTCTCACGCTTAAGCATAGCGATAATTGCAGCCTTCTTATCCGGAACCCATTCATTATAATCGTTGTAGATAAGGCTCGGTTGAATCCTTCGAAGTGCCTTCTCATCGTTCGCGTCAATTCCATACCGGGCCGCATATTTCTTGGATTTCTCCTCTACCGCAGCCTTCGCAAATTTAAATGCCCAATAGATAAAATCATCACCGATAACCTGATACCAGTAAGAATTCCGAAGACCCGTTTCCGTCTTGTCCGCGAGCTCAATTGCCTCGTTTACAACATCCCATGCGTAAATCTGTGCCGCATAGTCATTGGCATACATATATTCCATCAAGTTGAAAATATAACTCTCAAGACGTGCAAGCATCGTTTCACGCTCAACAAAGCACACCGGATCCAGCCGCTCAAAAAACTTGAGCATCGGCTTCTCCTTCAGAAGCTCCGGGTCAGTCGGAATCGTCACAGGCTTATAGCCCTTACAGAAGATTTCCTTCGGGCACTGACTGTGCCATACAAGCACATGTCCACGCATCTTCATTCCGTTATCTTTTACAAAATCCAGCATCTTCTTCGCAGAAGGATTGATGACAAACGGCAGAAAATCCTCCCTCGCCTCCGGACTGCCCCATCCCATATTATAAGCCGGCTTCAGCTGATTCCCGAATGTCATACTGCAAAACTGTTCCGTAATCAAGGCTTCCTTCTTAGGATTTCCGATTTCATTGTTCGTAAACCGTTCCGTCACATCCTCCACAGCTACACCGATTTTAAAATAATCACGGTAAATCTCTTTTAATACCATAAACTCTTTCCTTTCCTTCTTTGAAAACAGATTCCATTGTCTCTTTTTTTCTATACAGTATAGCATTATTTTGTTCTTCAGGCAAGGCAAACCACCCCGTAACCTATAGACTATTCTTAATTGTAATTCAAAAATCCATACCTAATCTTTGAATTGGGTCAAGTTTAATAGTAAATATAGGTTGAGAAAGCGGTATGGACTTTCTCTTACAAAGAGGATCTGTTAGTTTCAGGTCTTCTTTTTATATGTTAAAATATCGAGGCTAGCGGCATGAAAGGAGCTACTATGTCTAAATATTTGACTTTTGATGAAAGACTTGAGATTCAGAAAGGTCTTAAATATCAAATGTCTTTCGGTGAAATCGCTAAGTCTATTGGCAAGGATAGGACAACGGTTGCAAAAGAGATAAAACGTTATTCCTATGAGCAGAAAACAGGTTATTCAAACTATCCTTACAATGCCTGCAAACACAGAAAAAACTGTGATAAGAAAAAAGTGTGTCCATTAGGCTGTACTAAAACATCAAAGTATAAGTGTAGCATTTGTCAGCTTTGTAATGATGTCTGCGATGACTTTGAAGAAGAAGTATGTTCTGCCAGATTTAATCCACCTTATGTTTGTAATGGCTGTGAGCAGTACGGTAAATGTTCTCTTAAAAAGCTTATTTATGACGCTGAGGATGCACATCTTCTATGTCAATCACGATTGTCTGAAGGCAGAACAGGAATCATGTGCAATGAGTTTGATCTTGCAAGAATCAATGCATTAATTACACCATTAATTAAAAATGGTCAGTCCATCCATCAAATATATGAAAGCAATCGAGATGTGCTTATGTGCAGTGAAAAAACACTTTATAACTATATCGATGCATGCCTGTTTGACGTGAGAAATATCGATCTACCACGTAAGGTTAAATACCGTCCTAGATATAAAAAGCCTGAATTCAAAGTGGATAGAGCTTGCCGTAATGGTAGAAGCTATAAGGATTTTCAACTCTTTATGGAAGCTCATCCAGAGTATCCTGTGGTTCAAATGGATACTGTATGTGGCACGCAAGGTGGCAAAGTACTTTTGACCATACATTTCGTCGATACCAGCCTTATGCTTGCCTTTATACGTGATGCCAACACATCAAGGTCTGTGACAGAGATAATTGATGCAATTCACAAAATTCTGGGAAAAGAATTGTTTAGAAAACTATTCCCGGTGATTCTGACGGACAACGGCAGTGAGTTCTCTAACCCAAAGGCTATTGAGTTTGGCCCCGATGGAAAGGATTATCGTCGCACCTATGTGTTTTACTGTGACCCAAGCGCACCTTATCAAAAAGGAGCTTGTGAGGTTAATCATGAACTTATCAGAAGAATTATTCCTAAGGGAACTAGTCTTGATAACTATACCCAAGACGATATTTTTCTGATGATGGATCACATCAATTCTTATAAAAGAAAAAAGCTGAACAACCGTAGCCCATACGACGCGTTCAGCTTTTACTATGGAGAAGACATTTTAAAGAGATTAGCATGTAAACCGGTTGCCGCCGAGAATATCATACTTAAACCTCGTCTTCTCAAAAAATAACAACACTTAAGAAATACATTTAAGCCGCTAGCAGATAAATAAAATATCGAGCCAGGAAGTGTGGATT
>JAZQNM010000027.1:0-7717 GCA_045627305.1 Lachnospiraceae bacterium
GCACGCTCCTATAGTGCCTTTGACATGTTCCCGACAACCCTTGCGGCACTCGGTTATGAGATTCCCGGTAACCGTCTCGGACTTGGTGTGAACCTTTATTCCGATGAGCCCACGCTTGTTGAGGAGATGGGATTGAAGAAATTGAACAAGGAACTGGTGAAGCATTCGAAGTATTATAACAGGCATATTGTGGCCGATGAATAGAACCACACTTTGAGGAAAGAAGATTGGCAACCGGTTTCGGGGGCGAAGCGGGTTGTTCATGATATGCCCGGCATGAACGGAGAACACCGTTTGGCAGCTGAGGTATTTCGATTTTCAGAAGATCTTTTTTAACACCCTGCCGGAGTTTATGAGTGAAAATCCGGCATTAGGCCAAGGTAGTCCTGTAACGGGATTTTGCTGCACTGACGGAGATTACCTGAAAGGGGAAGTAAAGCATGGAGCTTAATGTGAATTCGTTGACAAAAACATATGGTAATATCAAAGCACTGGATTCCTTTGAGTATAACTTCTCGGAAGGAATATACGGGCTTCTTGGTCCGAATGGTGCCGGTAAATCTACCCTAATGAATATCATCACGACCAATCTCAAACCGACGGAAGGGACCGTATTGTATGATGGACGGGATATTTTCGCCATGGGAAAGGACTATCGGAAACTGTTGGGATATATGCCTCAACAGCAGGGCGTTTATTCAGGATACACGTTAGAGAGATTTCTGTCATATATGGCTACGCTGAAAGGGATCCCGAGAAGGGAAGCACAGAAGTCTATAGTCGAAATTGCGGAGCGTGTTCGCCTATCGGACTGTATGCACAGACGGCTTGGTGAATTTTCCGGCGGAATGAAACAAAGGGCACTTATCGCACAGGCTTTACTTGGAAATCCGAAGATCATCATTCTTGATGAACCGACGGCAGGGCTGGACCCGAGAGAACGGATAAATGTGCGCAATCTGATTGCAGAAGTCGCATTTGACCGTATTGTGATGATAGCGACGCATGTTGTTTCTGATATTTCTTTCATTGCCAAGGAAGTTCTGCTGATGAAGAAAGGAAAAGTAATCGATTACGGAAGACCGTCCGAATTGTGCGAAAGGACGAAAGGGAAGGTGTATGAACTCTCTCTGCCGGTGAGGGAATTTGATGTCGTTCGAAACAAATATCGGATAAGCAGTATTCGGGAGGATGCAGATACGGTTTTTGTTAAGGTCATTTCAGATGCGGCCCCTGCAGAATATCCTTCGACAGAAACCAATCCCGATCTTGAAGACGTTTATTTATATCATTTTGATTGAGTGAAAGAATATGAGACTATTTTTTGGTGAGATGAACAAAGTATTCAGAAACCGTGCGGCGGTTCTGATTCTGATATGTTTGCTCGGCGTGAACGGTTTCTTTGCGTATTTCAGTTCACAGAATGGCGAAACATTTTTCGGGGCATCGGCATACCGAAACATCCATAAGGAGTTGGCTGAGAAAACATATGAGGAAGCATTGGCGGAAGTAAATGAACGTATGGAACTCAGCGAGTTTTCTTTTGAAATGTCTACGGGGGTCAGTCAGGAAAGCTTGAAAGCCCGGTACGGAGAACGCTATAATTCACTTGCAGAGGAGTATCAGGACAAAAAATATGTATTCTATAATGATATTCCCTATTTTGAGTGGGAGATGCTGAAGCAGGTTTCCGGCGAGTATTCGGTGGCGGGTCATTACAAGGAATATCTGGATAAAGTTCAGACTTCTTCAAAGCAGATGCAATTGTTTGCAAAACGATATCATTCAAACAGTTTTCTGTACCGCAATATTATCAAAACCGCAGAGGATTTTGCACGGATTGTGCCGGATAACGAGACGGTTGCAGGACCTAATCTGGGAATTGAGAAAGCCCTGAACTGCACAGTCACGGACCTGCTTGGTACTCTGTTTTTGTTTTATACGGTTCTGATTCTGATTATGCGGGAGAAGGAGACGCAACAGCTCCTGCTGATGCGTAGCGCGGCGAGGGGAAGAATCCCGCTCGGTGCGGCTAAGACTATGGCTACGCTGGCAACAGGTGTAATGACGGCAGTGGTACTCTATGTGGAGAATCTGTTCGTATATGGAATGATTTACGGCATGGGAAATCTGTCACGCCCGATATATACCCTTTTGAATTATCAGACATGTAAATATGCTGTATCCGTATTAACATATATCGGTTTGTTTCTTCTTGGCAAAGCATTTGTATATGCAGGCATTTCCCTGCTCTTTCTGTTTTGTGCAGTGTTGTGTAAGAATGCCGTGTCGTATTTTTCTATCGGCGGAGTATGCCTTGGAGTTGAAGCAATACTCTATCTGAAACTTTCGAACAGAGGAATTGGTGTATTGTTCAAGAATGTTAATGTCATTGCATTTCTGAATACGGACTCATTATTGCGGGATTATCGCAATCTGAATTTGTGTGAGGTCCCGGTTAATTATCAAACGCTGTTCTGGATTGTAACAGCGCTCGTAACAGTTGCCGGGTTTGGTCTATGCGTATTTTCATTTGCCGGAATGAAAAATCACACTGCCTCTCCGATTAAGCGATTTAGTTTGTTTGGGAAGTTCTCGTTTTGCAATCATGGAAATCTGTTTTTGCATGAGTGCTACAAGATTTTCCTAAGAGGAGGCGTTCTCCTGTTTCTGGCGGTTTATGGATTTTGCATCCTGTATTTCAATAAGCCGATACACCGTTATTTCTACGATGAGACCGATGCAAATTATTATTTCTATATGTCTCAGATAGAGGGGACGTATACGCCGGAAAAAGAAGCATGGATTGAAACAGAAGAAAAGCGAATTCAAAACGAGCAGATGCGGATTATTAACGGAGACGGGGGTACCTCATCGGAGATTGAACTTCAGTCACTTGAGAAGAAAACAGAAGCACTTCGGATGGTGCAAGAACGATTGGAGTATCTGAAGCAGAAGGAAGGAGCGGCAGTTGTTTACGAACGAGGTTATCGTATGATTTACGATGATACGTTTGCACAGGGAAAGGCGTGGCAGATGTCGCTGCTGATTTCCTGCATGATGATACTGTGCCTGACTTGTGTATATGGTGTGGAATATGACACGGGAATGATTGTGCCGATTCGGACATGTATCGGCGGAAGGACTCGCACTTTTGCCTGCAAACTTGGAATTTCATTGATAGTGTCCAACTTCTTGTTTGTGCTGACATACGGGCTGTATTTCCAAAATGTATTTCGCTGCTACGGGACGGAACAAATACACGAGAAGGCGTACAGCATTCCTGCATTGCAGAATTACTCCTGCAGTATACTGGAATATCTGCTCCTGATGTGCATGGTGCGTTATCTGGCAATGCTTCTGACAATGGCAATCATTTTGTTGCTTTCAGTGAAGGTAAAGAGGATGTCATTTACCGTTGCGTTGGGGGCGGCACTGTTGGTATTGCCGTTATTGCTGGGACTGTTGTCGGTTCGCAGTAGCGAATACATCCTGCTGAATCCGTTCTGGTTTGCAAGGCTCCGATAGAAAGAAGGTATGAATATGAGAAAGATACTGATGTTTTTGTTATGCATTATTGTATTACTGGCTTTGGGCGGCTGTGAAAGGGAAACAGGAAGGCCGTCTTCCGAAATTGAAAAAGCAGAGGGGCAGGAAGCAAACCATTACGCAATCGGCGAATGTTCCAATACTTATATTACCTTCTTTAAAAATCTGGTAGATGATTCCGGGGTATATGCAAATCCTTCAGCCGGACCGCTACAATATTATGATGCGGAAACCGGTGAAAGTATGATGATGTGCTTCGACCCGTCCTGCGAACACCGATGGAGAAGAAAAAACGATTCCTGGGAAACAACCTGTTCGGCATTGAACATCGGTCAACGTATGGACTGCCTTGTCGGAATCAATGAGGAAGGAGCATATTATCTTGCGGCTTCTTCAAAAGGGTTTGGAAACGGGCTGGAACTTATCCGTACAGGGCTTGATGCTTTTGAGCCTGAAGTAATCGGTGAGATTCCGTGGGCTGATGGGATGGTCCTTTCCTGCCACTTGGTCGGCGATGATACAGTATTCTTTTCTGATGTGATATTTGAGGATTGCAGTAATATTGAAGAGAATGGGATTGTTCCACTTGGAAAGGATTGCATTGCGGAAATCAGTATGGTTTCTCTCAAGGATGGTAAGGCGAAGCAACTTGTCAGAATTTCGATTCCGGACGGGGAAGTAGCCATAGCGAAAATGGCATGTGATACGACCGGCGTTTATTATTATTTGTCCTACACCAAAGACGGAGACAGTATTGCGGAAATTCACCGATACGATCTGTCAGATAACAAGGATGTTCTTCTTCGAACACTGACGAATAAGTATATCGGCAGCTTTAACCTGAACGGATACATTTATTACGAGAAAGAGGAATACTATTCGACAGATGTATATTACAGTTCATTCACGGATGATGACGATATACTTTTATTTGAAAAATGCAATGGATTTACCGGTATTGTAATGGAGAATGGGGTAATTTATTGCAAAAACGGCAAGATCCTGGGGACTTATGATAAGGAGCTGGGCCAATTATCGGAGTATCCCGAAGTTTCTGAATATTCATATATTAATCTGGAGGCGGCATTTGAGAATAGATTATATATGAATATTAACACCGAAGACGGTCTTAGATTTGCAACCATTACAATGGAAGACTATATTCAGGGAAACTGGGGCGGAATCAAAATATTATATGATATGAATGATGATACAGAGAAATATTATCTGAAGTGATTGCGTTGATGATAAAAAGGGACAGAATATGTTTGTAAGAAATAGAATGGATGAGAGAGCAACATTTACCTTCCGGGGCATGGGATACAAACATGTGATGCGAGTGCCGTTTTTTTGACAAAGTGAAATTTGTGTGATAAATTGTATTTGTCTACTGAATAGACGCAGTAATTATTATCTTATGGGGGAAGAAAAATAATGATACGGATTGGTTTACAAATCTGTACCATTGTTTTGTGTGTAGAGGATGAGGTTTATGAGAAAAATCTGTTTGTGTATATGCTTTTCCGTTCTTTTGATTTCCGGATGTCAGAAGGGAAATTCAGGAGAGGAACAACCTTCCGCAACGGTGACAAGTACCGTTACGGAGAACCCGCTGCCGACCGTTACGGAAGAGGTGACGCCGGCTCCGAAGTTTGAAGGAGTGACGCTTAATTGGTGTCTGCCCGATATATTTCGTTCTGAAGACCTGGAAGAGAGTGCTGCAAGAATAAATGCAGTATTGGATTCACTTGGACGGGACTATCACATTTCTTTTTCCGTGGCGGACCTTTTTACGTATCCGAATAGCGTTCCACAAAACGGAGTGGACATTGCAGGGTTCGGAAATACAGACTTTCGGACAGTCGTAGCAAAAGGGTATTTCTTGCCGTTAAGTAATTTCCTTAGTGATACGGAGTTATATAAGCATTATGGTGAAAAACTTTGGGAATCGGTTAGTATTGATGGTACAGTTTATTCTGTTCCTAACACCGGCGGCTATATCCTGGATGGGCCTTTGTTTGTTTTTAACCGTAAGTATTTTTCGGAAGAGCAGGCAGATGAGGTTGTATTGTCCCTGAATGAATTGGAACCGGTTTTAGTAGAGTTGAGAGATAGGAATGTTGACTGTCCTTTGTATTTTAACCATTCTGCCCAAAGCATGCTCCCTCTTATGGGAAGTTATGAAAGAGATAATATTATTTATTCAGCCGGAGGAACTATCTCTTCGCTTACGGAATCGGAGGAATATCGAGATGTATTGGATACGTTAAACCGATATGCGATGCAAGGGTTGGCTAAAGGTCCTATAATGAATAATCTGATAGGCACTAATCGGGATGAACTGCTCGAAGCATATAATAGCGTACAGAAAGCCGGCACAGCAGTTGATCTTGACAGCCGGCTCGATTATGGAATTATGATTACCTCGGGCTGGCAGGGATTTTGTGAAGATGATGTAATTATTAGAAAAGCACCACATGTAATCGCATGGACTCCACTGTGCTTTTCACCCGGTCTATGGAGCTCGTCAGAAAATCCCGATCTTGCTTTTGCTTTTTTATCTGATTTTTATCTGAATACGGAATTACAGGGATTCTTTTTTGAGCCGTTCGAAGAAGGTCAGAGTATGACACTTATGGAACGGTTCGAAGAGCACCTTACCCAGACATCCTTGATTGGTACGCGAGAATTCTATATGAGAGACGGCGATAAGGCAAATGTAAATGTACCGCTTGATAAGGATGTCATGAGATTTGCTTGTCCCGGGTTCATTCCTGATGGAGTGACGAACGGAGAACTTAGCAGCAGCGTTAATGCATTGTGGTCGGATTATAATTGTATTTGGATGTTGCCGGAATATGATTACTTCATGAATCAGTATAGGGAGAAGATGAAAGGAACCGGTATAGACTCCGTTGTTGAGGAAGTACGAAAACAGTATAACGAATGGAATAGCAGACAGTAAGTATGTCATCGATTATGCAATGGAAAAGGGCGTGTGAAAAATGAAAACTCATTTTTTTACACGCCCTTGAAATGAATGACTATTCTGTTTTTTCATTTTTATTTTCTGCAAAAATTCTGAAGGATTAAATACAGGAACAGAAGATTTTTTATAATCTTTTTGGTTGCGAGTTATAATACAATCAACATGTGATCTGGATGCGGTTTCAATCATAACGGCATCTTCAAAGTCAGTAGTCTCTGACGATAGCGCATGAAATATATCCACTGAAGCCGTATCAATCATACTTATAATACTCAGCAATGAATTCAATTTATTGCGGGCTTCCTTATCATTGTGAGTACAGCGCTGAGTCAGATAGTAAATATCTGTTGCTGATTTTGCTGTTATGCAACCTTTAAATTGTTCACATGCAGCAGCGCGAAAGATAGCTTTTGCATCATCTGCGAACGGTTCTCTGTGCTGTAAAAAATCCATGACAACGCAAGTGTCAATTAAAGCTTTCATATTTTACTTAACCGCTCCTCTCTGGATTCCTCTAATGTGAGAGTATCAGGAACACTACCAAAGAGCTCATCCACTAAGGAAAGCTTGTTCTGATAGGGAGAAACTAATTTTGCAACAGTAGTTCCATTCTTTGTAATATATATATCTTCGGTTGCGGCAAGGAGTAAATATTTATGTGGAGGTTGGGCGGGGAAAGTGATATAATAGCTGACATGAAATTCATATTTTGTGTGTAGAAAAAGAGAAAATACATGATGGATTTTGGAGAAAGAATAGAAAGTATAAAAGGAACAAGGGATAGATGTACAATCACTTTCAGTAATGGGAGGTCAGTGACCGATGCGGTCCGCCCTATACTATAGTGTTAGATGAAGATTATAAGAGGCTTTGTCCATGGATAAATCCTGAACCGGTCGGAGAAACCTGGCCGACCGAGATGACGGATGCTGTGGTAGAGGTGCTTGAATGCGAGAAAGATAATCGTGAGCAACGAAGGAAGAAGAAGGAAGAAAGAGAAATAAACTCCGGCTCGCAGGAATAAAGATTTATGAAGGAATATAAGCATGAAACTTACAGGAACTATTGATGAACGTATAGATGCCGCTGTTGAATTCGGAAGGGCTCACCGACAAGGTGAATACGACGAGAAAAAAGCAGAGGAATTGTATCGTAAGGCGGGAGTGCCTTTTCCGGATT
>JAZQNM010000028.1:0-16812 GCA_045627305.1 Lachnospiraceae bacterium
ACAAAGCATATCGCTTGCGATATGCTCGCGCCGCCTGTGCGACGCGGAGCGTCATGTTTCCTCTGCACAGGCGTGTGCATCCTTAGCGGAGCGTTTTTTGTATCATAGAAAATGCAACGCAATTTCCTATGATACAAAAAAATACCCGGAGAGTGTGTTAAACACTCTCCGGGTATATATAATTTCTTAGTTCAGCTACAAACTATCAATTACTCAATGATAGTAGCAACACGACCGGAACCAACGGTACGGCCACCTTCACGAATAGCGAAGGTAAGACCCTGCTCCATAGCGATCGGATGGATGAGCTCGATGGTCATCTCAACGTTATCACCAGGCATGCACATTTCAGTACCAGCAGGAAGGTTGCAGACACCGGTAACGTCGGTAGTTCTGAAATAGAACTGAGGACGATAGTTGTTGAAGAAAGGTGTATGACGACCACCCTCGTCCTTGGTCAATACGTAAACCAGAGCGGTAAACTTCTTATGGCACTTTACAGAGCCGGGCTTTGCAAGAACCTGTCCTCTTTCGATTTCAGTTCTCTGAATACCACGAAGAAGAGCACCGATGTTATCACCGGCCTGAGCCTCATCAAGAAGCTTACGGAACATCTCAATACCGGTAACAACGGTCTTCTTGGACTCTTCCTTAATACCAATGATTTCAACTTCCTCATTAAGATGAAGAACACCACGCTCTACACGACCGGTAGCAACGGTACCACGACCGGTAATGGTGAATACGTCCTCTACAGGCATAAGGAAAGGCTTATCGGTCTCACGCTGAGGATCCGGAATGTACTCGTCAACGGTAGCCATCAATTCCATAATCTTGTCGCCCCACTCACCGTTGGGATCTTCAAGAGCCTTCAAAGCGGAACCCTTAACGATCGGGCAATCATTGAAGTCATAAGCTTCAAGCTGCTCAGTGATTTCCATCTCAACGAGCTCAAGGAGCTCAGGACCGTCAACCATATCGCACTTGTTCATGAATACAACAATCTTCGGAACACCAACCTGACGGGAAAGAAGGATATGCTCCTTGGTCTGAGCCATAACACCATCGGTAGCAGCTACAACAAGGATAGCGCCATCCATCTGTGCAGCACCGGTAATCATGTTCTTAACGTAGTCAGCATGTCCAGGGCAGTCAACGTGTGCATAGTGACGATTGTCAGTCTGATACTCAACGTGTGCGGTGGAAATTGTTATACCACGTGCTCTCTCTTCGGGAGCCTTATCAATGTTTTCGAAGTCAACCTTCTCGTTACCAGCAACTCTCTCAGCCAATACCTTGGTGATAGCAGCGGTAAGAGTGGTCTTACCATGGTCAACGTGACCGATGGTACCAATATTACAATGGGTCTTGGTTCTGTCAAATTTAGCTTTTGCCATCTTTGAATTCCTCCTAAAATTATTTTTGATTTAAATATCCCGGTTTCACATCCGAAACCAGAGCTCAATATGTGCTTATTATATTTCAAATCGGCCATATTTTCAAGTTGAATTTTTCAAATCGGTGTTTTGCATTATATAAAGTACAGGAAAATGTCAAATCAAAGCGTTTTACCGTTCAGATTCTATTCTTTCGACCTTTCCGCCGAACACCGATTCGAAAGAATCAGCCTAACGATTTCACGAATCATTTCGATTCATTCACCGCCATTATTTATTACTTTGTCTTATCGCTCAAAACCTTCTCCTGAACGCTCTTCGGTACCTTCTGATAGGACTGGAAGAACATGGAGTAAGCACCACGGCCCTGGGTCTTGGAACGAAGTGTGGTAGCATAACCGAACATCTCGGAAAGCGGTACGGAGCAACGGATCAACTTAGTTCCGTTAACATCCTCGGTTCCTTCAATCTGACCACGACGAGAACTTACATCACCCATAACGTCGCCCATGTAATCTTCAGGAACAGTAACCTCAACTCTCATGATAGGCTCAAGGAGAATCGGATCACCCTTACGCATAGCATCCTTACATGCCATAGAACCGGCAATCTTGAATGCCATTTCGTTAGAGTCGACTTCATGGTAAGAACCGTCGTAGCAGTTAGCATGAATACCAAGTACCGGATAACCTCCGAGGACACCTGCCTTCATAGCATCCTGAATACCGGCGTCAACAGCAGGGATATATTCCTTCGGAATGGAACCGCCGACTGTGGAGTTCTCGAACTCGTAAGTCTTCTCTGCGTTAGCATCCATAGGAGTGAAGATAACCTTACAGTGACCGTACTGACCGGAACCACCGGACTGTTTCTTGTACTTGCTGTCGATATCAACTTCCTTAGTAATGGTCTCCTTATAAGCAACCTGAGGAGCACCAACATTAGCCTCAACCTTAAACTCACGAAGGACACGATCTACGATAATCTCAAGGTGAAGCTCACCCATACCTGCGATAAGAGTCTGTCCGGTTTCTTCATTGGTGGAAACACGGAAGGTCGGATCTTCTTCAGCAAGCTTAGCAAGTGCCTCACCCATCTTATCCTGACCAGCCTTGGTCTTAGGTTCGATAGCTACTTCAATAACAGGCTCCGGGAATTCCATGGACTCAAGGATAACCGGATGTGCCTCATCGCAAATGGTATCACCGGTAGTCGTGATCTTGAAACCAACGGCTGCTGCGATATCACCGGAGTAAACCTTTTCAAGTTCCTGTCTCTTGTTGGCATGCATCTGAAGGATACGGCCAACACGCTCTTTCTTATTCTTGGTTGCGTTCAAAACATAAGAACCTGCGTTCATCGTACCGGAGTAAACACGGAAGTAAGCAAGCTTACCAACGAACGGGTCGGTCATAATCTTGAATGCCAAAGCTGCGAAAGGTTCGTCATCGGAAGATTTTCTTACTACCTCGTTACCGTCTTCGTCAACACCCTTGATGTCCGGGACATCGGTAGGTGCAGGAAGATACTCGATAACAGCATCAAGAAGCTTCTGAACACCCTTGTTTCTGTAAGCGGAGCCACAGAATACAGGGATAATGTCTGTACTGATAGTTGCCTTACGAAGAGCTTTCTTCAGAGCCGGAACCTCAGGGATGTTACCCTCGAGATACATCTCAAGGAGTTCATCGTCGGTTTCACAGATGGCTTCAACCATCTTCTCTCTGTACTCTTCACACTGTGCCTGCATATCAGCCGGGATATCAGTAATCTCTACTGCATCACCCTTTGCATCAGTGTAAATATATGCCTTCATCTCCATCAGGTCTACAACACCCTTGAAGGTGTCTTCCTTACCAATCGGGAGTTCGCAAGCAACCGGGTTCTTTCCCAAACGTTTCTCGATCATATCGATAACGTTGAAGAAGTTTGCACCGGAAATGTCCATCTTGTTGACAAATGCCATTCTCGGTACGTGATATTTGTCTGCCTGACGCCATACTGTCTCAGACTGAGGCTCAACGCCGCCCTTTGCACAGAACACACCAACAGCACCGTCAAGTACACGGAGTGAACGCTCAACTTCTACAGTGAAGTCAACGTGTCCGGGTGTATCAATGATGTTGATTCTGTGTTCCAACTCACCGGGCTTCGGCTTATTGTTCTCCTCAAGGGTCCAATGGCAGGTGGTAGCTGCAGAAGTAATTGTGATACCACGTTCCTGTTCCTGCTCCATCCAGTCCATGGTAGCAGTTCCTTCGTGCGTATCACCAATCTTATAGTTGATACCTGTATAATACAGGATACGCTCTGTAAGAGTAGTCTTAGCGGCATCGATATGAGCCATGATACCGATATTTCTGGTTCTCTCAAGCGGATATTCTCTTCCAGCCAAGGATTTGTCCTCCTATAATTATTCTTAACCAAATGCAGACGGGCTTCGAACTACCAACGATAGTGAGCGAATGCCTTGTTTGCCTCTGCCATCTTGTGCATATCTTCTTTTCTTCTTACCGCACTACCGGTGTTGTTTGAAGCATCGATAATTTCGTTAGCGAGACGATCGATCATGGTCTTCTCACTTCTCTTGCGGGAGAAGAATGTCAACCAGCGAAGTGCAAGAGCCTGTCTTCTTTCAGGTCTGACTTCAACCGGTACCTGATATGTAGCACCACCGATACGGCGAGCCTTTACTTCAAGAACAGGCATAAGGTTGTTCATGGCAGCGTCAAATACTTCCATTGCATCCTTGCCGCTCTTCTCGGCTACGACTTCAAATGCGCCGTAAACGATCTTCTGTGCAGTTCCCTTCTTACCATCAAGCATAACGTTGTTAATCAACTTGGTAACAACCTTGCTGTTGTACATAGGATCTGCGAGAATCTCTCTCTTTTGAATATGTCCTTTACGTGGCACGGTACTTCCCTCCTTAATTATTCCCGAAACATAAATTTCGGTTTGATTAATTCTTAGGTACTCACATTACTGTGTTCATGCTCGGAAAATTCTATGTCAGTCGCCCCTGCAACCACAAAGTTCTGCGTCCGGACCTTTCGGTCAGTGAAAATGCCTTGCATTATTGAGTAATGAAAAATTCCTTTTACTACTGGTTACAAATTCGAAACAGGAACGCCGTATGGCATTCGTAGTTTCATCGGTTCAGAGCCTTAAGATCACTTCTTAGCGTCTTTCGGTCTCTTAGCGCCGTACTTGGAACGAGCCTGACGTCTCTTAGCTACGCCTGCGGTATCCAAAGTACCACGGATGATATGATAACGGCATCCGGGAAGGTCCTTAACACGACCGCCACGAATCATTACTACGCTATGCTCCTGAAGGTTATGTCCTTCACCGGGAATATAGCTTGTTACCTCAAGACCGTTACTAAGACGTACTCTGGCAATCTTTCTAAGAGCGGAGTTCGGCTTCTTAGGGGTTGTCGTACGAACTGCGGTACATACGCCTCTCTTCTGCGGAGCAGAAATATCGGTGGCTTTCTTCTGAAGGGAGTTGAAACCTCTCTGCAATGCAGGAGCGGTAGACTTCTTCTCGAAAGTTTCACGGCCTTTTCTTACCAACTGGTTAAATGTAGGCATCCTTGTCACCTCCTATTAGAATAAAAAGTGGTTGCAGCATGCAGAAAATCTGCTAAACTAGCGCGAAAAATGGGCGCACTTATCGTGTGCTCACAATGCGTGCAGAATAGATTATACAAAATATAAGTAGCGATTGTCAAGATATTTTTTAGGCAAGAATACAGGCAAATAACAACGATTCTTTGTAGTATTTGCCTATAAAAAAGGCGGCCCACCATATATGGAAAGGACCGCCGGTATGAACACAATCTCTATTGATTTTACTCTGAAAGAAGTATGCCATTAAGGTACACTTCAGCAGAGTCCTGACACCACTCGCAAATCAAATCATCCTCTGTCATAACACTGGAATAGATATTCATAGAGGTATAATAGCCTCCGTGATACATGATCTTCCCGTCCGGAAAACTTAATGAAAAGCCGGTGCTGTAACTTTTATCATCATGCTCTTTTTCCTTAAAACAAATCGCTGAGCTTCCATAAGCAAGCTCACCTCCATCACCGAACCACAATGCCCCTCCCCCGGCAACACACAAATCACCTACTGCGCAGCAAAGGACTCCATGGTATCGTAAAAAACTCTCAACCGTTAATTTGCATCCGGGTGTGATGATTAGTTGAAAATTTTCAGGCACATAAACACCTATAGTTGTATCGGGTAACACAATATCATCCATCATATTGATAATGAATGTTGCCTGCGGATTGCTCTCGCTCAATGAAATATACCGATATAAATCAGCCTCATCTGATACCTCACAGATAACCTCACCCTCATACAATTCCGTATCCAATCCACTATTCAAGAAAGAACCATATCCCTTTATCTTTGCTACTGCGTCCAGCCCATTTACATATATTCTACTATTTGTATGAATCCAAAAGATTGATAGTTTGTCTAAAGCATCCTCTCCCTCAACATATAACGCTGTATAAAATCCTCCGTGAATATCGATATTCCCTTTATCAAACTCCAGCGAATAGCCTGTACTATAATCATCCCTCGTATGAGGAATTTCTTCTGTTCTTAATGTCATACCATTATAGTATAACTTGGATTGGTCCTGAACCCAAATGGCTCCTTCTTCAGATGACAGAACTGTCATTTCTGCTCCGTCTTTACAGTATATTGCCCCGTCAATATAAAGAGCACAGTTTATGATAAAATTGCACCCGGGCTGTACGGTAATATGCAAATTCCTTGGTAATGTAAATGACAAGTTTGAAGACTTCAAGGTCAAATTCTCGGAAATAGAAATCAAATAGAGCGTTTTTTCATCACTCATAGCTTTGTACATGGCCGTAATAAACCCTTGCGCGTCGGTAACATTTATTTGAATTTTCTCAGAATACTCCTCATCTGCAAAGAAATCATCTTCTTCGGAATATTCAACTTCAGAATAGGCTGATTGTCCGTTGCTGCGTTCAACCGTATCTGCACTTTTCCTCTGCGTGCCAACCTTCTTTTCCTCGATTTCTTCCCGTCCGCAGCCAATAAGAGATATGCCCATTATAAGACAAATCACAATGTATGCTGCTTTTAAAACCCGACTTTTTCTTCCCACAGTAAATCATCCTCCCAAATTAAATATGATAATAACTGAAATGATTCTATCATAACGGTTCGCTGGTGTCAATATTATTTACCCGTTCTAACAGACTTTTTTTGGGTGTAATCTTAGCCTCCATAAAGCAAAAATGTAAA
This sequence comes from Lachnospiraceae bacterium, assembly GCA_045627305.1. Taxonomy (GTDB): domain Bacteria; phylum Bacillota; class Clostridia; order Lachnospirales; family Lachnospiraceae; genus ISDg. Next base: position 6,699 of record JAZQNM010000028.1, read on the forward strand.
AAGCCGTCCCCCCACCACAAATGTCATTCAGCTGAACAATCTTTGTGTTCGGAGAACGGTTTCTGTTTAATGCTATTTACATTTCATATCCGCGAAGCATCTTTACCTTGTTCGGGTGGCGAAGCTTACGAAGTGCTTTGGCTTCAATCTGACGGATACGTTCACGGGTGACACCAAATTCGGCGCCAACCTCTTCGAGGGTACGGCAACGGCCATCCTCCAGGCCGAAACGGAGACGAAGCACACGACTCTCACGCTCGGTAAGCGTATCGAGGAGCTTGTCAATCTGTTCCTGAAGCATTTTATAGGAAGCAGCCTCTTCAGGTCCCATCATATTCTCATCTTTAATGAAGTCACCGAGGTGACTGTCGTCCTCTTCACCGATAGGGGTATCAAGGGAAATGGGATCGGCGCTGACCTTCAATACCTCTCTCACTTTCTCAACCGGCATATCCATAGCTTCCGCAAGTTCCTGCTCATTCGGCTCACGACCAAGTTCCTGCATCAGAGTTCTGCTGACACGGTACGTACGATTGATAACCTCTGACATATGAACCGGGATACGGATGGTTCTGGACTGGTCTGCGATGGAACGCGTTATTGCCTGGCGAATCCACCATGTTGCGTAGGTGCTGAACTTATATCCTTTTTCGTGGTCGAATTTGTCCACGGCTTTAATCAAGCCAAGGTTGCCCTCCTGAATTAAATCCAGGAAGGAAAGCCCCCTGCCGACGTATCGCTTTGCGATGCTGACAACCAGACGAAGATTGGCCTCGGTCAGACGGCGCTTTGCGGCCTTGTCTCCGGTGCTGATACGGCGTGCAAGCTCTACCTCCTCATCTACAGAAAGAAGCGCATAGGAACCGATTTCGCGAAGGTACTGCTTCACCGGGTCATCCGAAAGGGCTTCCGCCATCTCGTTCAGTTCCTCCTCGGTAGGCGGCGGCAATGCGTCGTCATCGAGCTCCTCCAATTCCACATCATCCGGCATGAAATCATCCTCAGGCTTTGTAACCACAAGAATCCCTTTCGTCTCCAGATAATCATAAACCTTATCAATCTGACTGTCGTTGCAGAGTCCCTTCATCACATCCGCAACCTTGTCACTTTCCAATATACCGTTGTTCTTATTTCCAAGCGTTACAAGCTCTTGCAATTTTACTTCAAAATCTGACACAACAAATTCACCTCTTACCTATTGTATCGGCCCTTGGTTTCATAAGATACGGCAGCTGCCTTTTCAGGCTCTGATTACGGAACTCACTATCCATGCTCTATCCAATCTCACCATTGCCGACTCAACCGCGTTTCAAATCGAAAGCACAGGTTGTCTGTCTGCACCCTGCAACATTTCACATAGGCGCACAACAGGTGAGATTATAGCATTATTGAAGAAGTAAAGTCAATGCCTTTTTTATGAAAATGAGACGTAAGACAAATACCATCTTCTTCGTGATTTTGCACAGTAAACCCATCGTTTTTTTCACATGATTATACTGTCGGATTCCTTGACAAAGTGGTTTGATTGAAATATAGTTAAGTCTGCAATATGATTTTATGGTGTAGTATTTCCGTTATGCGGATATATTTAGCCGAAACCGATTATCTTATGAAAGCAGGTTATTGATTATGAAGATTCGTACCAGATATGCACCGAGCCCCACAGGACGTATGCACGTCGGAAACCTGAGAACAGCTCTCTATGAGTTTCTGATTGCCAAGCACGAGGGCGGAGATTTTATATTGAGAATTGAGGATACCGACCAGCAGCGTTATGTGGAAGGTGCCGTTGACATCATCTACCGTACGCTTGAGGAGACGGGACTCAAGCATGACGAGGGTCCCGATAAGGACAAAGGCTACGGTCCCTACGTGCAGAGCGAGCGTCTCAAGACCGGCGTCTATATGAAATATGCGAAGGAACTGATTGAGAAGGGTGAGGCTTACTACTGCTTCTGTACGAAGGAGCGTCTTGAGAATCTTCCCGGCATCAAGGATTCCGCAGGCAATGAAATCAGTAAATATGACAAGCATTGTCTCTCTCTGTCCAAGGAGGAGATCGAAGCCAATCTTGCCGCAGGAATGCCCTACGTTATCCGACAGAACATTCCGACAACGGGAACCACAACGTTCACCGATGCCATTTACGGTGACATTACCGTAAATAACGATGAGCTCGATGATATGATTCTGATTAAGAGCGACGGCTTCCCCACCTACAATTTCGCAAATGTCGTAGACGACCATCTGATGAAGATTACTCATGTTGTTCGCGGCAACGAGTATCTTTCCTCCACACCGAAGTACACAAGACTTTACCATGCATTTGGCTGGGAGGAGCCCATCTACATTCACTGTCCTCTTATTACAAATGAGGAGCACCAGAAGCTTTCCAAGCGTTCCGGCCATTCCTCGTTTGAGGATTTGATTGAGCAGGGATTTGTCAGTGAGGCGGTTGTAAACTTTATCGCGCTTCTTGGCTGGAGTCCTGTAGGCAACGAGGAGATTTTCACGCTTGACCGGCTGATTCAGGAATTTGACTATCATCACATCAGTAAGTCTCCCGCCGTATTCGATATGACAAAGCTTCGCTGGATGAACGGCGAGTATATCAAGATGATGGATAACGAACGCTACTATAAGCTTTCGCTTCCCTACATCAGTGAAATTGTACACAGGGATTACGATCTTAGGAAGATCGCAGACCTTGTAAAAACAAGAATCGAAGTATTCCCGGATATTGCCGAGAAGATTGACTTCTTTGAGAAGCTTCCGGATTACGACATTGAAATGTATACGCACAAGAAGATGAAGACGAATTCCGAGAATTCTCTTCAGGTACTTAAGGATATGCTTCCCCGCTTCGAGGCACTCGAGGATTATTCGATGGAAGGCATTGAAAAGGTTTGTACCGATTACATTGCCGAGAAGGAGATCAAAAACGGTCTCTGCCTGTGGCCGATTCGTACCGCAGTTTCCGGCAAGCAGATGACTCCCGGGGGTGCTTATGAAATCATGAACATCCTTGGCAAGGACGAAAGTCTCAGACGAATCCGAATCGGTATTGAAAAGCTTGAGAATGCACAATAATGAAGCATCACGGAACCTTCTGACACAAACCGTCATCATCAGATGACGTCAATCAAAGGATTCCAACGACAGTAATAAGTACACAAACCGGTGAGCAGAACATTTCCTGTCCTGCTCACCTTTTTTGTTAAGGAGTAGATATGCATTATAATCCATCGCAGGCGGAGGCCGTCCGCCACGGAGATGGACCCATGCTTGTTCTGGCAGGTCCCGGCTCGGGTAAGACACATGTCATTATCGGCCGGGTACGAAACCTGATTGAACAATACGGCATCCGTCCCGACAACATTTTGGTCATCACATTTTCCAAAGCAGCCGCAGCGCAAATGCGGGAACGCTTTCTGAAATCACCCGGCAACACATATCCGGGCGTCACCTTTGGCACATTTCACGCCTGCTTCTTTCACATATTGCAAATCGCATATAATATGAATCCTTCGGCAATTATCCGCGAGGAAAATGCCCGTCTTCTCTTTCGTGACATCCTGACCGAAATAGAACCGGAGCTCGCAGAACAGCCTGAGATAATTGCGACGATACGGGAGGAAATTCAGAAATACAAAGGCTCCCGAAAGCCTGGGGATTCTCTCGAAGCTGAGGATTACGAGCCTCTGTCCTGCAAACGGGAGCTGTTCTATCCTGTGCTTCATGCTTATCTTGCCGCCATGCGAACGCGCAACATGGTTGATTTTGAAGACATGCTTTCGATGACCTATGACCTTTTTCGCAAGCGTCCGGATATTCTGAACTTTTGGCAGGAGCGATACCGCTACATACTGATTGACGAATTTCAGGATATCAATTCCATGCAGTATGAGGTGATTAAGCTGCTTGCCGGCAAATACCGCAACCTTTTTGCGGTCGGAGATGATGACCAGTCCATCTACGGATTTCGCGGTTCCTCTCCCGAGATTATGCTGAATTTTACGCATGACTATCCGGAAGCCCGCATGGTAACACTTAATGTCAACTACCGATGCGGTGCTGAAATTCTGAAAGCCTCCACTGACCTGATTCGATGTAACAAAACCCGATTTCAGAAAAATCTCATATCCGATCGCGGCTCTACCGCCCCTGTTTCCTGCACGCTTTATGATGATACAGCCACCGAATATATGGCTGTCGTCGCAAAGGTTCAGAAATTACTTGCGAATGGGGAAAAGCCCGAGGATATAGCCATCCTGTTTCGAACCAATCTTGAAATGCGCGGGCTTATCCACCAGTTCGAGCAGGCTGGAATTCCTTACAGTTGCCGCGTATTACCACCTCTTTTATATTCCAATTCCTATGTTCTCCCAGTACTTACCTATCTGAACCTTGCCACAGGAAGTACCAAGCGAAGTGACTGGCTTATGGTTGCCAATCGTCCGTCACGCTATGTGGAGCGTTCTGCATTTCCCGATAATGATGTAAATCTGAAAAAGACCTACACAATCCTACACAATAAAAATAAAGACTATGTTGTTGAACGGCTTCAACAGTTGGAACTGGACCTTCATAAGCTGTCTGATATGAATCCCTATGCTGCAATTCATTTTATCCGACACATCATCGGTTATAATCGATTTCTTGTTGACACTATGTCGGACACGACTGACGCAATGGACATACTGGACGAGGTAATGCAAGAAGCAGCCAAATTCCGAACCATCCCCGAGTTTCTTACATATGCCGCAACCGAAGACAATCGAAGAAGACAGAATCGCGAAGACACCCTTACCCGCCCCGGCATAACGCTACAGACCTTTCACGCAAGTAAAGGTCTCGAATACCGCCATGTCATCATATGCAACTGCAACGAACTGATTACACCGCATAAAAAAGCGCTCCTGCCGGAGCAAATCGCGGAGGAGCGTCGTTTGTTCTATGTTGCAATGACAAGAGCCATTCTGTCTCTACAACTATGTTATGTTAAGAAAAATCTAACTCATGAAATGCAGCCTTCCCGCTTTCTCGGAGAGATTCGCCTACCAAAGGGTGAACTGCACGTAGGCACTGAAGTATTTCACGAAAAGTATGGAGTCGGTACAATTCAATCGGTTTCCGAAAGAGAAATCCGTGTGCATTTTCCGAAACACCTGCTGCCAAAAACCTTTCTGTTAACTGCCTGTCAGGAATCGGGCGAATTGGTGCTCACATCGTATCACATTTCTTGAAATCAGTTTTTCGGATATCAGGATATCCGATTTACTCTATCGTACAATCTGATAACCTGTGTAGCGTGCCACTGCCGCACGAATTCGGAATACTGCCTCATCACCGAGCTGATAAAGCGGCTTAATTTCAGAAGGTCCCCACCATACATTGTTCAGCATCTTAAGCGCCTTGGCCCCCTTAATATGTACAAGCACATCCACGTCATATGCCGCACTGTCTGCATAATTGTACAGGATAAAGGTATCGTTGTCATAAGGGAATATACTGACATTGCCTTCACCCTCCAGCCAAATTCCATTCATCCTAAACTCTGCACGCATTCTCGAAAGCACAGGCTCCGGAAGCTTGCCGATTTCCGAAAAGGCGTCCGGAATCACAAGCGTTATGAGTTCACCTTTGCCGTAGGTATCACGTGCAAGCATAGTATAACTCTCTGTATCCTTTACCCCCTTGCACAAAGCAGCCCACGTTGCATTATTACGAAATTCCATTACGGAAAATGTGATATCTTCCGTTCCCTTTACTGCCTTCATTCCACGTCGACCATCGGCATATTCCGTAAAGAAATCACGAACTGTCACCTCTCGCCCACGATCACGGATGGAAGTCATCCGAGTAATTGCAGGCATTTCTTCTGCCTTCTCCGCTTCCTTTAGTGCAAGACGCATAAATCCGGAGGTTACGATAGCCTTACCGCCATTTGCCACGAACTGCTCCAATTTCTCTGTAATCCCCTTATCACAAAAACTCGATGCGGTAAGAAGAATTGTCGGAGCATCTGCAGGGAAGAACGGCGTTGTTACTACAGGGAATCCATTCATGCCAAGAAAATCCTGCACATTATCCTCTCCCTGAGAAGCATTGGGGATGTAACAGGGAATTCCAATCGGTGTTCCCAAATTGTCTAAAAGGGCATCCAGTTTTTCTAACTGGTAACCAAGTGCCGGCACATTCATGGAGTCTGCAAGAGCTTGGAAACAGAACATCATCAATTCGCGTGATTTGGCAAATGCGGTCAGGTACGCCTGTTCCAGATAATACTCTGTAATCTGACAATCGAAGGGATCAAACCATCCACCACCGTTTCGGTTCGGAGCCATAGCCTCCAAATAGCGCATCAGCGAATAAGACAGATATCTCGGCAGATGCTGGTCGGTATGTCTCGGGTCACGTGTTTCCGTCCCCGTGTAAATTGCATCGAAGAGACCACTTTCCGTCTGCGGGTCATAGCCGGTTTCCTGAAAGGATTCCATCCAATTTGGAAACTTAATCGTCACTTTACATTTCGGATTTACTGCTTTCGCGATTCCAATCATATGGTCTTTTGAAATCTCGTTCATCTTATGGATTCTGTATCTTTCCCAGCTGCCGTCTTTTATACCATTTTCCTGATTGTATGCATCCTTTTGTGACCTGCATGCGTCACAGGTGCAATTCGTGAAATAGAAGTCATCAATGATAAATGCGTCGAAAGATTTCGCAGTAAGTTCTATTGCCTTATCAAGACGTGCAAGCATCTTCTCATCGTTATAGCAAAATGTATTGAAGAGACGTTGCTTGGGCTCATCCCCCTCGGGCGTCGGTACACAGGTGGTAATGCCACCCTCCGTTTTGATTCCATGTGCCTCAAAAACTTCCTTTACCAAACGCACCTGCTCCTCACTCGCAAATGAGCCATCACGATATGCCTCAATATAAACCTTGTCCAGACGCATATGCTTTTCAAAGAAAGTAATGTCCTTCTCCAGTCTTTCCCGTTCCGCATGTTCTGTCCCCTGCGCCACGAAATAAGTAGCCAATTCAAAATTACGATAGTTCCCCATAACTTCTCCTTTCATCCCAAAATACGGTGTCATCATGTCATATAGGCCTGCTTCCGCTTGCGATTCGTTCCTTATATTTTAGTTCCGGAACATATACTTCGTCAATGTATAATGATATCTTGGGGACGGGGGTAACATATCATTTTAATAACAAAAAGCGGAAGTGAAATATCAAAAAGACATCTCACTCCCGCCCTTAATCACTATATAAAATCCTACTTCGTGATTTCTTCCACAAACATCTTGGCTTCCATCAGGCTAAGTCCGGTTACTTTTCTGACAAGCTTGATGGCTTCCACATTTATGTTTCAACAGACTTATATGTTTCCTCAAATTCATGTTCCGAAATTCCATAAATGCTATCCATATCTGTGATATTTAGATAACCACCTGCATCGATTACTTGGGAAACCATCTCCCTCTCTTTACCATGTTGAAAATATATGGCTATATTTTCTTTTACTTGTAAAAATAGCAGTCTATCTCTTCTCGGATAACAAAGTTCTTCCGTTTCTCCAAGCTGTTCAATATCATATCTGAAATAGAAATAGTCCGGATTCATCTTCCATATATTCATATGACCATATGCGTCGGTAAATGCCGTCCCGTCCGGATTCGCCCTCTTTGCAATTACATCTCCGGGATATATCCATTCCCTGGCTTCTTCATGTCCGTTTTCTATATAAACAATGAGTTCCTCTTCTGCTACTGCAACTCTTGCCAGAACAGGTGTGAACTTGTACGCCTTGATTGCCCTATCTCCGGTTGCCAGACATGTTCTCACATATTCTGCAGAATCCTCAATAAGTCTGTACGATGTATTATTCTTTTCTATCTTCATATGCGCCCTTTTTCTACCGATTTTCCTGCCCGTTACGAAATTATGAACCGTTCGGAAACTTATCATTCATTTTCGTATAATTATAAATTCTCTCAACATATTTTTGATCTCGTCTTCTTTTAGAAAAAGATACTGTATTCGCTTTATTGTACTCTTTACCTCAGTGATTCCCATCTCACGCTTCAAATAATCTCGCTATGATATTCCCGATTAGCATCCCCGTCCACCTTCCGAGCTCATTCTCCTATCTTCGGCATTGGAATTTCGTCTCCATATCGTTCGATTTCCGCTCCAACACTAAGAAGCTTGCGCATATCCGGTCCGAAAAGGATTATGCTTCGCGGAAGCCCGTCCTCCGATGCCACCGCGAAAGGAACGGACAACGAGGACAGCCCTGCATAATGCATAATGCAGGTCGGTCCGGTCATAACGCAGCAGTCAAAGCCGGAAAGCTCCTCTGTGAGCAGTTCGTGCTCCCTACTCATCTCTGCCCGAATCTCCAAAACCTTCTGTTCATTCTCCAGTTCATATTCATATGCCAAGGATTTATCCATAAATTCGGTTCCATAAGGAGCATACTTCGCGGGATTCTCACGGTATTTCTCCAAAATCTTCTCCGGTGTCATCTTCCCTGCCGAACTACCCTTGTGGGTTTCCAGATAATCCCGAATCTCCTTTGACATGCGTCTCAAACCGATTTCCTGCAATTTCATCGTATTTCTGCCGGGTTGCTCGGTAAATGACCAGCCATCTTCTCTCATACGCGCAAAAAGTTTCTCGTAGCGTTCCATCTGTTCTGCGGAAACAAATTCCTGATTGATTGTCCATACCGCGAGAGCCCGCTGTAACGAGGATTCCTGCATCTGAACCGTTTCGCCGGATGTCGTCATGTTCTGCTTCTCGTCAGCCTCTTTGCGGGTTGTGATCCCGAGCTGTTCTGTTAAAAATCCCATATCCACCATGTCGCGGGTAAAGAATCCAATCTCATCCAGATAAGAAGTAATCGGTATAACGCCTTCTGTGGAAATGGTACCTACAGGCGGTTTAAAACCAACTACACCATTATCCATAGCGCAAGCCACCACCGAAAAAGAAGTGTCCGTTCCGACTGCGAAGGAACAGAGCCGCGCACTCATGGCTACTGCCGAACCACTGCTGGAGCCGCTAGGTGTATGGTTCTTGTCATACGCATTCACCACCTGTCCCCCAAGTGAACTGAATCCCCCTGGCATTCCCGGAGTCAGGAAATTGGCGAATTCTGTCATATTGGTCTTACCGAGGATTACCGCACCCTTCTCGCGTAAAATCCGTACAGCCGGTGCGTCAACATCGGCAATATTGTCCTCAAGTGCCACGCTGCCGGCAGTCGTTGTCATTCCCGCCACATCGATATTATCCTTCAAAAGCACACAAAGTCCGTAAAGAGGAATCCCCTCCGGACCACGCTTGTCCAGTTCCCGCGCCTCGTCCAAAGCCTTCGGATTCACCGCAAAAACACAGTTCAACGCATTACGCATACCATATTTTTCGATTCTTTCAAGATAAAACCGACAAAGCTCCTCGCAGGAAATTGCCCGTGTCCGAAGCTTCGCACACAACTCTTTGAGACTGAAAGAAAGAATAGACTGCATCATAACCCCCTCCTAAAAATATATATAAAAATACAAATCAATTAAAAATACGAATTATCCGTACAGGACAAATTGCTTATACAAAACAATTAATCCGGACAGAAACAATTTACCCGGACAAAACGATTTATCTCCTTATATTCAGAGCATTTAATCGGGAGCATGGTGAGTATTTCACTACCTCTTTTAATAAGTACTAAAAACCAAGGTTTGCAATAAATGTTCCCACATTATACCCTGCCTTATATACACTCAGTACTGCTAATCCAATTACTAATATTCTTTTCAGCAACACTTCAGCCTTCGTTCCGCGATTACTCCACTCTTCAATCGCATTCGCATTGTATCATCCAATTCAAATATCATCTTCAATTACCTCAGATCTAAAAATGGAATTTCTCCTGTCTACTTAACAACTCGACAAACTGGGGTTTATCAATTATTCAATTCATTATAAATTGCTACATATTTATCTATTATCTTGTCACTCCATATTTGTGCTTCAATGTACCTTTCAGGACCATATTTTCCATCATCATTCCAGTCTTGTGGAAAACCGTACTTGTCAATGA
>JAZQNM010000029.1:0-14000 GCA_045627305.1 Lachnospiraceae bacterium
ATGTTCCGCATAATATCGAAATTCCTCGATTATATCTTTTAAATACTTATTTGAACCTCGAATAATAGCTTCAAAGTCCGAAATAATTTCAACCTCATATGTCAAACCATCTATCTCAAAAGCCCCATGTTGTTTCAACACCTTTGGTGAAAAGCGAGAATCACTATAACTATCAATACGCTTTATTTCCATCTTTACTACTCCATTAAATATGAATTTGATAGTCTACTTTTTCTTTTTACTTTTTGAACTTTGTTTATTGACCATAGAAAAAGGAATACTCTTTTTGAGTTTCAACATTTGGTCAAAAACAATATGCTCTCTTTTCTTTTTTGCTATATCAATCACCTCAATCCAAAATGCGAAACAACTAAGTCAACCAACTCGTCAATTTCTATGTTTCCATCGTTTATGATGGAAACATATTGTTCCTCACTACATTGTCGTTGCACTTCTTGTGCAAACAAATTGTCTCTGTTCATCCAATTAGAAAAAGCTTTTTCCTTGTCACTACATCCTTCCAATACATATGGCACCCATTCTCTCTTTTTGTAGTAAGAAATTTGGAATTCTTTAGCCGGTGTAATAGCTAAATATCTATCTTTTGAAATACTCAATTTCTTCATTAACTTAGGTAAATATGCCGCACCTTCTGTAAGAATTCCGTTAGCTTCTATTTTCTCTAAATCCGCCAAAACAAATTCAAATATTTCTTCATAAAATGCAAGTTCCTCAGTACATTGAAGCAATGGTTCTCTCATCCATATTTCTTCTGCATTCATCCTCTCTTGCTTTTTACAGATTTCATATCCTTTGGATACACCCATCTTAGTGTACTTATCAAGGAAATCATCCACTTTAAAATAATATAAATCATATTTCTTTGAAACTATTTCTGCTATTGTACTTTTTCCACTACAAGGCGAACCGCCAATATAATATGTATTTATCATCTATGCCTCCTAATTTATTATAACTATTTACAAGATGATTCTGTCCAAATATCCATCGATATTACCTCCACAAAATCAGAATCTACAAATCATTACCAGGATAACTTATCGTATCGCCCCAAGACATTACTTCTTCACAAAACTCAGGAATCTCCAATAACCCATATCTCCACATAAAAGCGCGGTCTTTTTCTGACATCTCGTTCAAACTCATCCAGCGCACTTCCTTAATTGGCTGGTCATCCATCGGTTCTTCGGGGTCATATCCCTTGATTGCTTCCTGTTCCTCTGGCACGCTTACCCAAAATGAATACTCTGTCCTTTCGTGATTGAATACCTCTGCCAGTCTTCTTACTATGACACCATCAAGCCCACATTCCTCTTTTAGTTCCCTGATTACAGCCTGCTCGGGAGTTTCGCCATCTTCGATTCCACCACCGGGAATTGAGTAAAATGTTCTGCCTCCGTAACACAGTTTTTCCATAAGTATCTTCTTGTCTCTTATAACAAATGCAACACTTCTGTCTCTCATAGCCCCCTCCAACAGCATAATATCAATTTCCATTGACTGATAGGTTGATATTATTCACCTTCATCACCGGTGATTACCTTCTCTCCACATACATTTACCAAGGGACCTCCGCTGTTTCCGGACGAAATCGGAGCAGTAATCTGGATATACTCAACTCCGCCATCAATACGTGAAGCTGTGGATACAATTCCATCCGAAAATGTCCCGGTCAGGCCCTTACTGATGCCAAGTGTATAAACGGTTTCTAAATATTCCATCATCGGGTCCCCCAACATTAAGCATTCGATTCCCCGTCTGAAGTATCCTCTTCCTTCGTTCCCACATTATCATCCGTTGCAGAATTCAGATATTTATCCCTTTCGACAGCGACAATTTTCTCCATAGTTTCAGTCGTTATATCATGTTCATTACCGATTGTTCCAACCACCGACTCATCGGCAAATGCCTGAAATATCTCCCACTTTCCTGCAAGAACAGACATAATCCGTTCGTCCACAGAATCGGAAATCAGAAGCCTGTGAACCATAACCTTGCGGCTCTGACCCATACGGTACGCTCTTCCTATAGCCTGTTCCTCCATAGACGGTTTCAACTGAGGCTCACAGAAAATGATAACGCTTGCCACCTGAACATTCAGACCGACACCTCCTGCTATAACCTGACAGGCAAGCACGGTTTTGCTATCATCCTTCTGGAACACATCCAGAAGTTCCTGCCGCTTTGAGGAAGGCATTGACCCATCAATTACACCGGCACATCGGTCTTTCAGCAGAGTACTGACCGCTGCCAAAGTTTCACGAAAGAAGGAAAAAACAATCGTCTTCCTTCCGTCACCTTCAGCCTCTTCGATAATCTCAAGCATTCGGCGACCTTTCGTCGATTCATATGGATTCGGCACATTCCACGAGATACGTCTTACAGACATGAAGTTTCCTTCGGAAAGGGAAACACGATAAGCCTCCTTCTCTGCGTCCGAGAGAATGCCCCATTCTGAAATTTCCTCCTTCTCCGGAAGTTCCTTCAATACCTGTTCCCGTGTTCTGCGCAAATACACCGGTGCAATTTCCAATCGAAACTGTTCTGCATCCGCAAGAGAAGTCAGTCTCCGAATTCTCGGTACAATCTCAGGCTGCAGACAATCCACAAGAGATATCATTTCCTCAACACGGTTTTCGAGTGGGGTACCGGACATAAACAGAACGCGTTCCGAACGTTCTGCCAAAAACCTCACTGCTTTCGTGCGCAACGCATCCGGATTCTTCACATATTGTGCTTCATCGACCGTGAGCATATCAATTACCATACCATCAGGAATCGATATCTTTGATGCGGTTTCATATGTCGTAATGGCCGTACCACCCTTCTGAATCCACTCCTCCAATTCTTCTGCACGGTCATTTCCATAGATTTCATCGACAGGAATATTACTGAACCTTGCAACCTCACGTTGCCAGTTCATCAGCACACTTAATGGACACACCACAAGAAAATATGTCTTTCCTTCTTCACGCAGATGCGCCATTGCAGCAATTGCCTCTATTGTTTTTCCAAGTCCCATCTCATCTCCGAGAAGGACCCTTTTCCCGTATAGAATATACTTTGCACCAAATACCTGATATTTTCGCAGTTCCGCATGAAGACCGTTGGTGTTCAATGTATATTCATTGACTCTGCTAACCAGTTCCTCGGGAATACCGCCATAGTCGGTCTGTGCCTCTGTATTTCCCTCTATAATGGAATACAGAAGCGTATAATAAGGTGCGGAATTCAGGCAGAAATTGTTCCAGGACTGTTCCTCCGTAGGAACCTGAGTCATTCGGAATCCGTTGATAATTCTTGCCCCTTCTGCAGCATAGGAATCTGCCACATATACCTTCAATTCCTCATAAGCCAGAAGTGCCTGCTGTTTCTTCTCTCCCGAAGAGAAAAACCATCCTATACCACTGCCCAGCTGCTCCGATATGTCAAGGCGGGTCATAATACCGCTGTAGCTTGCTTCATATAACTGTTCCGCCTGTTCCGCATACGGACCAAGACATAGCATTTGTCCAAGGGAAAATACGAGATGCCTCTGCTCAGTACTCTTCTTCTCGGGGTCTATTCGTACCTGAACCGAATGCCCGGCAGAAATGCGCAGTGCATCGGCATTTCTCTTAATCTTTGCTGCCATCACGGGTCCGATTCCGGGAATGGTTTCCAATGCCCTCTGCGATGTCCTGCATACATCTGCAACGGACTTAATGCCATAGTCCCGGAGTGCATTGACCCGGATGCCGTCGTGATTGGCATTCAACTCGGCAATGTCCCTTTCGCGAAGCAGTTCAACGGAAAGTGCTTCGCGAAGAATCCGGTATCGTTCCGCAATTTCTGCCCGCATCGTTTCCTTGGTATCGGCAATATACTTCAACTCGGCAAGCGATTCTTTAAGCGTTGCGGCAAAATCCTTATATTGTCTGCGTTCCTCTGCTCCCATAATCTCCTCTGAAAGATATCTCTGTATCTATTACAAGTTTCCATTGCACTGGCAATGTTTCCTTAGCAAAGTTTATATATATCGGATAATGCAAAGTGATTTCCAATGATACACAAAACGGGTTGCTTTCGCAACCCGCTTATAGACTGGGCCAGCTGGATTCGAACCAGCGGAATGCAGGGATCAAAACCCTGTGCCTTACCGCTTGGCGATGGCCCAAGATAACACAAAAGCCTTTACTTTTGAAGGAAAAGGCTTTCAAAAAGGTGGATACTGGGACTCGAACCCAGGGCCTCCAGAGCCACAATCTGGCGCGCTAACCAACTGCGCTATACCCACCATATTCTATTGTGTTGTTCACAACAATTGTGCCAGACGGGATTCGAACCCCCGACACACGGCTTAGAAGGCCGTTGCTCTATCCAACTGAGCTACTAGCACATTTCAAGTCGTTAAGAGTCGGCATATAAAATAACCGAGCCGACCAGTAGGTCGGCCTCTCAAAACGAAAGCAGGTGATGGGAATCGAACCCACGTGTCTAGCTTGGAAGGCTAGTGTTCTACCATTGAACTACACCTGCAAATCATATTATAGGGAAATTCGGGATGACAGGATTCGAACCTGCGACCTCTTGATCCCAAATCAAGCACCCTAGCCAAACTGGGCCACACCCCGTTAGCGCTTTATCATTATATTACGCGCTTTTTCAAAAGTCAACACAAAAATTCAGAAGTAACAAGGAATTTTTCAATCAAAGAATTCCTTCGTTCCGTAACAGTTCTTTCATTGCACGAAGTGCACGCCCTCTGTGACTTATCGCATTTTTCTCCAAAGAAGGCAATTCTGCAGTCGTTACACCTCTTTCGGGCAGTAAAAAGATGGGATCATATCCGAAACCGTTGGCCCCCTTCTGACAGTCATTGATGACACCTTCCACTGTGCCGCGTACGACCCATTCCCTGCCATCCGGAAGTACACAGGCGATTGCGCAGACGAAACGCGCTGTTCTCTTCTCAAACGGCACCTTCATTGCCTGCTCGATAATATACCCGTTCTTAATATCATAGGAGGTATCCTCTCCCATAAAACGTGCGGAATAAATGCCCGGCGCACCATCCATACAATCCACACAAAGTCCGGAATCGTCGGCCATAGCCATAATTCCTGCTGCTCTGCTGACCGCTCTTGCCTTAATCAGGGCATTTTCCTCAAAGGTTTTGCCGTCCTCAACGATATCCACATCAATACCGGCTTCCTTCATGGATAGAATCTCCGGAATGGCATCTCCGAGAATCTGACGGATTTCTCGCATTTTCCCCTGATTGCCTGTGGCAAATACCAACTGTTCCATATTAATCTCCTTCTAAGCGTTGTTCTTCGGCGGTTTCGGACCAAGATACTGATAGAAATAAGTCTTAATCATACCATTGTATATCTTGCGATTTTTCGTAGCCTGACGACCGATATACTTCTGTGCATCCTCATATGAGGTTATAATGTAATAGGACCATGTATCCAGCTTGCCGAATGCCTCACCGATGTCAGAATATAGTTTCGGAAGTGCCGCCTTTTCTTCAAGCCTTTCACCATAAGGCGGGTTTGTAATGATAAAACCGTACTTCTTCGGGTGCGACAGTTCCTGCATCGGGCGAACTTGGAAATGAATCTGGTCCGCTACACCTGCCATCTCCGCATTGGCTCTGGCAATCTTAATCGCATCCCTGTCTATATCAAAGCCCTGAATCTGTAACTTTACATCGTGAATTTCCAAGCTTTTAGCTTCCTCACGAGCCTCATTCCAGTACTTCACCGGAATCCTTTCGCGGAAATTCTCTGCCTGAAAATGCCTGTTCACACCGGGTGCAATCCGAAGTCCCTTCATAGCCGCTTCAATCGGAATTGTGCCGCTTCCACAGAATGGATCAACAAGAATTCTGTCCTTATTCCACGGTGTCAATGCAATCAACGCTGAGGCAAGTGTCTCGCTGATTGGAGCCTTTCCGACCAGTTTACGATAGCCTCTCTTATGGAGTGATTCCCCGGATGTATCAATGCTGACGGTAAATACATCCTTCAATACGGAAACTCGAATCGGATACTCGTTACCGGTCTCCGGAAACCATGCAATATTATAGGCTTTTTTCATGCTTTCCACGATAGCCTTCTTCATAATTGCCTGAATGTCCGATGTACTGAACAACTGGCTCTTTACGGAAGTAGCCTTAGCCACCCAGAATTTCGAATCGGCTGGTAGAATATCTGCCCAAGGAAGCTCCCTTGTTTCCTGAAAAAGCTCTTCAAAGGTGGTTGCCTTAAACTCTCCCACCTTCCAAAGCACACGTTCTGCACTGCGAAGTCCGATGTTGGCTCTGCAAAAAGCATGCTCGTCTCCGGCAAATGTCACCTTTCCGTCCTCAACCTGAGTAATCTCATATCCCAGGTCCGTTATTTCCTGTTTTAAAACGCTTTCCAAGCCGAAATGGCATGGAGCAATAAACTCATATTTACTCATCCCATACATCCTTTTATGTGTGAACGGTCGTATTTTCCTAAAACATGCGAACCGTCTGCCTCTCAAAACCATATAGATTGTAAAGTTTGTTAAGCCAAATGTCAAGAAAAGCACAAAAAACAAAAATCCCTATTGACTTTTTCAGAAAAGCAATATAGAATACTGTTTGTTGCGAAGCAATGTGTGCATGTAGCTCAGCTGGATAGAGCACTTGGCTACGGACCAAGGTGTCGGGGGTTCGAATCCTCTCATGCACGCTCACAAAAAGCCGTTCGAATTTCGAACGGCTTTTCTTTTATCATATTATCTCCGATTTGACAGAATCATTACATTCTAAGCAGTGTATAAACCATCAGGCAGACAAATACGCAAGCCGATACTGCCAAAAGTACTTTTACAATTGTGGTAGGCGTTCCCGCATTTCGGCTTACAGAAATACCGAGAATCACAGTCAAAACAAGGCTGATTAATTCCACAAGTTTCAAAAGGGCAAAACGCCTATAGGTTTCATTCAGGCAACGTTCTGTTCCTTCCGGATAGGTCACCCCGATATTTCCATAATTTGTATTCAAATAGTTTGTAATATTATTTCTTGTTTTAGAATTGGATATTTTCTTAACACGACAGTTCAACTGATATCCGTCCGGATCAAGAGAGTTACAATCCTCATCGAAATTGTCCTCACACCAGTGTTTGGATGCAAGGATAACATAAGCCTCGCCGGTTTGGTCATTCACCCCAAGATAATAATAATCCTTTCCTACGGGAATAAAATTGACCGTGTGCTTTACTTCACCGATTAGGCAAGCCTCATTAATGGTAATCGTCTTTATTCCTTTCTGGTCCGCCAGGGCCCATACGGAATTATATACAATTTCTCCTGCCAGGAGAATACAGGTTATCACTATAACAATAATACCAAGCACCTTTTTCATAACATTTCCTCATTTCACTTTATTCTGAAACCGCCTCACTGAACCTTACAGCAGACTCTAAGACTACTGATTCTGCTCTCCGTTCGCAAGAAGTGTCACAAGTGTCGGTTTCACGGCAAATGCCTGCATTGCCTGTTCTACCTCTTCCATTGCCTTGCGCTTCACACTTGTCGGTTGGAAGCATCTTGTCGCACGAATTAGGAGGTTCTTCGGCGTGTGCGCCATATCGACAAATTCGAGTACCTGCGCCTTATAGCCATTTGCAATCAGAAGATTGGCACGAATTGCATCCGTCAACAGGGCTGCTGTACGTTCCTTTATAATACCGTAATGTGTCAATAGCGACAGTTCCTCGGTCTTCATCTGCTTATTCAGCTCATGCTGGCAACACGGCACTGAGAGAATCAGGGAAGCCTTAAAACGGATTGCGTGATACAAGGCATAATCGGTAGCCTTATCGCACGCATGAAGCGTAACAACCATGTCAATATCCGTCCGACTTTCAAATGCATTGACATCTCCGACCTCAAAATGCAGATTATCATATCCATAGGTACGCGCTGCCTTATTGCAATTCTCTATAACATCTTCCTTTAGGTCCAGTCCCGTAATAAGCACTTCGCGTTTCTTGATTTCGGTAAAATAGTAATACAAAATGAATGTCAGGTACGATTTGCCACAGCCAAAATCCAAAATATGAATCGGTCGGTCCTTTGGAAGTGCCTCAAAGCCGTCCTCGACCATTTCCACAAAACGGTTAATCTGGCGGAACTTGTCCTGCATGCTCGCCACAACCTTGCCCTCTTTTGTAAATATGCCCATATCCACCAAAGCAGGAATTACCGTTCCTTCAGGAATCAGATAATTCTTGGTGCGGTTATGATTTTCCGTCTCATATCGGCTGTTAAGCTGCGTTTCCTTCTGTATCGTAGCATCGGAAAGAGTTTCTTTTTGCAAGGTACGAAATACCTTTCCGCCCTTACTCATCTTATACTCTATCATATGGCGGGTTCCATCCGTTTCCACTGTCAGATTCATCTGTTTCATCAGAGAGCCGAATATCCGAATTGTTTCCTCGTAAGCCTCTGATGCCTTCAGATTCTTGTGGAACACCTGCTTTTCCGTGTAATTTTCCTGTTGAAAACCGTTCGCCTTTCGAACAAATACGATACGGCGGTAAGGATTCTCCGCATTCTTCACCGGATTGCTACATACCATTCGAATAAGCCCGTTTTCAAAATATTCTCTGATTTCTTCAATATTCACATCCATGAATATACCTCTCCGTGAAAGCCCTATACTTCTACTGCTTACGCACCTTCCTGACCTTAAGAAAGAAGGAAATCAATACTCCTGCAAACACCAGTGAATAAAGTGTTCCGAAGATTATTTTAGCTGTAGTCGGCACATTCTCACCAATAAACAAAGCAGCCATTCCGGACGCATATACAACCGCAAGCGGAATCATAACCACGGCTAACAGAAGCTTCCATACGCCACTGTCAGCATTATTCTCATATGCCCTCTCCCGACTCCCTGCCATTGTAGTTTCATCCTTAAAGATAGCATAATGCCCCTTCTGACTTACTAAGGTAAAAGACAACTCAGCATCCAAGCTTCCTGCGCAGAAATCACCTTCGTATACTGCCTGAAAGGGAGACGGAATATCGGAATCGTAACGGATTTCACGACCGGAGAATACACATCCCAAATAGGCTTTCACAAGCTCCCATCCCTGAGGACGCCCCTGCCTTAATGTCTGTTCAATTTTTACATGCACCGTCTGCCCCTCTTGTACCGTGACAAAATCCCGTTCCACACCATCAAGGAATACATGAACCGAGTTTCCTTCGGGGCAATGACATTTAACCGTAATCGTACCCATTCTCTGCTCCAATAATCAATAAGAAATCTGAATAGAAAAAAAGAACATGTGAAGTGCATGTTCTAAATCCAAAAAATTGCCGGCGGCCGGGGTCGAACCGGTACAAGTATCGCTACTCGCAGGATTTTAAGTCCTGTGCGTCTGCCTATTCCGCCACGCCGGCGTTTAAAACCATCCCAATAAATAGGAAAATGGGGCCTATAGGGCTCGAACCTATGACCCTCTGCTTGTAAGGCAGATGCTCTCCCAGCTGAGCTAAGACCCCATGTGTATCACCGAAGTGAAACTTGCATATATATTATTATCACAATGCCTGAACAATGTCAAGCATTTCACCTTAAAGGTGACGACCCGAATGGGGCTCGAACCCATGACCTCCGCCGTGACAGGGCGGCGCTCTAACCAACTGAGCCACCGGGCCATACTATATAAAGTTCATTCCTCGAAAAACTAATGGACCCTCGGGGACTCGAACCCAGGACCGACCGGTTATGAGCCGGTTGCTCTAACCGACTGAGCTAAGGGTCCATAAGCCGATGATCGGACTCGAACCGATAACCTGCTGATTACAAGTCAGCTGCTCTGCCAATTGAGCCACATCGGCACTTATTATCAAGCTTTCGCTTGATGACTCCAAGGGGATTCGGACCCCTGTTACCGCCGTGAAAGGGCGATGTCTTAACCGCTTGACCATGGAGCCATAACAGTGGTTATTATAAATGGTAGTTTTCAAAAAGTCAACATATATTTTGAAAGAAATTGGGATTTTTATAAAATTTTTTTCCTTCCCCGACTGCTTCTTTGCGGCGAATACAGAAACGGCGGAAAGTCTTCCGACTTCCGCCGTTTCTTGTATAATTCATCATTGCAACACCGCGCACGTATGTATCATATATCCGATTCGTCTTTCAGTAACGGCATCTTAATGATTACCTTGAAGAGATCTCCGTCGATATCAATATGCATATCTCCTTTTTGCAGATTGATCAGGCTTTTGGCAATCGACAGCCCCAACCCGTTTCCTTCCGTATTTCGTGAAGAATCTCCTCTCACGAAGCGTTCCATCAGCTCCTCAGGCGTAATATTCAGGGCGGTTTTCGAAATATTCTTCAGCGAGAATACCGCCCTATCACCTTCGGTACTGAGGGAGAGATATACTCTGGTGTTCGGCATTCCGTATTTGCATATATTGTTCAGCAGATTGTCAAATGCTCTCCAGATTCTTCTGCTGTCGGCTTCGATTTTTACTTCCCTGTCCGGCACTTCGGTAACAAGCGCCAACTGTGCCTGTGTGAATTTCTCATCAAACTCGCCGCTCAGTTGTGTCAGCAGTACTCCGGCGTCACACGGCTCACATACAACTTCCAGATTACCGGTAGCCGCCTTGGAAGCTTCAATCAAATCCTCAATCAGTTTCTTCAGCTTATCTGACTGTCTTACCAGAACCTCTGCGTACTCGGTAATCGTCGCATTTTCCGTCTTCTCCTCACCTATCAGCGTGGCATAATTGATGATGGACGTGAGCGGAGTTTTGATGTCATGCGATACGTTCGTAATGAGCTCTGTCTTCATTCTTTCGCTCTTCAGACTGCTCTCAACGGCCTTTGACATTCCCTTGGAAATACTGTTCAGATTCTCCGCATGGCTACGAAAGCCCCAAAACATTCCCCGCGTATCCGTTTCATAGGTAAACTCACCCGCAGCAAGTTTCTCACCAGATTTTAAAATCTTCTTCGAACCGATCATCACATAGAAAATCAAAGGAATCAAAAGCACCTTCTCAACACACCATAACGTCAGATTCGTTGTTCGCTCGAAATGGCTCAGTGCATAACCTTCCAGTACGGAAAGTGCGACAAGAATGATTATGCATCCCCAGGCAATCAACTTCTCATTCATGACATTTTGCAGTTTTCTTCCGACATGACGAAATCCCCTGCATATGCTGCGGATGATTTTATAAATCAGCAAGTCTTTGATGAAACCGCTTTGCTTCAGCCTTCCTGCCAGGTTAGCCGTTAGAATTGCAGCAAGCACGACCAGAATAACACCTACTGCCGCGAAACCGATTTCTTTCCCAAAAACATCCGTGATGTTTTCTTCAACAAGGTACGCTCCTCCAACCGTAATCAAAGCCACAATCAGGCATAACACGTCAAATGGACAGCGATTTGAAATATCTTCGCACTTTTCCTCGCGGCTTTCCTCATCATCGGCATGTTTCCCGGCTGTTTTAAACAGCATAAAGAACATGCAGATGCTTCCCAAAAGGGCAGCCATACCGATAAGATACACAAACCATTTTCCCGCATAAATTATCGGCAGCACTTTCAACAGCAGAGCGGTCTTCGTCTCGACTATCCGATCCGTGTACAAACCGACTTCATAATAACGATTGGGTATGGTGGTGTCCGGGTGATTCGATAAGAAGTCCTCTATATCAAACCGAATCTCACCGTTTATGTCCCGAACTCCACAAGCCTGAAACAGGTATGATCTGCATTCATCTTCCGGATTAATGTGTACTGTACCAGTCTCGGCATAATTGAGTAATCTGTAATAGATATCATCGTACATTTCAAAAGAGACACGTCCCTGCGTAATCCCGAGGTATTCGACTAACCGCTTTTCTGCATATTGAGAACAAATCACTTCACGGACTTCATCTTCTGTTTTTTGGTAAAAATCATACCGGAACGAAATCACAATCGCACATATACTGAACACAGTCACACAGAGAAGAAGGCACGCTGTCAGACTGATCAGAAATCTTCTTCCGCTTTTCTTCATTCTATTCTTCCTCCTTCCAGCTTGTAGCCCTGACCGAATATTACCTTGATGTATCTTGGTTCCGCAGGGTTTATTTCAATCTTCTCACGCAAATGCCTGATATGGACCGCTATGGTGTTATCATTTCCGCTCATATAGCTTTCTTTACGTACAAGCGTGTATATCTCCTTCGGTGAAAACACCCGGTTCGGATTGGCCATCAGCAGCTTCAGTATGTCAAATTCCGTAGGCGTAAGCGAAATCTTTTCACTGTCTACCAGAACTTCCTTGGTCCGGTCATCCAACTCTAACCCGCCGACAATGTATCTTCCCTGCGACGAAGAAGTATCTCCGCCGAAACGGGTATATCGCCTAATCTGCGAATTCACTCTTGCGACTACCTCCATGGGGTTGAACGGCTTGGTTATGTAGTCATCCGCTCCGACATTAAGCCCCAGTATCTTATCCATATCCTCGGCCTTTGCCGTCAGCAGAATAACCGGCATGTTATAGTGCTCGCGAAGCGTTGCAAGCGCCGTCAGCCCATCCATGATCGGCATCATAATATCCATGAGTACCAGATGAATGACCTCCCCCTCTGCTTTTTCGAGAGCCTCCTTGCCGTTATAGGCTTCCAAAATTCTATATTCCGGATTTTTAAGATAAATCTTCAAAGCATTTACAATATCTTTGTCATCATCGCAAATCAAAATATTATACATGATTCCTCCTCGGCTCCCGAGCCTTTGTATCGGTTCTGTAACTTCAGTATATGGTTTTCCCGATTAATTTCCAATACGTAAAATTCTTAAGATTTGATTAATTTCGGCAGAAATGACATGCTTTTTGAGGAAGCCGCAGCTAAAAGAGCAAAAAAGAAGAACCCTTGCTTCATAAGCGAAACAAAGGTTCTTCGTCATTTTCATGCGGTAATAAAGGGAAAAAATGCCTTCCCTTTTCCTAAAAGCTTCTCTTCGTCAGATGTAACACATAGGGATATCTTGTCAACAAATGCCCCACTGTTATACGTTACAGGAAAATCATCATCCAAACAAATGCTCCAGATACCATTCGTATTCCTTATAAACCGGATATTTCTGAAACTCCGGCATGGTCTGAAGGACTTCCTCAAAGTAACGCTGATGCAACGCTTTATCCTTCATATTAAAGCGATTCCAGACGTTGTCTCCTATCAGACAGTACTGCTGGTAGGTTGCACGAAGATTGGAAAGCTTATCCGCAAGCGCAATCATCTTAATTCCCGGATCTTTACATTCCCGCAAATGCTCAACCGTTTCCATCTTGCGCGTAATCCATGTCTCGCTCTTCGGAAGCTCCGGTCTCTTGTTCTCAGTTTCAGAGGAAACCAGCTCCGCAACGCGTGGCCCGAAAAAATCGTAAATCTCCTGAACGGTCGCTCCGGCATCCTCAACCGTGTCATGTAAAACAGCTGCCGAAAGGATATCTTCGTCATTCGTCATGGTGGAAACGATAGCTGCAACTTCCATCGGATGAACGATGTAAGGCGAACCGGTTCCCTTTCTCAGAAATCCGCTGTGCACATGAACCGCAAATTCGATGGCATGGTTGAAATTACTCATATTGCTTCTCCTCAATCCTTTAAAGCACTGTGAACTAACCTGTCGGCTGAAACGTAACTCCGGATACATACTGTTATTATAGCATATCTGAGGATAAAATCAAATCAGAAAGCAGGCAACAGAACAGAAACGACGTGCGTCAGGTTGGAACAGAAAAGAAAAAAGACTATCAAATAAATGATAGTCTCTGTTCTGTTACTCCCCCAGTTGGACTCGAACCAACGACATCATGATTAACAGTCATGCGCTCTACCGACTGAGCTATAGAGGAATACTGAAGGTTACGTGACGGCTTGTCCGAAATCTTTCATTCCCTTCGACCTGCCGCTTCGCCTTTAT
>JAZQNM010000030.1:0-20022 GCA_045627305.1 Lachnospiraceae bacterium
TGAAACAGGTGAATTGCCCTATTTGCGGAAACAAATGCGTTAAATCTGGTAAAACAAACGCTGGCTCGCAACGTTGGTTATGTAAAGTGTGCAGGACATCCTTAACCCGCACAATCGATAATGAAGCCAAAGAACTCTCTCTTTTTTTGGAATGGTTGTTTGGAAAAGACTCTCAGTCGGTATTGCCTGGTGAGGGAAGAACGTTTCGTCGAAAGACTTCTAAATTTTGGAATATATGGCCGATGGCTCCTAAGATTGAAACATCGAGGGATGTCTTATATCTGGACGGCATTTATCTTGGCCGTAAAGCCTGTGTACTAATCTGCTGTGATGCCGAACACGTGTTAGGATGGTATTTGTGCAGATATGAGCATGCACAGGCATGGAAGGCCTTAATGAGTCGCATAGCCGAGCCTAGAATGGTTGTTTCGGACGGTGGAACCGGCTTTGCCAAAGCGCTAAAACAAATATGGCCAAGAGCGAAACACCAACGTTGTGTGTTCCATGTATTTTGTCAGGTGAAACGATATACGACTTCTAGGCCTAATACTTTGGCTGGCCTTGAGCTGTATCATCTATCAAAGGATTTACTTCAGGTCAAGAGCAGAAAAGAAGCTGAAGCTTGGGTAAATACATTTATTGCCTGGATGAAAAAGTATCAGAAATTTCTTAGTGAAGTAACGAGAGATGAAAAAGGCCATGAGCGCCCTACACATGAGAGATTGTTAAAGGCCGAAAGGTCTCTGCTTAAACTGATTCAGGAAAAGATAATGTTTACCTACCTTGATCCGGAACTATGTAAGGATTTTACAGCACCATCAACAAACAATCGCATAGAAGGAGGCGTAAATTCGAGATTAAGGGAAATGCTTCGAAACCATAGAGGGTTATCAATCGAAAGACGAATAAAAGCGGTTTACTGGTGGTGCTACATGCACTCTCCAGAACCGCTTTCTTTGACTGAAATATTGAAAGTAATGCCGACCGACAAAAGCATTGCTGCCATTTATGAAAGAATGAATGAAAGAGTTCGTTTGGAAAAAAGCCTCTCAAGTTGGGGCGATGCTATTGTTTGGAATGAACTCCATCGAAGTGAAAAATCATTCATAGATTGGGATTAGCCATCAACACGTTTTGTCCTATAACCCGAAATAGCAAACCATACAAGAAAGCAAAATAAAGGACTCAGGGTTCCAAGCCTTGAGTCCTTTTAATTATGAATCAATGATATCGTTTATTTTTCATCAAACAGCGTTACGCCTGTAGATTCCGCCCAACTGTACTGCATCATATATTCCCCCTGGAACGCATTGATTCCAAGCGGCTTCTGCGCAAGAAAATCGTAATAGTCACAGCGGATTTTATCGGTTACGATTCCGGCACCGGCACGGGTACGATGTATGATATCCTCGCAGCCAAGTTTCTCAAGCGTATCGTGAATATCCTTTTGCAGAGAACGGTAATAGGAGCTGTGGTCATCGTCGTCCTCCCACAAAGCAACGATCACTTCATTGTTGGAGCACATCGCTCCACGACGATCAATCAGATACGCAAGAACCTCTTTGGATTTGTTGTATTTGAATCGAATCGGCTCGCCCTTGCAAAACAACTCAAAATTGCCAAAGCACTGTGCTACCACCATACGGTCATCCGTAGATTGAATCGGGTAACGCAGGTTGTCGAGAACATGTTCAATCTGTTCCTTCGTCGCAGGTTTCAAAAGGTAGCCGCTGGCATCTACGGCAAAGGCGTCCGCCATATATTCCGAATAACCCGTGACAAATACGATATTGCATTTCGGGTTACGCTTCTTGAATCGCTTTGCAAGCTCCACTCCATTGACCTTCGGCATATGAATGTCCAAAAAACATACGTCAAAAGGCTTCACCTCACTGGCGACCAAGGCTTCCTCTGCACTCTGAAATGCACAGATATCCCCGTCCGGGTGAAGTTTTTTCAGTTTACTTGTCAGGTATTCCAGTGCATTTACCTCATCATCAACAGCATATATAATCATAAACCTTCTCCTTTACTTTCCTTGCGAAGAATCAGCCACATAACGTTTTGATGGCTTGCGTTCTTTCGGAATTCTGATTTCTGTTCGGCAGCCGTTCCCCGGACTTGAATATACCGCAACGGTTGCACCGCACATGGCATGGAGACGTTCCACTGTATTCTGCATTCCGATATGTGACCTGCCATCTTCCTTTCTCGGTGCGCTCGTGTCAAATCCCACGCCATCATCCTCGATTACAATCAGGTAATTGTCACCTTCATCACGAGTCAGAATTGCTACCGTTCCCGGTTCATCCTTTTCACAGATGCCATGCTTTACACTGTTCTCCACTATCGGCTGAAGGCTGAGTGCCGGAACGCTGAAATGCGTTTCCTTAATGTCGTAAAGCACCTTCAGATGATCGCCAAAACGTTTCTGCTCCAGATTCAGATAAATCTTCACATGATTCAATTCCGCATTAAATGGAACCGGTTCCTTCTTACCAAGTGAGTCCAGATTTCCGCGAAGGTATTGAGAAAACAGTACAGTAGCCTCTTCCGCTGATTCAGGGTCCTTGCTGCATAGATTACTGATTGTTGTCAGCGTATTATACAGAAAATGAGGCTGAATCTGAGATACCATAATCGACATATTCTGTTCGGTAATCTTAGCCTGCTGCTCTGCTATTTTCCTGCTTCGCTGTGTATAAATATTACTGTATACAAGAAA
Source organism: Lachnospiraceae bacterium (assembly GCA_045627305.1). Lineage (GTDB taxonomy): Bacteria > Bacillota > Clostridia > Lachnospirales > Lachnospiraceae > ISDg. The sequence continues at coordinate 2,726 of JAZQNM010000030.1, forward strand.
TGCACCCAAAAGGCAGAACGGATACAGAATCGAAAGTCCGTAATTGACCGTCTGGAAAAGCACTGCGCAAAATGGGAAGAACTCATAAGACAGGAATGTCATCTTCTCGATGAACGGAATCTTCTGTCTGATTACTGCAATCGCAACGGTAATGAATACGACAACCGTCGGCAAAAGGCAGAAAAGATATAGATTTCCACGCTGATAAACTGCATCCTCGGAAACATCGAAGAAGAAATGATACTTCCAGTTAAACACCGTGGCGATAATCCACACAACACATGTAATTCGGTTTAAGTAACGGAACACGGAGTATGTCTTCAGTCTGAGTTCGTGCTCCATATAGTCCCAAAAGTGGAACTGAACGAGGTACCCGGTAAGAAAATACATCGTGTTTACGAGGCGTACGATATTCTGAAAGCCTTCCACGCCGTCGAAATTCCACGCCAACATATCCCAGAACAGATTCAGACAAATGGCACAAATCAGTTCAACAAAGGCCCTGTTAACTGCTGTGTAACTCATCTCCAGAATGCAACTGTAAATGATAATCAGACAGATTATCATACCGAACATATCAATTCCTATATTAATAATCCAGTTCGGCGGGAGCAACGAAAGATCATTCCGAAAAGAGACCGTTACTCCGTATATCCATGCAACTGCCAGAACAACAAGAAAGAAAATCGGGAACAGAAAATCAAATATCCTTTGATATTCCTGCTTACTGAGTTTGTTCATCGTCCGCTCCTTTCACGCCTCGGTATTATCGTATATTATAACATACTATGAATCATAAAGGAACACATTCTTGAAAGAACAACTAAGGAATGTCTTTCCCATAAAACAAAAGAGCTGTCATATAGACAGCTCCTATTTAAAAATAATATACCTGTTTTTGAATGAATCCTGCTTTTTCATCGCTTCCGTCTGGTCAGATTGGCTGCTCCCTGAACATACTCGGATTTATTTCTGTCTCCTTCGCTCATTCCCTTTGTAAACAAGACTGCAATTGCAAGAACGAATAGGATGGAAATAAAAATAATAACAGTCACACGGAACCGGGTCTTCTCCTTCTCCTCAATAGGAGAATTCTCAGCTCTCACAAGACGGACTCCTGCTCTGAAACAGCAAATCAAACCAATCACAACCACTAATCCGAAAAAGACTAGCAACAGTTTGTTTGTTGCTGAAATTGTGAGCAGATAGTTTCCTTCCATAACAGGTCTCCTCTAAATACGCACGGGCTAAAAATGATTTTCTCTTCATTTTCTTATCTTCTTTTCTGTATACTAACACGCAAAAAGTTGCAAAACTGTTGCAACTTTTCTCCGTTGTCTGACAATATTGGATTTTCCGCAAGAAAATCCGTCAAAAGCATGCAAATGATATCTCTACCCCCGTCCCCAACATATCAAAATGATATCTTCACCCCCGTCCCCAACATATCAAAATGATATCTTCACCCCCGTCCCCATGTGTCTTGTGTTACGCGAAGAAAAATAGTATACTGTCAATAGTGTGTTCTTCACGCCAACAATAAGTTAAAGGATGATGATTATGCAGAAGATATTGATTGCAGAAGATGATAATGAACTCGGTCAACTGTTCTCCCATGTTCTGACCAAGCATGAATATACGGTTAAACTTGTACAGAACGGTGTTGAAGCATTGGATGCACTCCACCAGGAGTATTTTGACCTTCTGATATCCGATATTATGATGCCGGTTATGGACGGTTACGAATTGGTCCGTTCCCTGCGTGAATCCGGACAGACCATTCCGATTCTGATGATTACCGCCAAGGGCAGTTTTGATGATATGGAGCAGGGCTTCCTTTACGGTACGGATGACTATATGGTTAAGCCGGTCAACATCAATGAGATGGTTCTTCGCGTGAATGCACTCCTAAGGCGCTCCCGCATCCAGAATGAGCACCGTCTTGTCATCGGAAGCACAACCCTCGAATGCGATACGCTCACCGTCACCGTTGGCGAGGAAGTTTCCATCCTGCCGCAGAAGGAGTTTATGCTTTTATATAAAATGGCTTCCTATACCGGTAAGATTTTCACCCGTAAACAGCTAATGGATGAGGTTTGGGGCTACGATGATTTTACGGATACGCACACGGTTGAGGTCCACATCGGACGTCTCAGAGACCGATTCCGTGACAATAAGGATTTCTCCATCGTTACCATACGCGGTGTCGGCTATAAGGTGGTGAAGAACTGATGAAGAAACCTCGCCTTACTGCTCCGTTGAACCTCCGAATCTACTTTACTGCAATGGTTATGGCGGAGATTTTCGCTATGGTAATCATTACTTCCTTCATTGCCAAGCTTCTCGGTTCGCGTTTGCATTTTACCATTGATATGCCTGCTGTTATCATCATGCTCCTGTTCAGTATGATAATCGGCTACACCGTTAATATTTTCCTAAGTCGTGCCTTCTTTCGTCCGATTACCAAACTCGGTGCCTCTATGAGGAAGGTGGCTAAAGGAGATTTTTCCGAACGAATCGAACCGGAAAGCAAAATACGTGAGGTGCAGAATCTCTATACCGACTTCAACATTATGACGCAGGAACTGGATGCCACCGAAATTATTCAATCCGATTTTGTTTCCAATGTTTCTCATGAATTTAAAACCCCGATTAATGCTATTCAGGGATATGCCACATTACTGCAGGGCGAGAATAACTCCCCTGAAGACGAAGCAGAGTATATCAGAAAAATCCTACTCAACACCGGCAGACTTTCCGATTTGGTCGGGAATATCCTTCTTCTTTCAAAACTTGACCACTCCGTTTTGGAAAAGGACTGTTCTTCCTTCCGTTTGGATGAGCAGATTCGTGTGGCAATCGTTCTTCTTGAAGAAAAATGGTCTGTTAAAAATATAGATTTTGATGTAGAATTAGAGGAGATTACTTATCTGGGCAATGAGAAGCTTTTGGCACATGTATGGAGTAATCTGATTGACAATGCCGTTAAATTCAGTCCAAGCGATGGAATCATTTCAATGAGACTTTCCAAGAACAACTCGGGTAGCATAATCTTTCAGATTGAGGACTATGGTCCCGGAATTCCTCCCGAGTCCAGAGAACATATCTTTGACCGTTTTTATCAGGCAGACAGTTCGCACAAAGCGGAAGGAAACGGCCTTGGTCTCTCGCTTGTCAAGAAAATAGTCACCATCTCCGGCGGTTCCATCGTTGTGAAAAACTGCGAAGGACATACCGGCTGTCGGTTCATTGTTATATTATAAAGAGCTGCTTCCAAATACTGCAGCCTTGCACACAATTCTCAAAAGGAGAAAACTATGAAAGCACTTCTCGTCCTTGCCATAATCCTTGGTATAATCGTACTGGCCTTTCTGCTTTATGTCGGGGTTCCGACGATTGCCGGTCTTTTCGTAAATCCGAACAAACTGTACACAAAGGACAACCGTTTCTATCGCGGTCTGTATGTCGTGCTTGTCCGAATTGCATTGTTCTTCAGCCGCGTGAAAATTGATTACGAGGGCGATGAAAAAGTTCCGGATGGTCGTTTTCTTCTTATCTGCAATCACCGTTCCAACTTTGACCCGCTTGTAACAGCGGTAGCCATGGCAAAATATAAACTCGCATTTATCTCAAAAGAAGAGAATCTGGCACGTCCGATTTTCGGCCGTATCGTGCGCCGAATCTGCTATATGCCGTTAAAACGGGATGACGCACGACAGGCACTGCAGATTATCAACCACTCCGCAGAACTCATCAAAAGTGACGAGTGCTCCGTTATGGTTTATCCGGAAGGAAAGCGCAGTTTTGAGAATGTCCTGCTGCCATTTCACGGCGGCGTATTGAAGATTGCTCAGAAGGCTTCTGTGCCGATTGTTGTATCCGTTATCGAGGGTACGGAAAATGTGCGTGAACATTTTCCGAAGCGCACAAAAGTATCCTTCCGAATCATTGATGTTATTGATGCAGAAACAGCCAAAGCCACCCGTTCCGTAGACCTTGGTGAACAGCTTCATGACGAAATGCTGCAGGTACTCGGAAAGTAACCTTTCCGAACAAAGCATGTCGTTTGTGATGCGAACAGAAATGATAAAAAGGAGAATCTCACCGATGGTGAGAAAGAATTGAATATGGAATTTATCCCGGAACATGGCCGCCCGCAGAATACGGAAGGTCGCTTGGAAAAAGAAATCCGCACCTACGATTATCTGGATGCCCTTGGCATTTCATATGAGCGGATTGACCACGAGGAACTGATGACTATGGAAGCCTGTCAGAAAGCCGACAAGGCTCTCGAAACGCATGTGTGCAAAAACCTGTTGCTTCGCAATCAGCAGAAGACCAAGTTCTATATGCTTATGATGCCCGGCGACAAGAAGTTTAAAACAAAAGAACTTTCTGCACAGATTAACAGTGCACGGTTATCCTTTGCCGAGCCGGAATTTATGGAGAAGTTCTTGGACATCACTCCCGGTTCTCTCTCCGTTCTCGGTCTCATGAATGACCGCGACTGCACGGTGCAACTTTTGATTGACGAGGACACACTTTCCGGCGAATATGTCGGTGTTCATCCATGCATCAATACAAGCACGCTGAAACTTCGCATAAGGGACCTGACCGATGTGTTCCTGCCTGCCGTGAAGCATAATTATAAAAAAGTAAAACTCGTTGGCGAAGAATAAAGTAAAGTGCCTGAGGTTGCAAAACCTCAGGCACTTTTTATGTACAAGACTTCTATCGCAAGTCTCTCTTTTTTATTATTTCAGTTGGAATTCAATCGGTGTCAGGTCCGGATTATCTCTGTAATCCAATACTACAGTTGCATAATCCCGGCTCATTCCGACATGATTGTCTGCGTCCGGACAGATGGCATTTTTCCCCACATAATAAGTCGGAATGCCTGTATTGTCAACGGAGAAATCATTCGACGTCCTGTACTCTTCTTTTACGTATACGCCGTCTATTGAATGATACATTCCATCATCTGCATAATTGTCACACAGAATAAATGCATAGTACGCTTCCTCTTCGGTTATGACAATTTCCGGAATCCATTGTCCGTCTTCTGTATAGACCCTGTTATCCTTTAAATCCCAATACATGTCCCGGTCATCGTAGGTCGACTGATAAATCAAATCCACACCAAGAATGTATTCCGTAGCCTGATTATAAGTGAACAGTCCGGCTTCAATGCTGCTGATCCATTGATTGGTATTATAATCGTAATGTAAGCCGCCTTTCTCTTCTGCTCTGCCGACCCGCACTTTCTTCTCTGCATCCATTAGATAAAAATAAAGCTGAGGGGTATGGTCCATTCCCGGCTCCGCACCGTCCTCCAAATCCAATTCTATGTTCGTGGATAACGGATTAATCGTAACCTTCTTGACAGTATAATTGAAACCATTTACGGAAAATGTCTGGTTCACATCGAATACGAGGCTGTCAACCTTTCGGTCAATACGAATGGGATACTCTGCTTCCGTAATCTTTTTTTCGGCCCCTTCAAGTGTATATTCTATTGAGAATACCATTCGAACATTTGGATGAAAACCATCCCATTGGACTGTCCATTCGTAGTCTCGCGAGGATTCCCCGAAATCAATCAAACAACCGTAGTAACTGCTCACAGGAATTTGTTCTCCTGTGTCCGTATCATATAATTCTGTCAGAGAAAGGTTGACAGCGTCCTCTTCCTTTACTTCTATCTGCGTATGGAAATACAACTCGGCATCGTCTGCCATGGCATACGGAATCGTAACCCTAAGCCCTTCCGCGTTTGGAACTTCCGTTACCGGCTTCTGTTCCGTCGCATAGCCGCTTTCTAAAGCTGCTTTTTTACCGCCATTAGTAGGCGAAGCCCAATTGGTAATTGCCTTTAAAATCGGAACGTCCCGCATTTCGTCGGCAAATGCCGGAGACTTCTTTACTGCCACCACAAAGCCTGCAAGTAAAAAGACACAAATCACCGCTATGCTTCTGAGAGAAACAAGCGAATAATGAACTGCTGCTTTTCTATGCACTTTCTTTTTGATATGACTCAATTCAAGTTCTTCCGGTATATTCGGTGTCTCCGAAGTAAGCCGGTTCCACTCTTCATTTCTATTCATTGATATCTCCTTCCGTGAGGTCAATTCGTAATGTTGCAAGGGCCTTTCGAAGTCTGCTGGCAACCGTCCCCTGCGGGATTTCCAGTATTCCGGCTATCTCTACAATGCCGTATCCGCTGAAGAACTTAAGCAAAATAATCTGTTTGTATTTGGCTGGAAGTCTTTGAATTGCTTCCTTCAAATCAATCGAGTCAAACTCACTTTCTACTGCGGTTTCCGAAAGTTCCTCTATACATACAAAATCCTTTGTCTTTTTGTATTTCGTGTTGCAGACGTTCAGAAGAATCCGGACCATCCATGTTTCGAAAAATGCTTCTTCTTTCAACTGATTCTTCTTCAGATAGCCTTTATAAACCGCTTCATCTACCGCATCTATCGCCATGCTTTCGCTATTAAAATATGGATATGCCATTCGATACAGTCTGCCTCGAATCGGCTCCAGTCTTTCAAAAAAATCCTTGTCTTTCATTGTCTCATCCTTGTATAGCAACGTTTTTCTGATTATTCGCGACTAATCCGAAATGCTTTTTCTTTGCATTTCACTAATTAGACACCGGAAGTATATTTTTTTATCAAAGAAAGAAAAATATAACTTAACTTATTGTTATTATGACACTAATCATAAAATACCTCAATAAGTATACCCATCCGCAAAGCTACCGTCAAGTTCGTACAAAATGCCATCAGAAGAATTCAGATTACTCCCTAATAGACACGCAGTTTTGAATCATCAAAATACAGAACGCTTCCTAAGAACAAAGAGTATCGCTTGCGAAACTCTACGCGCCAAGTGCGCATTCTTAGCGGAGCGATTTTTTGTATCATAGGGAATGCGACGCAATTTCCTATGATACAAAAGAACCGAACGACGGATAAATCGTTCGGTTTCTTTTTATTCTACTTTAGTAGAACGCTGTATTTTCAACATTTTCACATTGTTAAATCAGATGTGTTCTATTCATATCCCAGCAAATGATTCCATTCTTTCCACTCAGATTGCTACCGGGATTTTGCCAACCGGCTCACCAAACTGATAGTCCGTAAGCGCAACATCATCCTTTGTAAACTGATAGAAATCCTTGATTTCAGGGTTCAGCCAGAACTTCGGTGCCGGATAAGTCGGACGTTTAATCAGTTCCTCAATAATCGGAACGTGGCGGTCGTAGATATGCGCATCGGCGATAACATGAACGAACTCGCCAACATTCATATCGCATACCTGTGCGATCATATGTGTCAGCACGGCGTACTGGCATACATTCCATGCATTTGCTGCAAGAATATCCTGAGAACGCTGATTCAGAATGGTATTAAGTACAAGCTTGTCACCATCCTTCGGTTTTGTTACATTGAAGGTCATACTGTATGCACACGGATACAGATTCATCTCATGAAGATCCTGATGCACATAGATATTAGTCAGAATACGACGGCTGTACGGGGTATGCTTCAAATCATAAATGACACGGTCAACCTGATCGAACATGCCTTCCTTGTACTGATGCTTTACACCCATCTGATAGCCGTATGCTTTTCCAATTGAGCCGGTTTCGTCAGCCCAGGAATCCCATATATGCTGTCCGAAATCATTCACATTGTTGCTCTTCTTCTGCCAAATCCAAAGAAGTTCATCCGTAGCAGACTTAATCGGCGTCTTTCTTAAAGTCTGCGCGGGGAACTCCTTGGAAAGATCGTAACGGTTTACCACACCGAACTTTTTAATCGTATAAGCAGAGGCCCCATCCTCCCAGTGCGGGCGGACTGCTTCTCCTTCGGTACTTGTTCCATTTTCCAATACATCCTTACACATCCGGATAAAAACATCATCAGCGTAGCTCATAAATAACCTCCTCGATATTATGCATTGCTCCTAATAATCGGCGGGAACCAATCATTAGGAGCAAATACACTTTTAGGGATATAATAGTTTAGATTTAGGCAAATTACTTGTTCTCGTTGACAAAGCGACGAATATTGGAAGCATTTGTATACTTCTCAACATTATCACCCTTCAAAACAACGAGGGTCGGTGCCTGCATTACACCGTATTTCATGGTAAGCTTAACATCCTCTTCCGCATCGATTACCTTGTAGTCAAGTCCGGAAAGGAATTCCTTGGCAAGCTTACAATTCGGGCAGGTCTTCGTAGTAAACAGAAGGAGCTCACCGTTATCGTTTACAATCGGCTCTTCCTCAACTTCTGCAGCCTCTACCTCCTTGCTCTCGCCCTCGATACCATGATTTAATTTCTCGGAATCGATAACATACTCAAGACGCTCTGAGAATTCCTGCTGCTTGCCGGGGTTCCAGTTCTGTACTGCACGGTAGTATCCGGTAATACGGCTGTAAATCTCGGTCGGTGCACCGCACTCAGGGCATCGATCTACCTCACCGGTGATGTAACCGTGTGTCTGGCAGATGGAGTAGGTAGGCGACATTGTGTAGTAAGGAAGCTGATAGTTCTCTGCAATCGTACGAACAAGCTTCGCTGCTGCCTGCCAATCCGGCAATTTCTCACCAAGGAAGGTGTGGAATACGGTACCGGATGTATACAATGTCTGGAGACGATCCTGAATATCCAATGCTTCAAATACATCTGCAGTATATCCTACAGGCAAATGAGAGCTGTTGGTGTAGTAAGGTGTTTCTCCTGCCTTTCCTGCGGTAATGATGTCCGGATAATGCTTCTTGTCATGCTTTGCAAGACGGTAGCTTGTGGACTCGGCCGGAGTAGCTTCGAGGTTATAAAGGTCGCCGTACTGCTCCTGATAATCGGAGAGACGCTCTCTCATATGATTCAGAACGCGAACGGAGAAATCCTGACATTCCTTGTGAGTCATGTCAACGCCAATCCATTTGGCATTCAAGCCTGCCTCGTTCATACCTACAAGACCGATTGTTGAAAAATGATTCTCAAAGGTTCCGAGGTAACGCTTGGTGTAAGGATAGAGACCCTCATTCAAAAGCTTGGTGATAACGGTTCTCTTAACCTTAAGGGAACGAGCAGCGATATCCATCATATGGTCAAGACGCTTCATAAAATCAGCTTCGTCGGAAGCAAGATAAGCGATACGGGGCATGTTGATGGTTACAACACCGATACTTCCGGTGCTCTCGCCGGAACCGAAGAAACCACCGGTCTTCTTACGAAGCTCACGCAGGTCAAGACGGAGACGGCAGCACATGGAACGGACATCACTCGGCTGCATATCACTGTTGATATAGTTACTGAAGTAAGGAGTACCGTATTTAGCGGTCATCTCAAACAACAGGCGGTTGTTCTCATTATCGGACCAGTCGAAGTCCTTTGTAATGGAATAGGTCGGAATCGGATACTGGAATCCACGGCCGTTTGCATCACCTTCGATCATGATCTCGATAAATGCCTTGTTGACCATATCCATTTCTTTCTTACAATCCTTGTAGCAGAAATCCATCTCTTCGCCGCCGATTAAGCAGGGAAGCTCTGCCATATCTGCAGGAACGGTCCAGTCAAGAGTAATATTGGAGAAGGGTGCCTGTGTGCCCCAGCGGCTTGGTGTATTAACGCCGTAAACGAAGCTCTGGATGCACTGCTTAACCTCTTTATAGGAAAGGTTATCAACCTTTACGAAAGGTGCAAGATAGGTATCAAAGGAGGAAAATGCCTGCGCACCTGCCCACTCGTTCTGCATGATACCAAGGAAGTTCACCATCTGATTAACAAGTGTTGACAGATGTCTGGCAGGTGATGATGTCATCTTGCCGCGAATACCGCCAAGGCCTTCCTTAATCAACTGCTTTAAGGACCATCCCGCACAGTAGCCGGTCAGCATGGAAAGGTCATGAATATGAAGATCTGCCTCTTTATGTGCATTGGAAATCTCCGGATCATAAACTTCGCTCAACCAATAGTTTGCGGTAATGGCGCCGGAATTGTGAAGAATAAGTCCGCCTACGGAATAGGTAACGGTAGCATTCTCCTTAACACGCCAATCCTCTTCATGAACATAGCTGTTCACAATCTCTTTATAGTCAAGAATCGTGGATTTCATGTTTCTCATCTTCTCACGGTTCTTACGATACAGGATGTATGCCTTTGCTACATCCGTATAACCCGTAGATTCGAGAACATGCTCAACACAGTCCTGAATATCCTCAACCTCAATTGTTCCGTCCTTAACTTTGCTCTGGAATTCTGATGTAACTCTAAGAGCCAGAAGATTAATAATATCATCGGTGTATTCTTTCTGTGTTGCCTTGAAAGCCTTCTCGATGGCCGCGCAAATCTTCTGCAAATCAAACTCACGTAATTCCCCGTCACGCTTTGCTACCTGAATCATTCCGTTCTCCTTTCGCCCGGTCTCTCCTCTTTTTTATTATGGAAACCGCAATAAAATCACTCTGCCTCCCATGTCATTCCCATGTGAAGCGATTGATTCTATGATAGCACAGGGATTTTGGCTTGTCAACTAAATATATGTGCTTTTTTCTGCTATAAATACCATATATAGTGGTTATGCACGTAAATATATTTTACCGCCATTTCGCAACTTTCTACGCAGAACCCCTTGTATTTCGGCTTTTTCACGGAAGTAAGCAACATTTAACGGGATGGAGTCTTGTAACATTTGCCATATATCAAGCCACAATTTTTGTTGGATTTTCCCATATATAGAAAGACCTCGCAGCCTGTTCGGTTGCGAGGTCTGAAACCTTCTATATTCTTCCGGGAAAATCCTTCGGCAGATATGCCTTAACCAGAATACCGTCCCCTGTATATTCCTCGGAAATCAATTCTCCATACTTTCGAATGTCTGCGACCTTGCCGGCCTCTGTGTACGGAATCACCTTTTCTATGTAGGTCTTCTGTTCACGAAGAACCTCACATATGGTGTCAATCAATGCGGATACGCCGTCTCCGGTTCGAGCTGAAATGCGAACCACACGGTCAGCACGCAAATCTTTTACAATATGCTTTGCCGGAAGGTCACATTTGTTCAGCGCGGTTACAATAGGTTTATCCTTTACCCCAAGGTTCTCCAGGGTTTCGTAAACCACCTGCATCTGCACATCCGGTTCCTCACCGGAAGCATCTACTACATGAAGCACAACATCTGCATACTTGGCTTCCTCCAGTGTGGAGCGGAATGCATCCACAAGATGATGCGGTAGTTTTCGGATAAATCCTACAGTATCGGTGAACAGAAGTTCCTGTCCATCCTCTGTTTTATACACTCTTGTCGTCGGGTCCAGCGTGGCAAAAAGCATATCAGCTGAAAGCACCGTTGCACCTGTCATATAATTCAACAGTGTCGATTTTCCTGCATTGGTATAGCCCACAATGGCGACAACGGGAACGTGAGAGCGTTCTCTTGCTGCGCGCTTTGTCTCACGGTTCTTCTGCACTTCCTTTAATTCATGATTCAGTTGAGATATTCGATCACGGATTAACCGACGGTCGACCTCCAGTTTCTTCTCACCGGGACCTCTCGTTCCAATACCACCGCCAAGTCTGGAAAGAATGCTGCCTGCACCGATTAATCGCGTGGAACGATACTTCAGCTGTGCCAGTTCCACCTGAATCGTACCCTCACTGGTTGAAGCATGCTTCGCAAAAATATCCAGAATCAGCATCGTTCGGTCCATAACCTTACACCCAAGTGCATCCTCCAGATTCTTCATCTGTGCTGGGCTAAGTTCATCGTCAGTGATGATACCATCTGCACCAGTTTCCAAAAGGAGCGAAGAAACCTCTTCAATCTTTCCTTTTCCAATATACGTTCCCGGGTGTACGGCCTCACGATTCTGCACAATCCGTCCTACCGTTTCGGCCCCTGCAGTTTTCACCAGTTCATTCAGCTCATCCAACGATTCATTCACTGCTTCCACTGTATTGTCGACCGTGTCACCAGCTATGGCAATCAGGATTACTCTTTCTTTCTCCTGTGTATTCTCAAACATATGACTCCTTACCAAACCATGATCTGTATTCCAAAAAGGAATACGAATTCCTATTCAAAGCCAAGACGTTTTTTCACAAACTTATATTCTTGGATAGCCTCCGAATCACTCGGAAACTCCACAATGTACTCCTGAAACGCATTATATGCACCCATCAAATCATAACGTCCCTCTAACATTGCTATTCTGTTTCGCATCAGCTGTTGACGTGCCGAAGAAGAGCCAAATGACAGACCAAGATTAATCATTTCCTCAGCTTTGTCATAATTGAATAAGGCCAGATAACACACTGCCTCCTGATTGCATACTGTCGGGGATACGGTCACGATTCCGACACGATACTTCTCGTAGTATTCAATGGCCTGTTCGTATTCCTCCTCTGCCATCGCAATTTCCCCAAGGAAAAAATAAGCCTCGCTAAAACCGTTTTCCACGGCATTGGTCATTTCAATCTTCGCAGAAGTATAATTCTTCTGATAGAAATGTACCTGACCAAGAAGGTACTTGTCCTCATTGTCACGTATCTTCAAATGACTGGCTTTCTCCAACGTTGTGGATGCCTTATCCGTCTCGTTCATATCACAATATACCCTGTACATTCCGATATAGGCGTGATAGTCATCGCTTTCCTCATCCAAAATTGCCCGGTAATCTGCCAAAGCTTTTTCGTATTCCTTCTTCTCGCGATACAGATTGCCACGGGAACGAAGCGTCAGAAGGTTATCCTTGTCCTCCTCCAAAACAGCTGTATAAGTCGCAATGGCCTCATCCACCTGTCCTAAACATTCCTGCGCATTGGCCTTATAATACAGAATATCAATGTCCCAGCCGGACTCTGAATCAATCTCCAATGCATTCACAAAACTGTCGAGTGCATTCTGAAAATCCAATTTTTGCATATAGGCGATTCCCTGCCCTCTATAGGCAAATTTCATCAATTTTTTTGAAGAATTGCCGTCGATTACTTTTCCAAACTGTTCCAAAGCAAGGTCATTCTCTTTCAGCTGTATCAAAGCCATACCATAGTTGTTCAGCACTTCCTTGTTGGAAGACTCAATTGACAGTGCCCGCTCAAAATACTCACGTGCCGTCTGATAATCTCCGGATTCATAATATCCGAGTCCCTTTTTATTCTCGCCCTCTGCTGTCATCTTATCTCTGCCGCAAGCAGTAAGCATAACCGTTATGAACACCAATCCTATATATACATAAAAACGTTTCATCGCTAAACCTTTCCCAAAACAATTGAAAATCTCATAACCTTTAACAGTATACCATTACAGGAGGCATTATAGCAAGATAAAGCTGAAGACTGCACTTGACATTTTCCTTATTGTATGGAATAATAGTAATAGTTCCTATTATTGTTTATGGAGGTTAATATGACAAGATACAGTCGTCAGCGCGAAGCCATACTGGAATATCTTCGAAGCACCAAAAGCCATCCGACAGCCATAACCGTATACAATGAAGTTCGGAAGAAGTATCCGAACATCAGTCTTGCTACGGTTTATCGCAATCTCGGTATGCTTGCAGAGAACAATACAATAATGCGGCTGGATTGCGGTCACGGAAGCGAGCATTATGATGCTACAACTGACAATCACTATCATTTTTGCTGTAATGACTGTGGGGCTGTAAGTGATTTGGATATTCCTGTTATCACCGATTGGTCTGTCCTCTCGGATTACGGATTCCACGGAACCGTCGAGAGCCATTTTGTTATGTTTTTCGGTCTCTGTGAGCAATGTAAGAATAAAGCCAGTCACGAGAGCCGGAACAGCCGTAGCGTATCGGAAACCGGCAAAAAGAATGAACAAAGGAGATAAAAAATTATGGCTAAGTATGTATGTCCTGTATGCGGTTATGTTCACGAGGGAGATGAAGCTCCGGAGAAGTGCCCTATCTGTGGCGTTCCGGGAAGTAAATTTACGAAGCAGGAGTCTGAAATGGCTTGGGCTGCAGAACATGTAGTAGGTATTGCAAAGGATGTTCGCGAGGACATTTTGAAAGACCTTCGTGCTAATTTTGAAGGAGAATGCTGTGAAGTCGGTATGTACCTTGCTATGGCAAGAGTTGCACACAGAGAGGGATATCCGGAAATCGGACTCTATTGGGAGAAGGCTGCATTTGAAGAAGCTGAGCATGCTGCTAAATTTGCAGAACTCCTCGGTGAGGTTGTAACCGATTCTACCAAGAAGAACCTTGAACTTCGTGTTGCTGCAGAGAACGGTGCAACCGCAGGAAAGACTGATCTTGCTAAACGCGCCAAGGAGCTTGGTCTCGATGCCATCCATGATACCGTTCATGAAATGGCTAAAGACGAAGCAAGACATGGCAAGGCACTTGCAGGTCTTCTTCAGAGATATTTCGGCTAATCAAAGAATTACCGGGTGATACACCACCCGAATAAAGCATAACCACAGAAATGAATAAAACAGGGCTGTCGCATTGTAAACGACAACCCTGTTTTTGTATGATTAGTGGAAGAAAGCAAACTTTGCGTTCAGACCTTATTCAAAGGCTCATCCTTCTTTCTTCGTATTCTTCGCGTGAATATTCCCGTGTTAACTGCTGCCAGGAAAGAAAAAATACCGTAAAGCACATAGTTCCCCGTATCATCTCCCGTTCTCGGAACCGGGAGTGACATTTTGGCATTGTAAATGACCAATTCCGTCTTCTCCTCCCTCTGAGGAACCGAAAATACGATATCGGAGGTTGTTGTGTAGCCCTTCGGTGGTTTCACCTCGTGGAGGATGTATTGGTTTCCCGCCACAAGCTTTGCAACTGTATTATGTGCCTCACCATTCGTAACCCATTCCTCCATCAGTTTACCGCTCATATCCAAGATTTGCAGGGTTGCACCACTTAGGATTTCCTTGGTTGACTTATCCTTTTTATAGGTAGTAACCACTGTCGGTGCATCCTTCATGACAACCGAATTCTCCTCTCCGTATACAAATGATACACTCTCCGCTTTATAGTACCCATCCGGTGCCTGAACTTCCGTCAGCGTATACCGTTCGCCGGGAGTCAATGCCGTTACGATTTCCTGCGGTGTGCCATCCGAAACCCATGCCTGCACTTCAGTCCCACTGCTGTCCGAAAGAGAGAGCTGTGCTCCCGTCACTCCGGTTCCATCAAGAAGACTGACTTTACTGATGACAACCTTTGTGTAATCGTCTATCATCTCCACCTTGTCGGTTGCTCCTGTTGTACTGACGGTAAATGTCACATCCTCAGCCTTCAGATATCCCTTTGGTGCCTCTTCTTCGTGAAGGCGATATGTCTTTCCTGCTGTCAATTTACCGACTAATGTCCGAACCTTACCGTCCGTTCTCCACTCATACACCTTTGTATTTCCGTCGTATATCTGTAACAAGGCACCCGAAAGAAGTGATCCGTCTAGCGCCGATTTCTTACTGATTTCCACACGGGTTGGCTTATCCTCCATAACTACTTTGCTTACGGTTCCATCGGCATTGACTGTAAACTTTTGGTCTTTGGCAAGAAGGTATCCATCCGGTGCCGAAACCTCATGCAACGTGTATGTAGCGCCTGCAATCAACATTGCATCAAGTTTCTTCTCCTTACCATCTGTTACCCAGTCAACAATTACCTTTCCATTCTCGTCAATAATCTGCAGATGAGCACCTTTCAATTCCTCACCCTGACCGTTACCCCCATCAGACGATGTTGAGGCACATGCTCTCTTGGAAACACTGACATCACCTTTATCCGGGGTCGGCGTATTGGTCGGAAGCGTTATGGATTTCTGCGTCAGTGTAACATCGTAAGAATCCGTTCTGCCGACAAAAAGTCTCTGCCGATGACCGGAATCCTCTGCGTAAAATCGGAGTGAACCAGGTAACTTCGTGCTGTATCCGGAAGCCACAACCACAAGAGTCTTTCCTGCTTCGGTGGATGGTACACGGACCTGAACCTGCTGCCCGTTTCTTACCTTGCCGTCATCCCCCTTCGAAGCGCTGACCATTGTTGCCGACGGGATGCTAAAGGAAAGCGTTGCATAATCACAGTTCTTCATACTGACATTCAGATTAACTTGAAATGAATCCGAGTGTTCCTTCGTCGGAAGTTCAATTGTCTGCACGTCAAATGCTGCAGTTATCACAGTTTTCTGCCCGTTCTTCGCCAACTGAAAAAGCGCAATGGCAGCATTATGCACCCTATCTGCTCCTTCGGCAGTTCCTGCCTTTACCAAAACCTTTCCCCGTTTCGGTTCCGGGTTCCAGAAGCCGAACACATTGTAGTTTGCATTCTCCTGGTCTTTTCTGTATGAGGCCCACATTCTGCACGCAGCCTGCGTCGCCGCCTGTGCCTTCACGGTATCGGAACCAAAGTCAATCCCACAGATAACGGTCGTATAAGGATACCCGTTCCGAAGAATTTCCTGAAGTCCTTCCATCATCGTCTTAGAATACTTCATGGCAGAGGCGTCAATCTCATAATAGGCTGTCCCGTCCACCGGGCTCTTCTTACTCGATTCCACACAGTAAGCCGGAAAAGTCTGTCCGCCAATGGTAATGTAATGAATATAGTTTTTGCTTCCAAGCCACCTTCCTGCTTCCTCCTCTTTCACCAGAAAATACTCCGGAGTCGTCACCGTTGTAGACACCCCTGTATTCGAAGCTGCCCAAGCTGTCTGAAACGGTGCAATCGAAAGAACGAGACACACAACAAGCAGTAGTGCCGTAACCCTTTTATTTCTTTGAACCATATTAGATAATTCCTTTCAGAATAAATAGAAATGAATAGAACTATAGAAAGATTCAATTGTCAAGGTGCTGTTGCCTGTGGGAATGAGCCGATTCGGCCCAAGGATTCTTGAGATACGGAATTGCGCTTCCGCAACCAGAAAAATACGACGCTTATATGCTTCATATTTGTAGCCTATAAGTTACTATATTAGTGAGAATTTGTCAAGCAAAATTTATAGTACTCTGCTCTTCCACACACCGAAGAAGGGAGGGGATACCCACTCCCTTCTTCGGTTGTTCGTTCGCTCGGCACTCCGCTTGCACTTCGTGCATTCTTCGTCCTAACAGAAAGCGCCGTCACAATGAGAGCTTGCTCTCTTGTGACGGCGTGCACTGCGCTGAGTACTCTGCTCTTCCACACACCGAAGAAGGGAGGGAATACCCCCCTCCCTTCTTCGGTTGTTCGTTCGCTCGGCACTCCGCTTGCACTTCGTGCATTCTTCGCCCTAACAGAAAGCGCCGTCACAATGAG
>JAZQNM010000031.1:0-2582 GCA_045627305.1 Lachnospiraceae bacterium
TTTCGTCTTCCGTCATGATTTCATCAATCTGATCCGCAAGATCGGAAAGGTAATCATCCTCCTCTTCGATATAATCCGCATCGGGATCTTCTGCTACGGACTGATTTTTCTTTCCCTTAATCTTTGTGATATAGAAATATCCGCCTGCACCGGCAAGTGCCAGAATAAGAACTACAACAAGTGCACCTGACGAACCTTTCTTTTCTGGTTCGGGTTCCTCTACAGGTTCCGGTTCTTCAGGTTCCTCTGTAGGAGCAGGTGTTACAACTTCCGCAGGCTCATCTTTTCCTTTTGAGGCAAGATACTGATCAACGTCTTCCTCATCCATCAAAGATAAAAGATCCGCTTCATCAACCATATTCAAGAAGTGAACGGTTTCATTTCCGTTGTCATCACGGTCAATAATGATATAAAAATAATTGCCGGCTTTAGTAACAACAGTTATAAACTGTTTCCCGCTTTTCTCAGGTGAGCCGTAATCATCCACAAGTGTCAGATTCCCGTCGGGAGTGAGCGGTCCCATCTCTTCTGCAGTTTCTTCCGCAGGTTCCTCCATGGGCTCTTCCGCGGATTCATCAGGCTCAGGCTCATCTTCTCCACAGCAAAGGGTATAATCCATTTTGCAAAGATCACAATCCGGATCAATGCAATCCTCCGTGCACTTATGCTCACAAGTACATTCAATGCCACCTGCCATTGCTGTTATGGGAGCTGCGCCAAATAAAAAAGCCGTAACACAAGTTACAGCCGTAAATACCATTCCAAGTATTTTGTTTTTAGTTTTCTTCATCGTCGAAATCCTCCGTTTCCTTATCCTCTTCATCTTCATACTCAGATTCTGTTACTGTACTTCTGTAGGAATTTCCGACAGAAGTATTTACTGCTTCACTCTTGCCGGCAGTTACAAGTTTCAAAAATTCTGCCAACTGTTCAGGCGACAAATTCAGTGCACCGACATCCGCAATAATCTGTGAATGCTCTGCCTCCTTAAGTCTCTCCTGGGCCTGCTTGAGTTTTGCCTTATCATCTTCAATTTTCTGCTCCCAGCGCGTCACTTCTGCGCGGAGCTTATCAAGTTTTTCGTACATAAAATGCCTCCTATTGTATTCTTCCGTAGCAGTACATATGCTGTCGCCAGTAATTTGTATCATAGCTTGCATACTGAATCGGGTTACCGCAGTGAATCATTATTTTATTCACCGGGTCTACCACAATTGCAACGTGACTTGCTCCTACCGCATCGTAAGTTCCCTGGAAGAAAATCAGATCTCCGGGCTTAACATCACTTGCGTTTACTCTTGCAGTTGCATTCTTAAGACCATTAGCTCCAAGTCTTCCGTAGTTCCATCCGTTACCGCAATTATTGATTACATAGCTTACAAAGCCGGAACAGTCAAAG
Source organism: Lachnospiraceae bacterium (assembly GCA_045627305.1). GTDB lineage: Bacteria > Bacillota > Clostridia > Lachnospirales > Lachnospiraceae > ISDg. Next base: position 1,400 of record JAZQNM010000031.1, read on the forward strand.
CTTGTTGAAGGACTTGATCCTCCCCATACATACGGATATCCCAGATACTTCTCTGCTTCGTTTAGCATATTGGCAAACTGCTGATTGGTAAGGTACTCCGCCGGAACATCATAATCCTGATACTCAGCTGACACTCCCGGATTCACGTAAGGACTCTCACCGAAAAGCTCCGGTTTGTTCCCCTTCATTTCCAAAAGAATTGCGTAACGCTGTAGCTGTTCCTCGTTTAATCCAAGAGCATCTACGGCTGCCTGAATACCCTTATTCTCAAGCGTAACGTTTAAGATATAGTATTCATATTCAACCTCGACCTCATAGGATTCATATTCCTGATAACTTGTTCCGTCATCATTGTAATAAGTAACCCAGTGCCATCTTGTTTCGGTCCTCGTTCTGGTTTCAACAACTCTTTCTTTAGTAAGCTTGTACTGATACGATTTGATTGTTTCCAACATTGCTTGAACTTCCGACTCGGTATAATCTTCATAAAGCACTGTAAGAAGTGCCGCCAGTTCAAACGGATTATGCGATATTTCACAGAGTGAATAATTGTATTCGTCATATCCGGGATTATCCCGTTCTATGTTATCGATCTCCGTCTGTACTTCTGCCTCAAGCCCTTTATAATCGTCTTCCACCGCCAGAATATCTTCGTCCTGCGCCGTAAAGCTCGTAGCAATTACCATATTGTTTCCACCACCTGCAAGCACCGAACAGGAACTTAAGGAACTGACCACAACAAGAACAACTATCAGAATGCATGCTGCAATAACTACTGCAAGTGGATGCTCCCTGACAAGTTCGGCAAGCTTCTCTGCAACGGCTTCGCCAAGTCTTCCGGCTACATCTTCCGCCTTGTCCACAAATTTCTTCGTAAGGCTCCCGGCAGAGTTTGCAGCCTCGCGGGCGCTCTCTTTATAGGCATGACTTTGAATTTCCTTTTTCATAAGACTCTTCTGAGCCTCATGGGAAGTTGCCTTTTCACCCGCCTTTACAGCCTCGCCCTTACCGTGCATTTTTCCGCCATAGCCGTTTCCATTTACAGACTTACCTTTTTTCTTTTTTCTAGAATAAAGTCCGTTTACAACCACCTGGCTTCCGGCATTGATTGCATCGCCGCCTGCATTGTTATCTTCATTGGCTTCCTGCATCTGATGTCTGATTTCACCATTTACAACATTTC
>JAZQNM010000032.1:0-29160 GCA_045627305.1 Lachnospiraceae bacterium
ATTTGAAAGGTGCGGTAGAATTTACTTCTGCACTGGAATTTACAATTTCAATTTAGTTATGATAGCTTGGGGACGGGGGTGAAGATATCATTTTGATATCTTCACCCCCGTCCCCAAGCTACACAAAGAAAAGGCTGCTAAAAATGTTTCGCATTTTTAACAGCCCTGTTTCAAAATCTGATTATTAGAATTCATCGTACGGCTTAATCGTCTTGATGTTGCCGTTCTCATCGATATCAAGCTTGGTGTACTTTACACAACGCTCATGTGTAACACCGCCTGACAACTCGCAATCATGGTAGAACAGATACCAGTCTCCATCGATGTTAACGATAGAATGATGGGTTGTCCAACCAAGTACCGGCTCCATAATGCGGCCCTTATAGGTAAACGGGCCTTCCGGCTTGTCTGCCTCTGCATAGCAGATGTAGTGGGTAGTACCGGTAGAATAGGAAAGATAGTATTTGCCGTGATGCTTATGCATCCAAGGTCCTTCGAAATATCTGCGATCCTCATCCTTAGCCTTCAGCGGCTCACCGTTCTCGTCCAAAATTGTAACATGCTTGGGAACGGTTACGAAGCTGTCCATATTCTCACTAAACTGTGCGAACATCGGTCCAAGTGCAGGCTCATCACCCTCCGGACGTTTCTCATCGGGATTGAAGGAACCGGACTGCCACATCTCGAGCTGTCCGCCCCAAAGTCCGCCATAGTATACATAAACCTTTCCGTCATCGTCCTGTAAAAGGCCGGGGTCAATACTGTAGCTGCCCTGGATGTAATTCTCCTGCGGCTTGAAGGGGCCTACCGGAGAATCGGACTCTGCTACGCCAAGGTGGAAGATTCCATCCTTGTCCTTTGCCGGAAATACGAGATAATAACGTCCGTTCTTGCAGATGGCATCGGGTGCCCACATCTGATTCTTAACCCACGGAACATCATCCTGGTGAAGTGCACAACCATTGTCCACGCACTCGGAATCCAAGCTATCCATGGAAAGAATGTGATAGTCCTCCATCATGTACTGGTCACCGTTATCATCATCCGGAACATCTCTCTCAACATCGTGAGAAGGGTAAATGTAAATCTTGCCATCGAATACATGTGCTGACGGATCAGCCGTGTAAATATTCTTAACAAGAGGTTTTCTTTCGTTAGGTCTCTTCATGGTAATACTCTCCTTACATACATTATTACTATTATCATACATCCTCAAGCGAAAAGAATCAATCGAAGAAGCGAAAAAACTTTACAATTATTCGGCATCTTCCTCAGAAAGAAGAGCTACACCCTTATCAAAAAGTGCTTCAACCTCTTCAGAAGGCTTAGCAGTATTCAGCGTAACAATAATGCTGACAATCAGACCAATTGCAAAGCCGGGGATAATCTCATAAAGTTTCGCCAATTCGGTTGTATGAAGTGCATATCTCCAAACCACATCTACGGTAAAACCGGAGATAACACCGGCTACAGCACCCTGGTAGTTAAATCTCTTCCAGTAAAGGGAAAGAATGATAACCGGACCAAATGCGGAACCGAATGCAGCCCATGCATCGGATACAAGATCCATAATACTTCCGCTGTTCGGAAGAAGTGCAATCACCAAAGCCGCAATACATACGAACAGAACTACAAAACGACCTGCCCACATAACCTTGTTATCCTCGGACTTCTCATCTGCAGTCTTCCCTTTCTTCAGAATGACATCTCTGTAGATATCACTGGAGAAAGCGGAGGAACTTGCAAGGAGCTGTGAATCCGCAGTACTCATGGAAGCCGCAAGAATGGCAGAAAGCAGAACACCCACGAGAAATGCAGGGAACAGCGCTTTAACCATATTGACAAATACCATACTGTCCTTGGCACCCGGTGCTAACAGTGCATCGCCAAGATACTTTCTGCCTACGATACCAACTATCGTAGCCATAACAAGAATCAGGAATGTCCATGAGGTTCCGATGACACGGGAACGGTTCATCTCTTTTTTAGACTTGATGGACATATAACGGATTAAAATATGAGGCATACCGAAATATCCAAGGCCCCAGCCAAGGCCGGAAAGAACAGTCAGAATGCTGTTCCCGTCGAACTTCTCGGTACCGAAAAGATTGTAGTACGTGGTGGAAAGAATCGGCTCTGTACCTTTTCCTGCCTTAACAGCCACGGCAGCTACAATCGGCACTATCATCAATGCTGCAAGCATAAGAAGACCCTGGAAGAAGTCGGTCCAACATACGGCATTGAAACCGCCAAGGAAGGTATATACAACAATGATTACCGCTGCAATTACCATTGCCCATGTACGCGCATCATCAGAAAGACCAAATACACTCTGGAACAGGTCTCCGCATGCAGAAATACTGGATGCTGAATAGATACAATATACAATAATGAATACGATGGCTGCAGAAACCTGCAAAGCCTTATTCTCAGACTTAAAACGTTTCGTCAGATACTGTGGAATCGTAATGGCATCATCTGCTGCAATTGAGAAGGTACGAAGTCTCGGGGCAATGAAAATCCAAGCCAACGCCGTTCCGATGAACAGGCCTACACTAATCCAAATCTGGCCGAAACCGGATGCATAAATAGCACCGGGGAGTCCCATCAGAACCCACGCACTCATATCGGAAGCGCCGGCAGAAAGTGCTGCAACCGCACCGTTCATATTTCGTCCGCCGAGGAAGTAACTCTTCTCTCCGGATTCCTTCTTCGATTTCATGAAGAAGTATATTCCGACACCCAGAACTACAACAAAGTAAATCACAAATGCGATTACTTCCCAGATATTAATATCACCCATATATAGATTTCCCTTTCCGGCAGCGCATTTGCACTTTACTGCGTCGGTGCGTTGCCATACACAACTAATTTACAGGAAACAGGAGGAAAATGCAACACATTTTCCCGAAAAAACAAGAAAAAGAGGAGAAAAACCGATTGATTTTCTCCTCTGAAACTGTTTATTTTAATTATCCCTTGTAATCTTGGAAAGCAGGTATTCCCTTGTGTTGTGCTCCGGATTTTCCAGGACATCCGTAAGAAGTCCGTTTAAAATCTCTCCGAACTCCGGTCCGGGATGATAACCAAGAGCAATCAAATCCGCCCCCTTTACGGCAAGCGTCTTCAGGCTGACACACTGCTTTCTTTCGACAACCTCTTCATACGCTTCCTCCATACGACGCAGTCGTGACATGCCATCCTCAAAGAAAAGAGGGTTCTGCGCCTCAATATCGGCCTTCTGCACGGCAAAAAGCAATCTCATATTCTCTGCTCCGATACGGTTCATCAATTTTCGGACAAATGTACAGACATCCTCGTCCTTTAACTGAAAACGGGAGTCATGGTTTCTCACCAGTTTCTCCGAAACATCTATTGTCTCATTGTCAAACTTCAGGCGTTTCAGAAGTTCAACCGCAAGCGTCGCACTGTGCTTTTGATGTCCGTAAAAATGTGCCGTTCCGTCCTCATCACAGGTCTTTACTACAGGCTTTGCACTGTCATGAAGAAGCACAGTATAATTTAATATCGTCCGTTCCTTTTCGGAAGCCTCATGGTACTCCTCGGTCTGATGAAGTGCCTTCAGGGCTGCAATCGTATGATTGCCTACATCATAGACATGGTGAATATTCTCCTGCGGCGTAGCAAGCATCCTGTCAAATTCAGGAAGCCAGAAAGCAGTCAGTCCACACTCCGATGCCGTAATCAGTTCTTCCGGATGATTGGAAGCAAGAAGTTTACTCAATTCCTCACGAATCCGTTCGGCACTGACCTTGTTCAGATTCGGGGCAAGTGCCTTCATTGCATCCTTCGTTGCCGGTTCGATTGTAAACCCAAGCTGTGCGGCAAATCGGACCGCACGGAACACACGAAGAGCATCCTCGGTAAATCGTTCAGTCGGGTCACCGACACAGCGGATAATCCTGTTCTGCAAATCATCCGTACCGTGATACAGGTCAACAAGGCCGTTCTTATCATTGTATGCCATGGCATTTATCGTAAAATCCCTGCGTAAAAGGTCCTCGCTAAGGCTTTTTGTAAAGGTGACTCCGTTCGGATGCCGGCAATCCTCATATTCTCCGTCAATGCGGTAGGTCGTTACCTCATAGCCGACAGAACCAATCATTACCGTAACGGTACCATGTTCAATTCCGGTGTCTACAGTCCTGCGAAACAGCCGCTTAACATCCGTCGGCATGGCAGAGGTCGTAATATCCCAGTCATTCGGTTCCCTGTGAAGCAGGGCATCACGAACACACCCGCCGACAGCATATGCTTCAAAACCGTCTGCGGCAAGTGCCTCGATAATCGTCTTAACATCCTCGGGAAGTTCCAAGCGGAATGCCATAACCTCACCACCTCTTTCGTACTCTATGCCATAGAATAACATCTGCCCGTGAATTTGGCAAGCAAATCACGGGCAGTAATTCGTTAAAACATTGTTCTCGTCTGAAGCTTGTCATACGTCTCCGGCATCATCTCATCCGAATCCTTTTCAAAATCATCGAGGTCTTGCAGTGCCGATTCCGTAACAAGTCCAAGCTCCTCGATTACCTGCGCAATCGTCTCAAAATCCTTACGGTATTCCTTGACGAGTGCTTTCTCATCGATTGGCTCGGAAAGCGAACATTTCAGCATATCTTTTTCGTTATTTATTAATACATACATTCTTCCATCGACAAATCCAAACAATACTTGATTCTTATGCGCTGCTGCCATATGCAACAAACGCTCCTTCATATCCGGCGTCAGTATATATGCAAAATTCGTCTTCTTTGAAGCAAAAACATGGAAAGTTGCATCGAACAATGCATCTCCGGTCTCCGCTCTTTGCCTACGGGTATGCCACCTGAGAAATCGCTTTCTGTCATAAGGCGTATCACTCGAAAAGCCTCTTGGAACCAGTAAAATATCGCCACCCAAATCCATGACGGCTTCCTGCTCGTATCCCAGTTCAATCCACTGCCCGGTAAAGTAAACCGAGTCAGAATTCTTCGTGGAGTTCCCTGCCCTGACATCTGCCATGCGAAATTCTATTCCTTTGCAGTATCCGGCGCAGTAATCTTCCGATTTATAGCTGTTCCCACTATTTGCGAATTCCAGATTAGAATAATCAACTTCCCAAATGCCCTTATTGGGTTCATACGAAAAATTCTCAAACATTCCCTGTGCTGCCAACATTGCATAACGGGTTTTCATTTTCTCCTCGAATGTCGTCTTCTTGGAAATATATACACTTAGTCCGATACCTCCCAAAAGTATACCGGCTAAAGAAATCCAAATCAGCGCCGGATTGCTCGGCTTATGTTCGGAATCATAAATAAAAACGCATAAGAATAAAAGAATTGTTGAAGCAATCAGTGTCGGAATACTGATTCTTCCCCAAGTCAATGCTTTCTTTCTTAATTGTTCCAGTTGATAATCTTTTTCGGTCATATATGCAATTCTTTATAATTCTACAGTAACCTTATCCAAATGCCAGATATCCTTTACGTACTCCTCAATTGTACGGTCGGAACTGAATTTGCCGGACTTAGCAACATTGAGCATTGCCATCTTAGCCCAACGTGCTTCATCGCGATATGCCTCTTCCACACGTTTCTGCGCTTCCGCATAGGAACGGAAATCCTTCAAAATGAAGTACTGGTCCGCACGCTCGCCGCCATTGGCATCAAGAAGGGAATTATAAAGCTCGCGGAACAGCTCCGGGTCATCCGGGCTGTAGAATCCGTTAATCAGTTGCGTCATTACCATACGGATATCCTGGTCAGTATTGTAAATCTCACGAGGATTATAACCACCGTTGTTCTCGTAATTGATAACTTCATCGGAGGAAAGACCGAAGATGAATGCATTCTCCTCGCCGACTTCCTCAACGATTTCAACATTGGCTCCATCCATCGTACCGATTGTAACCGCACCGTTCAGCATAAACTTCATATTACCGGTACCTGAAGCCTCCTTGCTGGCAGTCGAAATCTGCTCGGAAACATCGGAAGCAGCGAATATCCACTCAGCGTTGGAAACACGGTAGTTCTCGATAAATACAACCTTAAGCTTGCCCTTAATGCTCTTATCGTTATTAATCACATCGGCAACGTTGTTAATCAGCTTAATGATTGCCTTCGCACGACGATACCCTGCACTCGCTTTAGCTCCAAAGATAAATGTTCTCGGATAGAACTCCATATCCGGGTTCACACGAAGCTGATTATAGAGATACATCACATGAAGAATGTTCAACAGCTGACGCTTGTACTCATGCAATCTCTTAACCTGAACATCGAAAATCGAGCGGGGATCCACTTCGATTCCGTTATGCTCTTTAATATACTGACACAGACGAAGTTTATTCTGATATTTGATATTCATAAACTCCTTCTGACACTTCTTGTCATCGGCATATACCGTTAACTCATCGAGGTGCGGAAGGTCAGTAATCCATTCGTCTCCAATCTTACCGGTTACCCAGCTTGCAAGAAGCGGATTGCCGTGAAGGAGGAAACGACGCTGTGTGATACCGTTGGTCTTATTATTAAATTTCTCAGGGAAAATCTCATAGAAGTCACGAAGCTGCTCCTTCTTTAAAATCTCCGTATGCAATCTTGCAACACCGTTTACGGAGAAGCCTGCTACGATGGCAAGATTTGCCATACGCACCTGACCATCCATGAGGATAGCCATCTTCTGCAGTTTCTCATAATTTCCGGGATAACGCTCCTGAATCTGAATGGAGAATCGACGGTTAATCTCCTCAACAATCTGGTATACACGGGGAAGCAGGCGGGAGAACAGCTCAATCGGCCATTTTTCCAAAGCTTCGGACATGATTGTGTGGTTTGTATATGCACAGCAGCGTGATGTAATGCTCCATGCCTCGTCCCAGCTAAGGAAGTACTCGTCCATCAGAATACGCATCAACTCAGGAACCGTAACGGTCGGGTGCGTATCATTTAACTGAAATACCACCTTGTCAGCAAGACCGTGAATATCATCGTGATGCTCCATATATTTCTTCACGGCACGCTGAATACTTGCGGACACGAAGAAATACTGCTGCTTCAGACGAAGTTCCTTACCTGCATAATGATTATCATTCGGATAAAGCACCTCACAAATCAATCTTGCAAGATTCTGCTGCTCAACAGCCTTGTGATAATCGCCGCGGTCAAAGCTTGCCAGATTAAATGTATCGATTGCTTCCGCATCCCAGATACGAAGCGTGTTTACAACATTATTGCCATAACCGACGATGGGAAGGTCATAAGGGATCGCCATTACGGACTGATAGCCCTCCTGAGTAAAATGCTCATGCCCCTCTTCATCTCTGGAATAACGCACATAACCGCCAAACTTAACCTCGCATGCGTATTCCGGACGTTTAATCTCAAACGGATTGCCGTCAACAAGCCAGTCATCCGGACGTTCTACCTGGTATCCGTCCTTAATCTCCTGCTTGAACATACCGTACTTGTAACGGATTCCGCATCCGTATGCAGGGTAACCAAGCGTTGCAAGGGAATCAAGGAAGCATGCCGCAAGACGGCCGAGGCCGCCGTTACCGAGTGCTGCATCCGGCTCCTGGTCCTCAATGTCATCCAAATCAAGACCGAGTTCCTCAAGTGCCTTTCTGATTTCCTTATTAGCCTTCAGGTTAATGATATTATTTCCGAGTGCACGACCCATAAGGAATTCCATCGAGAGATAGTATACGGTCTTTGCATCCTTAACCTCGAATTCCTTCTGGCTTGCCGCCCACTGATCTACAATATAGTCTTTAACGGCAAATGCAACTGCAGAGTAAATCTGCTGCTGTGTCGCATCTTCAACCGTTCTGCGATAGAATGTCTTCAGATAATCCTGTACACTCTTTTTAAATTCTTTCTTATTCACTACCATAATCAAGCTCCTATTCTAAGACAGGCCATTGCAACATCTGCTGCAGTCCCGTCCGGATACACTTCTGCCATTTTGGCATAAATACTTCGCCATTATAACACAAGTAACACGGAGAAACCACACAAATTTTCGCGAAATGTGAACGTTTTTTTGTTACAATGGGTGATTCTTAAAACAGGTGATTGCTTTAAGCCTCAGGTTTTGCATGCTCTATCACATAATCCGAATAACTCATTCCGACATATTTTTTAAAGCAACGACCGAAATAGTTCGGGTCAGGAATCCCGACTTCCGCAGATGCTACAAACATCTTTGTGTTCTGCTCTGCAAGGCGCATCGCATTCTCCATACGGCATTCCGTCAGATATTCTATGAAATGTTGCCCGGTCTCCTGCTTGAATTTACGACTGAGATAGCTGGAACTAAATCCAAACTTCAGACTGACTGACATCAGATTCAATTTGGAATCCGTATAGTTTGCACGAATATATTTTTTAATCTGCTCAATGGTTGCTTTGCTATCGCTATGGTTATCCTTTGCATTTTCCTCTGCCTCGAAATTGCCCTTCTGTTCATCAAGACGTTCCTTGGCTTTTTTCAGAGTTTTGGTAACCTCGGCACGTACAATCGGTTTCAGCATATACTCGAAAACAGGAAGACTGACGCACTTTCTTGCATACTCAAACTGATCAAAGGCAGTCATAATGATAATAATGAGGTGCGGATAACGTTTGGTTGCTATCTCGGTAAACTCAATTCCGTTCATAAACGGCATATTGATATCGACAAATGCAATATCAGGACGCATTTCATCTATGACATTGATTGCCTCAATCCCGCTGGCTGCCTCTCCGCAGACTTCCATGTTAAGTTCGGCCCAATCAATAGATGCCTTCATTAATCTTCTTGCAGACTCTTCGTCATCAATTAACATTACTTTATACATTTGTTTCTGCCCTTTCTGTTTTTTCTTTTGGAATGAAGAACTCAATCTCCGTATATTCCCCTACAACACTGCTTATTTTGACTACATCTTCTTTACCGCAGAAATAACGGACACGTTCTATTGTCCCGGAAAGACCAAAGCCGGGTTTTTCCTGCTCGTCGCGGTTTCTTGCTACCCATTTGGTTCCAAGTATATGGTCAATAGTTTCCTGTGGCATACCAACACCGGTATCCTTTACCACAATATATAAATCCTTATCATCCAACCAGGACCGAATCTGAATGATACCGGGCTCTCCCTTTTGGCGGATTCCATGATAAAGTCCGTTCTCCACAAGTGGCTGCAGAATCAGTTTCGGTATAATAGCCTGAGATGCATCTTCCGTCACTTCGTACTGATCTTCAATAATATCACCATAACGAAGCTTCTGTAGTGACAGATAATCCTGAATAATCTTTATTTCCTTCTCTAACGGAATTTCCATTGCGCCCTGACTAAGGAAGTTTCGGAAGAAACTCCCAAGTGTTTCCAGTGCGGAATGCACATCCGTAGCTCCTGCATCAATTGCCAAGGCGCTGATGGTTTCAAGTGAATTATATAGAAAATGAGGCTTTATCTGCTCATGCAGAACTCGTACTTCAGCCCTCTGAATGGTTTTCTCCTTCTCGATTAAGCTCTCAAATAGTTCATTCAGATGCTCAATCATTTTATTATAACTTTCTCCAAGCGTACCGATTTCATTGTCGGGTAATTCCATTGTAACCGTTTCGAGCCAGCCGGCTTCTTTCGTTCTCTCAATCTCTCCCGTAAGTGCAACAATCGGATGTGTAATATGCGAAGAGATATATGCGCCTGCAAGCAGCAATGCCACAATAAAGGACGCAACAAGCAATGCAAGACAAAGTGCACTCTCTAATGACATGTTACCTATTCCTGAGCTTGTGAAACACATTACAACTAATGGCATGTCCGGAATCTGATATCCGGATACCGTTCCATGATGCCCATCAATGACGGCACTTTTGGAATGAATATGTTCTCTGGTAAAACTTGCTTCATAATACTCTGCAAGTTCCTCATCTCCTGTCAGAAACAGACCGTGGTCGCCTATAATGCAGATTCTATTATTGCTCTGTGCATTGACAATACTCTCCAACAGGCTGTTCGATATACTCATCAGAAGAATTCCGATTCTCTCCTGTGAGTTGATATCATAAATATCACGACAGATTGTCAGAATAGGTTTATGATTCTTATTATAAACTGCTCCGTTACCGTTAATCTTTATGATGGCACCGCCTCGTTGCCGCTGAATCGGAGCCTTCCAACTCGTTTCATCCATTCGTCCCCAAACGATGTCATATTTTTCTTTGGAAGTCTGCACATACTTTCTGTCATCTCGGAAAATGTGCACGGAGTCTACATTGTCGCAAACACTTATGATATTCAGCGTACTGAATCTGGCATCGTTCGAAAGACCGGGGTCTACATCCTCCGCATTTAGGAAATTTCTTACATCCTGGTCAATCATTACAAGCGTTGAGATTTCCACATAGCTTCGCATTGCAGACTCTATGCTACTCTGCACACTGTTCAGTACGGTAACCGCGTCCTTGGCTTCATTATCTTTACGTTCCTTTACCATAATTACGATAAAGGAAATAATAAAAGCCACCATAAGAATGAGAAGGCTCATTGTAACGACCCTTCTCATTCCCTGATCAATCGTTTCTTTCTTTTTACCAATATTCGCAGGCACTTGTGTCTGTGACTTGCTCGGTTCGTCCATACTTCTTTCTCCCGGAGGATGTAATGCTTTATGTGTAATTTTTTGCTTTCTTAAAATCTTACCACAATAAATTCCACTTTGCAAGTTACGAAAACACCAATCCTTTCTGCCATTGCATTCTTTTCGATATGTTATCCAATCAAGAAATCTGCACATTCTTATCTGATTGCTCCAAAGAAAAAACGCTGTAAACGGTTCTTTCGAAACCGCCTACAGCGTCATAACAGTCATTAAGACTTTACTTTTTTTCTTCATAAACATTTCTGACAATCTACCGTAATCAACCCTTGATAGCTCCGGCAATGAAGCTTTCCTGAATTCTCTTACTAAGGAGAATATAGATAATAACGGTAGGAAATGTAGCCAAAGCAAGTGCAGCACCAATCGGACCCCATTCAACCGTGAAACTACCGGTCAACTGCTGAATACCTGCAGGCAGTGTCATAATTTCCTGTCTGGTATTGAATGTCTGTGCGAACATCAACTCATTCCAGCACTGAAGGAATGTATAAATACTTGCGGTAGCTGCAGCGGGTTTCATAAGCGGAACGATAATGCTAAAGAATACCTTAGCACGTCCGCATCCATCAATATATGCTGCTTCATCAAGATCCTTCGGGATCTCTGTCATAAATCCTGTAATAATCAAGATTGCCATTGCCAATGCAAATGCTGCATAAGGAATAATCAATGCAATGTAAGAATCCAGCAATTCGAATTTCTTCAGAATCAAGAATACAGGAATAATGGATGCCTGAATCGGGATTGTGATACCAAGCATAAAAAGCTTATTGGTAGCATCGCTCAATCTCCATTTGATTCGGGTAATGGCATAAGTTGCCATTGTAGCAGCAATAATCGTCAATACGATTGCACAAGCCGTAACAATAAGGCTGTTTGCAAAGTAGCGGCCGATGTTACCTACATCAGTTGCTTTCTTATAGTTGCTCCAGAGCCATTCATTGGGCCAACCTTTCGGCAAGCCGAATCTGTTCGTTGTAAGAATCTGCTGATTGTCCTTCAAGGAGAATGTAAACATCCAGTACAACGGGAACAGGTTGATAACGGCCCAAACAAAGAGGAAAATCCAAATAATTACCTGAACAACTTTATTGGTCTTCCTAACATGATACATGTCATAAATGTTATCACTAAATTTCGGTGTAGCCATATCAATCTCTCTCCTTGAAAATAGCGCCTATTAACAATGCGAACACGAAGCAAAGAATAATCAGCACAACAGCAATGGCACTACCCACGCCATATCTGTACCAAGCTGAAATCTGGTCCATAAGTAAGGTACTCGGAACCGCTGCATTTCTCGTCTTGTTCAAAGCCAAAACGGAAATCAAGTCATAAGATTTCAATGAACCTGTAACGGAGAAGATAACACTTACTTTCAGAATCTGCTTCATTGAAGGAATAACAACATATTTGTCGATCTGCCAGTCGGTTGCACCATCGATCTTTGCAGCCTCACGAAGATCAGGAGATACGCTCTTTACACCTGCATACATAAGAAGCATATGGTAACCAACGTACTGCCATAACATCGGGATGAAACAAGAGATCAAAATCAACCAATCCGGCTGACCTTTACTGGATTCTGCCAGCCACAAAATATTGCGGTCGCCTTCCTTCAGAATGTTCATTGAGCGAAGCAAACCGTTAATAAGTCCTTCCGGTGCATAAATCTTCTTCCACAACTGACCGATAACAACTGTAGAAATCAATACCGGCAAGAAGTTAATGGAAAGGAATGCACGTTCGCCCTTAATTCCCTTACCAAGAAGAAGTGCAAGTCCGAGTGAAAGAGGCAACTGAATGAATACTGACATTACAGCAAGAAGCAATGCATTCTTAACAGCCTTCAGAATCGGAACTTCTTCTCCGGTAAAAAGAAGCTTGTAGTTTTCAAGACCGATAAACTTTTTCGTGCCGATACCATTCCATTCGAAGAAACTATGGTATACCGAAGAAATCAACGGTGCAACCAAAATTCCTACGAAAAGAATCAGTGCAGGCAACAAAAACAGAAAAATCGTAAGTCCATCATATAATTTTCTTTTCTTCATGATGTCCTGCCTTCCTTAAAAAAGGCGGCCTCTCCGGACTAGTGGAAAGGCCACCCCATTTTCTCAAATAATCAATTAATTAATTATCTGATAGCTTTTGTCAAGCCAGCGATGAATCCAGCACCATCAATGTCACTGGTGTAAACCTTAGCAACATACTCAAGGTACTTCTGAGCGTCGGTAGCGTTCTGAGCGGTATCACCGAAGAGTACCATATAATCAGAAGCAGCAACGATCTTAGCAACAGACTGAGTCAAAGGATTTACAGTAGACTCATCATAGTCAACGTTCCAAGCCGGAAGACCACAACCATCGAGGTAACCGTACTTGCAGATCAACTTACCAAGGTTGAATGTAAACTCAGCAGCGAGTTTAGCATTCTTAGAAGACTTAGCTACAGCAAGAGTATCGGAAGGTCCGCCGATAAGCTGTCCAAGCTTAGATGCACTAGAGTTGATAACCGGGAATTCAGCAACCTGAACTTTATCCTTAAAGTCAGCAGCAAGACTGAAGTCAGCGCAGTTCCAAGTACCATTCATATAGAATGCATACTTGCCAGCCATGAAGTTAGCCTTAACTTCGTCGTTGGAAAGAGCTACACCATCGGGATCGAAGTACTCTTTGTCAATCATTTCCTGGAAAATCTTTACGGAATCAGCGATACCCTGGTTATCCCAAGTAGCTCTGCCCAAGAATACATCATCAAGTGCCTGTGCACCGATGTTCTTCTCAATGATGGACTCGAGGTACTCAGTTACACACCAAGTCTCTTTTCCTGCACAACCAAACGGAATGATACCAGCAGCAACAAGCTTATCGCAGCAAGTGATGAGCTCATCATAGGTACTAGGCATTGCATCGTAACCAACCTTCTTAAGAAGTTCCATGTTAGCGAAAAGGCCAACGATGTTCATGGTCAACGGAACGCCGTATTTCTTTCCATCATAAGTTGTGTTCTTGCACATCTTCTCCGGAAGGTCATTAGCGAATGCGGTGTAAGCTTCGTCGAGGCAGTATACACGATCAGCCTTTACGAAATCCTCAAGGAATGCGCAGGACCATGTGAAGAAGATATCAGGCATTTCATTACCGGTAACGGCAGCCTTAATCTTAGTCTTGTAAGCTTCGTTCTCAATAGCTTCCCACTCAAGCTTTACATCAGGATACTTGGTTTCCATATCCTTGATAGCTGCTTCGTAGGAATGACGGTTGGAGTCAGCTACAGTAGCGATACACCACATCTTAAGAGTGGTCTTGTCGTCCTTTTTCCCAGCCGTACAAGCGCAAAGAGAAAAAGCAGTTACAACAACCAAAAGTGTTGCAAGAAATTTTTTCATGATTTCCTCCTATGAAAAATAAAATGTTATTTCAGCTTACGCTGATGTATCGAAAGCGTTTCCGCTAACGAACGAATTGGGATGCGATTACTGATCGCATTTTAACAGCGGCCAAGGATATTCGATTGTAAGAATGCCGCCTTCAATAGAATAATACAGGTAGATGTCAGGCATCGGATCATTATATGCGAGTTTGATACTATGTTCTTCCTCATCCACATAATAATGTCCCGGGAAGATACCATCCTCAAGGAATGTTCCCTTCGCAGTAAACTGGAAACTTGCGGTATCTGCGTTCTCCCATACACCAATCAACTGTGTATTGTCATCGCCGTATGTATATTCGTATGTCTTATTCTCGTAGATGTATCTCTTCTCTTTGTCATCGTAATACTTAATTTCGGTAACATTGCCTTTATCATCGGTCAGGCGAATTACCTTATCGGTGACTTCGTAGCTCTTGAAATCCTTACCGTGATACTGTGCCGTACCGTCTTTCAAGAAGGCGAGAACCGGGGTGTTCGAATCGTAAGCATAGCCCCAAGCTTCCTCGGCATCGTCTTTACATCCCGTAAGGAATGCACACGACATAATCAATATAAATACTACTGCGAGTAAAGATTTTTTGTTCATTTCTACTGCCTTTCTTTCTTAAATGTCACCCCACTTCGGACATCTAAGAGCAAATATATACTTTTTGCTGTCACTCTACCCACATCTAATTATGATTATAGTATATTTTTGCTTTAAGTAAATGGAAATCTTTTACTTCTATAAGCATCTTTTTGACATTTTGTACATTTTTACACAATTACTCTCGGTGTTTTAACCCATTTTATCATACGATATGCACAAATATAACCGCTTTTGTTGTAAAACTGACGCAATATTTCGTCTTTTCTTATGGCAAAATTGCCATACCACCACAATATCTCGTTATTTGTGTCAGCACTTTTTCACACAACCGTTTTTTCAGTCGTTTTTTCAACTAAAGCCGCAAGAAAAATAACATAGGAATTCCTGAGTATAGAACAAAGAGTTTCGCTTGCGAAACTCTACGCGCCGAGTGCGCATCCTTAGCGGAGCGTTTTTTGTATCATAGGAAATGCAACGCAACTTCCTATGATACAAAAAAGCACCCACTTGAAGTGGGTGCCCGCAGTCTGCCGAAAATCAACCGGTATGTTTGGAAACCTCCCGTCCGAGAATGTACTCGTCTATCGTATCCTCGTCCATTTCAGCAGCAATCTTGTCAAATTCTTCCATTGCTGCTTCAGCCTCCTTTGCCTCCGCTTCGTCGTAGGTCTGCTGATTCATCAGCTTTTTGCGTGTGAAAATATCTATCATTCGGATAATCTTACCCGCCATGGTTGCTGCCTCCTCTCTGTTACGCTAACTATATTATGACAAAAAGAAAAAGGCATTTCAACCTGCTTTTTTCAGGTCAAAATGCCTTAGTTCACTTTTTCCGTGTTTCCGACTTGTATTCCGTCATAGGTCTGCATCGACAATCTCAGTCACAACGTGCTTTACTTAGTCGGAAAGATTGACGATTTCCTAGGAGTCCTGCCACCTCGACAGCCTTAAAGTGAAAGTCCTGCCTTGAGTTCTTAAAGAGAAAGTCCTGCCTTGAAATTCTTCATAAATGCTTCAAATCCTGCAATATCAGATGCGTCAGGCGCAAGTGTTTCTGCCTTCATGTCACAGAAGATTACATCATCAAGATATTGCTGAAGAGTCTTTCCTGCGCCGGCTTTGCAGTTAAGCATATAAGCCGCAAGAAGACCGATACCCCATGCACCGCCTTCGCCTGCAGTCTCCATAACGGAAACGGGAGCGCCTACTGCTGCGGCTGCAATTTTCTGCCCGACAATCGGAGTCTTGAAGTATCCGCCGTGGCCAAGCATCTTATCAACCTTGACACCCTCTTCTTTCAGAAGAAGATCAAGACCAACCTTCAATGCACCGAGAGCGGAATACATATGCATTCTCATAAAGTTCGGCAATGTAAATTTGCTTTCTGCAGTACGGATAACCGTGGGCTTTCCTTCTTCCACATTCACAACCGGTTCACCGGAGATAAAGTTATAGGAAAGAAGTCCACCGCAATCCGGGTCCCCATCAAGTGCAGAAGAATAAAGCTTTGTGAAGAGGTCGCCCATCTTAATATCGTAGCCCATCATTTTCCCGAATTCACCGAACAGGTTTACCCATGCATTGATATCGGAAGTACAGTTATTGCAGTGTACCATTGCGACAGCAGCACCATCCGGAGTAGTAACAAGGTCAATCTGCGGATATACTTTGGTGAGAGGCTTCTCGAGAACAACCATAGCGAATACGCTGGTTCCGGCAGAAATGTTACCGGTTCTCAAGCCCACACTGTTCGTTGCGGTCATACCGGTACCTGCATCACCCTCCGGCGGACATAACGGAATGCCTGCAACGAGGTTACCGGATACATCGAGGAACTTTGCGCCTGCCTCGGTAAGTACACCTGCGGACTCGCCTGCAGAAAGTACCTTCGGCAGAATGTCGCGAAGCTTCCATGATACAGCCTTTGCTTCCGGAAGCGTATCGAAGATGTCAAGCATTTTCGCATCATATTGACCAGTTGCCGAATCAATCGGGAACATACCGGATGCATCACCGACGCCAAGTACTTTCTCACCGGTCAGTTCCTCATGAACCCATCCGGCAAGCGTCGTGAAGTGTGCGATGTCATTGACATGAGCCTCTTTATTCAGCATAGCCTGATAGATGTGCGCAATGCTCCATCTCTGCGGAATATTGAATCCGAATGCCTTAGTCAGCTTCGCAGCTGCCTCTTCGGTAATTGTATTTCTCCATGTACGGAAAGGAACCAGAAGCTTTCCAGCCTGGTCAAAAGCAAGATAGCCGTGCATCATAGCAGAGATACCGATAGCCGCGAAACTTGTAAGAGTCACTCCGTACTCATTCTTTACATTGGCCGCAAGATTCGCATAACAATCCTGAAGTCCTGTGCGGATATCCTCCTCACTGTAGGTCCACACACCGTTCTCATAGCGGTTCTCCCAACCATGGTCGCCCTGTGCAAGCACATTGCCTTTTTCGTCAATCGCTACTGCCTTAATTCTTGTTGAACCAAACTCGATTCCAAGTATTGCCTTGCCTTCCGCAAGAATAGTCTTGTTGTCCATAGTATATTATCCTTTCTCCAAGTAATTGTACGTTCTTTTATGTTTCCGGAGCCATTTTAGTGCCCAGCCTCTGCGTTTACCATATGCCGCCCAATCTTTTATATTTTCGCACATTTCGGACAAAATTTCAATATGAGGTTGGGCGTATGTATGAATTATGCGGTGATGGAAAAACTGTAGTAACACAGAAAGATATACCATCGAAAAAATGTTTTAAAAAAAGTATTAAGCCCCAAATAGTTGCTTTCAGCATCCAAGAGGCTACAAATTCCTTTTAGAAGAAGCACGCCTTTGCCATTACCAATACCTGTAAGAATGTCCTATTCTGAAAGATACATGTATTTCTAGCATTCCCATCAAATCCTCCACGCCCTAAGCACCTGTAAAAATCACATAATAATTCTTTTACATGCAAAAAATCTTCATATTATCAATATAGATTCCGAATAATACCCGTGATTTCACATTTTCTGCTGGTATACATGTGATTTTGATTTTTTATAAGGAAAACGGGGTGATTTTTACATGCATTTCTTCAGTATTGAAAATTTTACATGTAAAATCAAGTCCTAAGTACAGTATTGCATTTACCAACACTTACCTTATGTTTCTTTTGCAAGAAAGTGTTCTATGATTCTATCCATTTCCTCCTGTTCAAAAGGAATATCTCTTCCCTCAAAAGTATAGAGCATAACCTCGCCCAGCCAGAAACCGCTCTTATTATAGTCTCGCATCTTTTCTACAGCAGCTGCCCGATATGCCGGATCATCCATCATACCAAAATGTTCATGATAGTATGTTTTTCTATCGGAAACATTCAAAACTGCAAAGTCCGGATAGAGATTCCGACCATCTTTCAGTTTAAGACTAGGTTCATAAACATAAGGAATACCCTTCAGATAATAATTATCGGCAATCATCTTCTCGGATTTTGAACGTACCTTCTCTCCTTTAAGCGTTGCATAAGTATATTCCATAGGAAATGTATTCTGATTGCCTGACATTTCTTTATACCAGTTTTCTATGTATTGGCTTTCAGGGACGAACATGGGACGAATATAAGCTTTTCTGCCCTCCGTTTCATTCTGGAATACGCTATATGGGTCCGTATCGATTAATTCTTTCTTAAGTTTTACCATGGCTTCATTTCTTCGATTAAGTACACGAAGAAGTCTTTCTTCATATGCCCTTTGAATCAAATCGGCAATCACTGTATGTTTCTTTTTGGATAAATAGATTCTTTTCGTCTTCTCACTTTCTTTAACCACTAAATAATACTGATAATACTTGTTACGCACTTTGTTGACTTCAATGCCCCCTTTAGGTAAATGTCTTAAATCCTTTTCTACCGCATGTTGCACCTTCTCAATTCTTTTGCTCTCTTCCGAAAGCCATTCAATAATCTTTTTTTGCATATATCATCCCCCATGATGATTGTAGTATTTTGATAACTGTTTGAAGCCAAAGACTTCTTGATTTATATTCCATTGATACCAAATATGTTTACAACAAAAAGTGTCGTCTGTAACTTCTGAAAATGTGATGTTTCGGCTGTTATGAACGCTGAATAACCAGCCTTCTTATACCTTTTACCGGCAAAAACAACCAACAATCACTTTCACAGGTATAGCAGCTTGCCCTGTAGCATAAAATTAAAGAGTCTTTGCCTGTAAAAATTGAAAACAATGGATTTCACATGCATCTTACTACCTTTGTTTGCGCCCAAAGATACTATATTATGCCTGTAGATAAAAGAATTATGGGATTTCACAGGTAATATAAGTGATACAACCAGCAGATACGGTTGCATGATTACCTGTATAATCAGAAAAAAGAAAGAAATACCTGCAATCTCTCGTTTCCGAGAAGACTTAGTCTCGGAAACGAGAGAAGAAAGTATCTGTTAGAATAAAATGTTTCGTTTGCGAAACGCTACACGAAAAACGCGTGTTATGCTTGTGACAAATTCTCTCCGCACAGGCGTGTGCCTGCGCCAGAAAAACAATTTTAGTTCTTCTTTACACCAATGGTGACATCTTCGCCGTTCAGGTTCCAATCCTTCACGTTGTCAGCCTCCATTGCTTCGAAAAGAAGCGTGTCGGCAAGTACGGTCTTCTTGATGAAGGCTTCGTTGCGGCGGCAGACATCTGCAATCTTAACGTTGCCGGAAACGGAAAGGGTGATGTGATCCATTACCTCGAAATCAGCTTCCTTACGCATTGTCTGAACCTTACTGATAACCTCGCGAACATAACCTTCCTCGATTAACTCGGGAGTCAGGTTTGTATTCATGACTACGGTAACCTTGCCGTCGGAATCGGAAACATAGCCTTCCACCTTCTTAGCCTCAATTAAGAGGTCTTCCTTGGCGATAACTTCAGCATTGCCGTCAACGGTTACGGTTACGGAGCCGGTCTCGTTGATTTCTGCCATAGCCTTAGCGGAATCCAGAGAAAGAAGAGCTTCCTTAACGGCATTAATCTTCGCACCGAAACGCTTTCCGAGCGTACGAAGCTGCGGCTTGAAGGTATAACCGGTGAACTCGCTGACATCCTCACGGAACTCAACGTTCTTCACATTCAACTCGTCCTCAATGATTTCCTTATAAAAATCATTCAGAGTGAGGTCATTCTTAACATACATATCGGACATCGGCTGACGCTGCTTGATGTTGCTTGCGTTACGGCATGCACGTCCGAGAACAACGATGTCGAGAACCTCTTCCATGTTCTTCTCAAGGTCGGTGTCAATCCAAGACTCCTCAACCTTCGGAAAATCACACAGATGAACGCTTTCCGGAGCGGAAGCATCTACGGAACATACAAGGTTACGATAGATGTCCTCACTCATGAAAGGAATCATCGGAGCAGCGGTCTTGGCAATCGTAACAAGAGCGGTATAAAGCGTCATATATGCATTGACCTTATCCTGCTCCATGCCCTTAGCCCAGAAACGCTCACGGCCACGACGAACATACCAGTTACTCATCTCATCCACGAAGGAATCAAGAGCACGTGCAGCCTCAGGAATACGATAGTTCCAAAGGTTGTCATCCACTTCCTTAACCGTGGTCATCAAACGGGACAGAAGCCAACGGTCCATAACGGGAAGCTTATCATATTCAAGCTTGTAATTGTTGGCATCGAAATTGTCGATGTTCGCATACAAAACGAAAAATGCATAAGTGTTCCAAAGAGTTCCCATGAATTTTCTCTGGCCTTCGATTACGGCTTTGTCATGGAAGCGGTTCGGAAGCCAAGGTGCACTGTTGATGTAGAAATACCAGCGAATTGCGTCAGCACCGAACTTGCTGAGTGCATCGAAAGGATCTACTGCGTTACCCTTACTCTTACTCATCTTCTGGCCGTTCTCATCCTGTACGTGACCGAGAACGATGACATTTTCATAAGGTGCCTTGTTGAAAAGAAGGGTGGACTCTGCCATCAGAGCGTGGAACCATCCACGGGTCTGGTCAACAGCCTCGGAAATGAACTGTGCCGGGAACTGCTGCTCGAAGAGGTCCTTATTCTCAAAAGGATAGTGGTGCTGGGCAAATGGCATGGCGCCACTGTCGAACCAACAGTCCAAAACTTCGGGTACACGCTTCATAGTCTTGCCGCACTTCGGGCAAGGGAAGGTAATTGCATCGATGTAAGGACGATGAAGCTCGACTGTAGCTGCATCGTTATTGCCGGAAAGCTTAGCGAGGTCGGCACGGCTGCCTACACACTCACGGTTTCCGCACTCACACTCCCAGATGTTAAGAGGAGTACCCCAGTAACGGTTACGGCTGATAGCCCAGTCCTGAATATTCTCAAGCCAGTTTCCGAAACGGCCTTTGCCGATAGATTCCGGAATCCAGTTTACGGTGTTGTTATTGCGAATCAGGTCATCGCGGACAGCAGTCTCACGGATGTACCAGGACTCTCTTGCATAGTAGATAAGCGGTGTGTCACATCTCCAGCAGTGCGGATACTCATGCTCAAACTTCGGTGCATCGAAGAGGAGCTTTCTTGCGGAAAGGTCTTTGATAACCTCGGGATCAGCACTGATTGCACCCTTCTCCACTTCGGCTGCGGTCGGCTTGCAACGCATACCGCCAAATGGCGTAACGTCGAGCATAACACCCTTTTCGTCAACCATCTGTACAAGCGGAAGGTCATAGTTACGGCCAACATTCGCATCATCTTCACCGAATGCCGGTGCGATATGAACGATACCGGTACCATCGGACATGGTAACGTAGCTGTCACAAGTTACGTAAAATGCCTTCTTGTTCTGCTTTGCAGCCTCGTTCTTAGCGCACTCATATAAAGGCTCATACTCACGCTTCTCGAGGTCGGTACCCTTGAAGGTTTCGAGAACTTCGTAAGCCTTCTCGCCGTCCTTAGAAAGCTGACCGAGAACGGTATCGGCAAGTGCCTCGGCAAGATAATAGGTATAACCGTCGATAGCCTTTACCTTGATGTAGGTATCGTCCGGGTTTACACAAAGTGCAACGTTACTGGGAAGGGTCCACGGTGTGGTCGTCCATGCAAGGAAGTAAGCATCTTCGCCGACAGCCTTGAAACGAACGATTGCGGAACGCTCCTTTAC
The DNA here is from genome assembly GCA_045627305.1 of Lachnospiraceae bacterium. GTDB lineage: Bacteria > Bacillota > Clostridia > Lachnospirales > Lachnospiraceae > ISDg. Next base: position 21,825 of record JAZQNM010000032.1, read on the forward strand.
GGTCTTGTAACCCTGAGAAACCTCAGCAGAGGAAAGCGGTGTTCCGCAGCGAGGGCAGTAAGGAACAATCTTGAAACCCTTATAGAGAAGGCCTTTGTCCCAAATCTGACGAAGTGCCCACCACTCGGACTCAATATAGTCATCATGATAGGTTACGTAAGGATTATCCATGTCAGCCCAGAAACCAACAGTGCCGGAGAAATCTTCCCACATACCCTTGTATTTCCAAACGGACTCTTTGCATTTGCCGATAAAGGGCTCAAGACCGTAAGCCTCAATCTGGTCCTTGCCGTTGATGCCAAGAAGTTTCTCAACCTCAATCTCAACGGGAAGTCCGTGGGTATCCCAACCTGCCTTACGGGGAACCATATATCCCTTCATGGTACGGTATCTCGGAATCATATCCTTGATAACACGGGTCAGAACGTGACCGATATGCGGCTTACCGTTAGCGGTTGGCGGTCCGTCATAGAAGGTGTAGGTAGGACCCTCCTTACGGGAGTCCATACTCTTTTGGAAAATGTCATTGTCCTGCCAGAATTTCAGCGTTTCTTTCTCACGCTCCACGAAATTCATGTTGGCGTCAACTTTCTTGTACATGATTGTTCTCCTTTCATAATGGAAAATGTATGCAACGTTTCGCGGTACCGGGTATTTCGTCCATAGACGAAAAAATCCCTCATCCAAAAAGGATGAGGGCCTAAAGTTCTCATAACCACCTGTTTGGGCGTACGCTGCCGAAGCATAAATACGTTGTCCGATAACGGCGGACGATCCGGTGCGGACTACTCGAACTCTTTCGCTCGCACGACTCGGGAGGGATGTTCCTCTGCACACTTCATACCGGCTTTCACCATACCCGGCTCGCTTTCTTCAGACATGCAGGCTACTGTCTCCGTCACAGTCTTCTGTTCTATTACTTTGATAATATAGCCCATCCGATGGGAAAATGTCAAGTGCAGAATCCGACTAATTAAATCCGCCGCATCTTCCTGCGATAACGGATGATACTCATCACGCCGGTAATGGTCCACGTGAGGCTTGTCGTAACCCAGATGCCCCATTTGCCAAGACCTGTAAGATGGGTAAGCGGCCAGGCGAGACCGACACGGCAGAGCAGCTCCGTAAAGCCGTTAAGCATTGCGTAGCGGTTATCACCGATTCCGTTCAGCGTACCACGCGCGATATAGATCAGTCCGAGCATAACGTAGAAACAGCTGCTGATGATGAGTCCCTTCGTTCCCATGGCGATTGCTTCGGGGTCTTCGACGAATATCCCGATGATATACCGTCCGAGCACCTTCGGAATCACGAACATCACTGCGGAAAATATGATGACTGCCTCCAGTCCCACACGAAATCCCTTCCTGATTCGTTCGGTCTTTCTCGCACCGAGGTTCTGCCCGGCGTATGCCGAGAGCGCGTTTCCGAGCGATGCATAGGGCTGCTGAATAATCTGTTCAATCTTCACGATGGCGGTATTGGCCGCAACCACCTTCTCCCCGAAACCGTTGACAACCTTCTGCAGCGCGATACAGGAAATCGAAATGGTGGATGACATGAACGCAATCGGGACACCGATTGCAAAGCATCTGCGGATAATGTCAAATTGCGGAGTGCGATGTGTGCGGGCGATGCGGAAGTAAGGATTTCTGCATTTGGCACAGATAATGCTGCCGATACAGGAGAAGCCCTGTGAAATGACCGTTGCCCACGCAGCACCTGCCACTCCCATGTGAAAGCGAATGATGAAAAGCAGGTCGAGCCCAATGTTAATCACGCAGGAAATCACCAGAAATATAAGCGGTGTCTTTGAGTCCCCAAGCGCGCGCAGAAGTCCGGAAATCGTATTGTAGCCCACGACCGCAAGGCTGCAGCCGCAGGTAATCATCATATATGTGATGGACATTTCAAGGCATTTGTCGGGAGTATCCAAAAAAGTCAGAAGCGGTCTTGCCAGAACGATGGCAAGCGTACTCATCAAAAGACCGACCGCACCGACCACGTAGACGCTGTTCGCTATGGTACGGCGCACGTCCTCATCGCGCTTCGCTCCGAAGAACTGAGCGACTACGATGCCGACGCCGGTACCGATACCGTTGCTGATTGCAAAGAAGAAGAAATTGACGGAGCTCGTTGCACCGACTGCTGCCAGCGCATCGTCTCCGACAAATTTGTCCACAATGATACAGTCCACCCAGTTATAAAACTGCTGGAACAGATTTCCAAGAAGCATCGGAAGGGTAAACCACAGAATCAGTCGCTTCGGGTCTCCCTCCGTCATATTCACTATATTGCCGTTATTTCTCGCCATAATCCTCTTTCTGTGAAATCCTCCTACACTTGGGACTTCGTTTCCTGACCTTGTCCGTATTCCTCGTAAATCAACAGAATCATAGACTACGAAAAAAAAGGAAACAATGGCGAATATGATAGTTGTGATTTGGTGTTTTTTAGTTTTCGCGGTTCAGACGGCGTGAACCGTTATCCGGAAGTTACTCACCGAATCCGGACAAATCCGCGATCTTCCAGACGATAGATAATCTCGCAGGCATCCGCAAGACTGTTGTGATGCGTGACCATGAGAATCGTCTTACCGGGCTGGCGCTCGCGTAAGGATTCGAGAATGGCCGCCTCGGTTTCCATGTCAAGCGACGCGGTTGCTTCATCAAGAACCAGCAGTTCGAAATCTTTATAGAGAGCCCGCGCAAGGGCGATTCGCTGGCGCTGACCGCCGGACAGTTTCGTTCCGTTGCTGCCGATCAGTGTATCAAGTCCCTGCGGCATCTTCATGACGTCATCGTAAACGGAAGCAATCTTCAGACATTCGCTAATACGCGCTTCGTCAATCTCCGAAGGCGGTGTCATGAACGTCACGTTGTCGCGCACGGAGTACCCGTTCAGATACACCTCCTGCGGAATATAGCTGACCAGATCGCCGATGTCCACAATACATGCTCCGTCGGCATCACGTCCTGCCACAATGTCCACATCGTCGTAGAAAATCGCGCCCTTCTGCGGCTTGCTCAAACCAATCAGCAGGTCAAGAAAGGTCGTCTTGCCGGTACCGGAATTGCCGGTAATGGCAATCGTCTTTCCCTTCGGAATATCAATATCCGCATCTTCAAAAATGGGCGAATCGTTGTCCTCATAGACGAACGTCAGCCCGCGCACGGTAATCCCCTTCTCAAACGAAGGCTTTCTGACACGCATCCCCTTCTGCGCTTCTTCTCTTGCAAGAATCGCATCGTATCGCTCCGCATTGTCCTTAAAATGCAGAAAGTCGGCACGGGTGGAGCGGATGCGGACAAGCATATGAATGATGTTGCTCGAAAGCGGAAGCATCTTAACAAGAACCGTGACAAATACGATGATGGCCGAGAGATTGCCGGTGATATCCACCTTCAGAATCAGGGCAAATGCCAGCAGGAAGAACACGGCTGCCTGAAGAATGTCCTGCGTGGCTGTCGAAACCAGTTCCGAAAACATGGCAAAGCGCTTATTCTCTTCACCGAGTGCCCTCGTCTGCCCTTCAAACTGATGCAGCAGGCTGTCGCGGTTGCTGTCCACGCGAATCTCTTTATAAGCGCCGAACGAACTGAATACCATTTCGCTTGCGCGGATGTTCATCTCGCGAACCTTCTCGCCGAACTTCTCCACACGGACACGGTTCAGCAGGTAAATGATTGTCATAAGAACAGCCACACCGGCAAAGCACACCGCGCCGATCCATTTTACGGAAAGGACGATAACAATGCCGTAACCGATCATCGTAAGAAGATATATGAACAGATTCTTCGCGGACATCATTCCGTCAATCACGCGGAAAGCGTCTCTTCGGACAACGGTAAATGCGATGCTTTGCGTCTTAGACTTATGTGCGGCAAGGTCCTCCTTCTGGAGCAGATCGAACATCGCCGCAGACAATTTGCGTTCGCTGTCGATGGCAAAGCCGTTTCCGAGATACGTCAGAAGAATATCGAAGCCGGTCTTAAAAAGAAGCAGAAAACCGATAAACAGAATTCCGGGCAGCGTCCTTCCCGGTTCATCCTCTGCCATTTCATTGAGGATCGGAAGGAGCATGGAGATGCTGTATACATCAATAACCGGGCTGATAACGGACAGAAGGACAAGCCACACGTAGCGACGTCTGTCAGTCCGGTCAATTCTGCGAAACATGTAATGAAACTGCTGAAACACGAATGGTTTCTCCTTTCGGATGTATTATTTTATATCACTCCGGAAAACGTATCGGCCGTTTGTGAGATACGATACCGTCAGATAGAGGGATTTGCCTTTATTGGCCTTGGCACTAAAGGAAAGCGTTTTCACCATATCCGACTCTTTCAGTGCCCGGTCAAGCTCCGGGAATCCGGTGTCTACGGTCGAGCCGCCGTCCGGAATCATCCAAGTATATTCGTCCCATTGGGAAATCGCCTTCTCCAGAGCCGGAGCAACATTCGGATCGCTCATGCATATTTCATAATACTGAGCAATCTCATTCGCCAGCATTCTGTCCCGCGCTTCCGCACTCCGTTCCTGATAACGGAAATAAGCGGCGAAAAAGCCCTCGTCCTCATGCCGGCGGTAGTCTGCCCGATACTCGGCCATTTTCGCGCCAACACTTTCGGGCATTGTGATTGCCGTCTGCCCGAAACCGTCAAAGGCAAGATAATACGTGAGCAGGTTATCGTAGGTCTTTACGGAAAGCTTTGAAATATATCCGTTCTCAACAAGGAAGGTTATCCTGATGCCTGTTCCTTTATCCTTTATGGTCGCAAGGAACTCTGCGGTCACCTCCTCAGGATCCCCCGCTCCCTCCTTCACAAGACTGCGGAGGCACTCGCCGAAAACCTTTCTCACATTGGCCGGGTCAACAGTAAAGACAAATGAGCCGTCCGCCTTCGGACCGGTATAGCCGAAGCAGGATTGCAGATTCTCCTTCGTATCAAAAGCCTTCAGCAGTTCACTGACAAGGCGGTCCGTATCAAACTTCTGCTCCAGCAGAAATAAAGGGCTGTCCGTAACGTCGAAGTCGTTGAGAAGCTTCTTCAAGCTCTCGCACCCGACCGTAAAGAAGGAATCATCTTCCTCAGCCATGGCCCGGAGAATCGCATAAACGACCTCCGCTTCAGGCTTTCCCAGCCAGTTCACGTTCTCACTGCCCCACTCGGTTTCAGACATATAAGCGGAAAGGAAGCCCCCGTCTTCAGCGAGAAATGCATACAGGGCAAGCGGCATGTCCTCCCTTCCCATATCCAAGAACAGGGACATACTGCTTCCTTCATCAATAAAGGAGGCTTTGCCGATTTCCATAACGAGTTCGTCACTTCCCGAGCTGAGCACAGCAGCGAAGCTGCCCGATGCAAGGGTCTTCTGAATACCGCGAAGAATCGTCTCCACAGGCTTGCCTCCATCCGGTGTGCCGTATTTCGATGGATTCGTATCAACCGTCGGTGTCGCCTCGGGTGTCCCGGTCAATGTCGGTGTCGCATCTTCCCCCTTTGCCCCTCTCTTTCTGCCCGTTTCCGAATTCTTACCGCATCCTGTGACAGATACGCAAAGAAAAACTGCAAGAAGCAATGCTGAAATCAGTCGTTTCATCTTTCCTCTCCTCATACACATATTTCAAGACTCGCTCGCGAGTCTTGGCGCGGGATTCGGGTCAGCTTCAGCTGACAATATTCCTTTCCGAATCCCTGCGCATCCTCGCGGAGCGTTTATCTCAGTGGGAGATTGAACCCCCACTGAGACTTATTTGTCAATCCCCCACTTATGGAAGTGGGGGTCTTCTCTCACTGAGATAAAAAAACAGCGCATTCGCCTGTTTGCGCGAACACCAACGTGAGCCGGCAAACTTTCTTACGAAAATGACACAATAATTATATCACAGGTACGGAGAAGTGTCACTTATGAAATATGAAAAAAGGTCGTACCCACCCGGGGCACGACCACGCAAAAAATCATTCTGCCTTTTTCTTCTCACGATGACGAATAACCGGAAGCGCAATGATAAAGAACAAGACAAGTGTTACCAGAAGAGACACCGGCTCAAACTCTGTTCCTGTGTGTCCCGGCAGATCGTTCATAGTTCGTTCCGGCGACTCATGTAGCCATAAAATGCCAAAGCCAACATATCGGAAGGCATCACGGCCTCCCGGATTAATGTACAAAAGAATCCGGCCTGTCAACGCATAGGAAAGCAGGTTCACCGCCATCCCCACCGCATTCAGAATAAGTGAATCAGAAACGCTTTAAAGACCCGCTTCAGCATTTTTCTCACTTTCCTCTTTTCGCCCCTTCAAAAGGTTTATCACAACAAAACCGCTTATAAACGCGGACAGGATTAACAATACCGACGACCTGACAAAAGCCGAACGATGCGTTACATAACCGTTTAATTTTCTGAAATTCATAAATCCATCATTCTTACGAAGCTGTCCGGTTTCCAGTACAGACAGCCGGATACTTTCATGAACCAGCTTATGTCCGTTGTTATACGTTATCGTGTAATCATACCAGCCGCTTTCCTCGGAAGCGGAATAGCTAATTCGCTTCGGTGATAATTCCACAGTCTTTCCAAAAAGGAACGTCACAATATTCCTTCCCGCCAGGAAGAGTGCGCCTGCAAAAAGCGCGAGAAAAAGGAGAAGCAATAAAGTGTTTTTCAATTTACCCTTGTTACGCATGACTGTCCTCTCTTCCAAAAGGCCAACGAACTGCCAATGATGAATACGTTTCCGTGAATTGTCTCATCAACAATGCTGCAAAATAATAATACTATAAAAATGATACGAATAAATTATACCATAAAGTAAGAAAGAAACAACATCCCCTTCCGGCAGCGATTTCGGAATTTCGTGCCGGTCGGGAGATACGATTACACCTCTCCTTCCCGTATAAGAAAGTCAAGAAACGCGTTACAGCCCTTCTCGATATCCCGGTATGCCTCATCGAACCGCTCCGTGTACCACGGGTCCCGCACGTCCGCATCGCTTCCGGCAAAGGAAAGCAGCTTCCGAATCTTCTCGCCGCTTCGATGCCCTGTCATCCGTTCCATATTCCTGATATTCATCGAGTCCATTCCGATCAGATAATCGAAGTACTCATAATCCGACGCCTTCAGCTGCACCGCCCGCTTGCCTTCGCAACCGATACCGTGCTTCCTGAGTTCCTCCCTCGCCGGCGGGTACACCGGATTCCCGACACCGTTCCAGATTTCCTCCGTACTGGTCGCCGCCGACGCAATCTCGAACCGGTCAGAAAGCCCACGCTTCGCCACCAAGTCCTTCATATAGAACTCGGCCATAGGCGAACGGCAGATGTTGCCCCAGCA
>JAZQNM010000033.1:0-60904 GCA_045627305.1 Lachnospiraceae bacterium
AGTGATTTGCGGCGCAGTTGCAGGAACGGTTATCTTCGTTAACAAGAAAAAACAAGGTTCCGGTGATGACCACTAGGGACGGGGTGTGGTGGACATTTCCCTGAGATAAGGAGAAGAAACCAATATGATAATGATTGTTGAGCAGACAAAGAAGTATGCCTATCGAATGGAATATGACCCAAAGACAAAATCTTTTCATGAGACAGAGTATGAATCTTTGATGCATAACAGGAAGTTTGACTACCCGTACGGTTGGGTTAAGGAATCCGGAACACCGCCTGAGCCACACTGGGACTGTATTCTGATGAGTGATGGTAATTTTGAACTTGGTGATGAAGTTGATGTAAAAATCATCGGAATGCTTAAACGCGGCGATGGCGACCATAAATTTGGTATTGTTTATACATAAGTGAAGTCGGTGCGATGCACCTATGTCGGAATGACCGTAGGAGGATTATTCGGAGCGTTCTGCGCGACGCTCGGCGTAATCCTTCCTTCTTTTGTCATCATCCTGATTGTAGCAAAATGCTTTGAAAAATTTAGAAGCAGCAAAGTTGTTTTGGGATGTATGTCTGGATTAAAGCCCGCAGTAGTCGGTCTAATCGGTGCGGCAGTAATCTCTGTAGGTAAAACGGTGTTTTTCCCTGACGGCATAGCTATGTCCGTATTTTCAGACGCAGCGGTTTATGTTTCGTTAGTCGTGTTTGCTCTTATGATCGTACTGGCGTTCAGAAAAGTTCACCCGATTATAATTATCTGTCTTTCAGCTGCGATTGGTATTGCGGCAGGATATGGATTCAAATTGATTTAATTGATTGCGGAGAAGCCATGGACGTCCCGAAATTCATTTTACGGAAGCAAGTCATTTTTACTGAAAACGGTTTATTTTTCCTCTGCTTTATGGTATGCTTTTTTAAAGAGAGGAGACGAATATGCCCGAAACCGATGAAGTAATATACAACCGATATCTTTCGGAACAGAAAGAGGATGACATCAGGGACTTACTGGAACGGCATAGGGAAAGTCTGACCCTTTTTTTGACGAGCATTGTCAATAATCCGGAGGATGCAGAGGATTTAATGCTGGACGCGTTTGCGGAGGTTGCCGCAGGGGGCGGATTTCATGGCAGGAGTTCCTTTAAAACATGGCTTTTCTCCATCGGAAAGAATAAAGCTTATACGTTCTTAAGAAAGAGACATTTCCTACTCAGTCCTATTGAAGAGCAGGCAGATATAGAAGCGAAACCGCCGGAGCTGGACATCCTTCTTGAAGAACGGAACCGCAGCCTGTATGAAGCATTGACTCGATTGAAAGAGGAATACAGGCAGATTTTGATTCTTCTGTATTTTGAGGGGATGACTTACGAGGAAGCCGGCAAAGTTATGAAGAAGAGCCGTAAGCAGGTATATAATCTTGCTGAAAGAGGCAAAAAAAACTTGAAGGAAGAACTGGAAAGGATGGGATTTGATTATGCGGAGTATTGACGAGCAGCTTCGTGAAATTACGCGGCGTGCTGACAATCTCAGAGAGAAACGCATTCTTCAAAGAAGGGTATACGTAAGCAGCCTGGCGGTTACTGTCTGTATCCTTCTTTTAATCACCGTCTGCGCATTTCTTCCGAGAATCATTGACATTCCGCAAAGCAATCCGTACGGTCAGTACGGCAGTCTTTTGCTGCCAACCGCATATGTCGGATATGTGTTGATCGGAACGGTTGCATTTGCGCTTGGAATCTGCTCTGCGATTTTATTTGTTAATATACGTGAAATGAAACAGAAGGAGCGTGAAGGCCAATGACAGCAGAAGCTCTTATGGACATTATTCGCTCGGTTGTATTGACCGGAGTCCTTTTTGGGGCTGTTCGCCTGATTGCTTTGAAGAGCAATACCCTGTGTGTTGTTTTTTATGCATTGGCGGTAGCATGTATCCTGTTCAGTGACATATACTGGATTGTATATGATATACTGCGCCCTGAGGTCAGAATGCCATTTGCTGCGAATGAGATTGCCGAATGGGCTATGTTCTTGCTACTTGGGGAATCCTTAAAGTCATTTTCGTCGGAATATGTATATGTAAGGCGTTTCGACATTCTGTTCACGATTGCATTTGTCATTGCGAATATTGCACTGTGGATTGGCTGGTCGGGTGAATGGGCACAGGATATACTGACAGGTGCGTCACTCGCTTATTTCCTTTGTGTGTTGGTAGTGCAAATCCGTCAGAACAAAGCTTTTACAACTCTGCAGTGGAGGATTATGCTGGTAGCCTGTATCGTTTTGATTGCAGGCCAGACATGTACGTTTCTTACCGATGGAGATGTCAAGAATGCATTTGACCTGTCCTGCTATGTACTTCTTTTCCTGATTGCAACAGCGCTTATAGGCAAAACCATAGCGTCACTGATTGAGGGGAAAGAGACGAGACAGACGGTCTGCTATGCGTTTGCATCATTTGCATGGGCTGTAATTACTTTATATATGAGCGGCGGAGGATTCTACGTAGCGGCAATGGCATTCACTGCCATCTGTTTCCCGCTTATGTTGCTGTCCCTGAAGAAGGAGGTGACTGCACGATGATTTATGCAGAAAACATTCTTGTGTGCATTGCCATTCCTTTTCTGATTTCCCTTTTGTTCCTTCGCGGAGAAACCCGCTATTATGTCGCGGCGTTCCTTCTCGGAATGGGTGCCAGTCTGATTGCTGCTTACATCAGTGGCTTTTTGAGTCTGATTGCCGAGATGGAGGAGAATGACACGTCCATCTTTATCTCCCCCATTGTGGAGGAATTGATTAAGGTGTTACTCCTATTGTTTTTCATGGTTGTTTTTATACCGGAAAATCGTACCCTTATTATGCTTGCGGTCGCTATCGGCGCCGGCTTCGCGACATTTGAGAACTGCTGTTACATCCTGAATTATGGTGCAGAGAGTCTGACTTATATTCTGATTCGCGGCTTGGCAGTCGGCGTTATGCATATTGTCAGCATCTTGGCACTGTCCATCTGGCTGATTTTCTCAAAACGACTGAAGGTCCTGTCATTTCCTGCGGTTGTCGGAGGAATGAGCCTTGCCATGATTTTCCATGCATTATATAACCTTCTTGTATCGGAAACGGGAGCGTCCAGAATCATCGGATATCTGATTCCTCTTTTCACTGCGGCACTTCTCTATCCGTTATATCGAAGACTGCCGGATATAATAAAGGAAGAATAATCGGAATGCCATCAGAAATTATACAAATCTAAAAAACATACCCGTTTACAAGGGCACTTGAGAATGAGTAATCATTTTCAGGTGCCTTTTTATCATAGGAAATTGCGTCGCATTTCCTATGATACAAAAAACGCTCCGCTAAGGATGCGCACTCGGCGCTTAGAGTTTCGCAAGCGAAACTCTTTGTTCCGAACAGAATGCATAGATTAAGGTAATGGCAGAGATTAATAGCCGGTTTCAAACAGGAAGTAAGTTTTGCAATCAACTTTTTTTTGGAAAAACTTTTTTTTGGAAAATGCTGAGTAGTTTTGAGAAAAAGCGATACTAATAAGTGTAACATAGGATTTAGCCACAAGGAGAAAAGTGGATGAAATATACGACAGAGGAAGCCCTTTCGAAAATTATGCAGCGAAAAGCAGCAATTGATTCCAGAAAAAGAGAGCAGAAATGCAATCTTTTTGCCGGACTGACAGTTGTTATGTCTATTGCATTGATAGTTGTTATTGCGCTCATGTCCGATGGAGAAGAAATGATTGGCGAAGGTTCGGTATATGGTGCCTTTTTGCTTAGCAAGGAAGCTGCAGGCTATGTAGCGGTGGCAGTGCTTGCATTTATCTTGGGAGTAATGGTGACTTTACTGTGTCTGAATTACAGAAGGCGGGATTCCAAACACAATAAGGAACAGAACAAAGAAGTACCGGAATCCGTGAATGAAACAAAGGTTTGAAGGGAATAAGAACATGTGTATCCCCCTTGCTATGCAAGGATGCATATAGGAAATTGAGGGAATATTAGGGATATCACTACATATAATGTTTACAAATATTTAAACTTTAGCAGGTTGACTTAAAATTTAGTTTGGTAGTACAATATAAATCCCACTATTTGGAGAATTCGTCTTTTTGCAGAAAAGAGTAGCACTTTTTTCTTGAGAAAGGACAGAAATCTTTCCAAACATAGGGAAATTTTTGCTGGTATGGGGAACAATATGGCATCCGAGAATAAGAAAAATTCACCTGTAAAACGGTTCAAATGGGTATGGCGTGTGCTGGCTATGCTTCTCATCATTGTGATGGTGGTGGAGTTGGCAGCTTCTGCGAAGACGAAAGTCACATTTTCCCCGGAAGCATACAAGGATGACCCGACTGCGAGCATGGCAGCCAATCTGCTTGGCTCCGATTTGGATTATCTAAGTAAGAACCGGCTTGGCAGAAATTCAGTGTATCTTCGTTCATTGGCGAAGCAGGATACCTACGAATATTATGAAGCCAATGCCTCGATTGCAATCGGTCAGGAATTATATTCGGAGGCGGCAGAGTATATGCAGGGATGCATTGATACTTATGTTCCTCCTAAGGAATTGAGTGAGGCTGAGGTTTCTGCTAACCGTTCTCTTCTTTATTTAAAGAAAGCAAGCTTGTTGATTCTGGGAGAAAATACAAACGATGCCATGACGGAATTGAATCGATCAATTGCAGAAGATCCAAAGCAGTCCATTGCATATTATCTGCGGGTTCAATTGAGAATGGATGCCAATGATATGGATGGTGCGGCTAAAGATGCGTTGGCCTATGAGTCTTTGGAGAAAGCCGATAAGGATTCCTTATCCGTGTTTGCACCGCTTTATCTGACTACAGGTCATTATGCGGAGGCAGAGCGAGCTTATAAGGAATTGCAGGCACTCAGCACGGAACATTCTGATGCCGATGCAAAACTTCGGTTGGAATGCATGTTAGGAATTGGCCGAAGCCAACTGATGCAGGATGACACAGATGCTGCACTGGAAAGCCTCGAGCAATATATCCTCGCCGGTGGGACGGATGAGGATGGTACTGTCAAGCAGCTTCTGATGGCTTGCTATCTCGAGCAGAAGAAATGGGAAGAAGCCACCATCTGCTACGAGGAATTAATGAAACAGGATTATGAGCCTGCGAGCGATGTGAGGTTCTGGATTGCAAATGCTTATCTTGGGATGGGTGATGCACAGTCAGCGTTGAGAGAGCTGACTGAACTTCGAAATGCAGAACCGAATTATACGGGAGCGGCTTATTATACTGCGGTTGCTTCCTTTGCCTTGGAAGATTACGAAAAGGCGAAGGAAGCTTTCACGGAGTCGATTGAGGCTTCGTACGAGACGCAGAGCAGTTACTATTACAGGGCAGTTTGTGAATTGTCCGGTAAAGGGTCTATTGACGAGGCTAAAGTCCGGGGGGACTTGCAGAAGGTCATCGAGATAGGCGGTAATGAAGAATTAAATCATTCAGCTGAGGAAATGCTTGGTCTGATGAAATGATTGATTTGTCTGAAAGAATAACATGATAGTCTTCGGGAGGGACGAACATGAATAAGAGTAATATTGCCCGTTTTTTCGGGAAAATGGCATATCTTTTGATTGTTGCCATTGTATTTAGCTTTTCTAAGGGGGTATATGCGGAGGAAGAAGCCACTGCAGAGAACTTAACCACGGTTGAGAGCTCAGCGGATGGCGAAGATGAGTCCGCGCGGAATGGGGAGCAGGCCGAAAGACCTGCTTCTTTGGGTGTGCAAAACTCATCTGAAACAGCCCGGTCCACGCAAACTGATTCCGTAGCAGAATCTTCGGAAGAATCCACACAGGAGATTCCGACTGTTGCATCTTCTGAATCTAATGAAGAAATCCAAACGAATGAATCGAATCTATCTAACGAAGAAACCGAAGCATCTGTACAGGAAGCTCCGGCTCTTTCTGTTGTATCGAATTCCAACGAAACTCCCGAGAACAATATAGAACAGGATAATGTAAATACTAACGAAAACAATACTACAACGGAAACTCCTGCTATAACGGAGACTCCTACTACAACGGAAACTCCTGCAACAACAGAAACTCCTGCAACAATGGAAGCACCTACGGCATCAGTTCAAACTGCTCCGATGCTTCTTACGGCAGGAAATCCTCTTGGCGCTGCACCGAGTACCGACCCTTCCGAAGACCCCTCTGAAGATCCTTCCGAAGAAGAGGACGAAGAGAGCGAAGCACCTGCAAGCGGTACCGCCCGTCTCGTCGAGATGATTAAGGCAGGACAGAATGCCGTTACGGTTGACAATACATATGCAAATGATGATAAGAAATCTGCAATACAGAAGTCCATAGATGCAGCCATGGCAGGAATCGATCAGAACGTAACTGCGATTACAATTGTTGTGGCTGACGGAACCTATGTCGGTAACATAACCCTTGACCGTGCGAAACTCACTGCAGCAGGGAAGAGCTTGTCCAGTCAGCTTACCGTCAGAATTGTATCAGAAAGTCAGTATCAGGCTGCCCTGACAGGCGGTCTTTTGAACGTTTCCGCCCTTGGTGCTTCTTCGGGAAGCGGCGTAAAGATGGACGGTAACATTACGGCAAATGACATCAATCTTGTTCTTGCCGGAATCTATTTAAGTCTTGGGAAGGTCATTGAACTTAATGACGCCCGTCTTGATTATTATGGAACGACAGACGCGGACAATATCAGCGTTAAAGCATCCAATACAACTACTACAATAATATATGCAGGTGATGGTGGGGATACGATTAGTCTGACCGCATCCGGAAACGGTGAATATGTGATATATGCCGGAGGTGGTAAGGATTCCCTTACATTTACCTCGGCAGGAAAAGATGATAGCATTGAGAATATTCTTTCCGCTGAACTCGGTAACGGGGATGACGCATGTACCATTAATGGTGCAGTGGGTAAGTTGGCACTTACATTGAAGGGTGAGGCCGGCGACGATACCGTAACCATTAATGGCGGAAGCAAAGCAAAACTTGCAGATTCAGCATACAGCATCATTCTTGGAGAAGGCAGCAACAAGGCAAATATCGATACGAGTGCTGCTTCCATGGTTGGAACGATGACGATTTCCGGTGGAAATGGTGCAGATACCCTGAATCTGACCGGTGAACTGAAGTCCGGTGATTCCAATGCAATTTCCGGTAATAAAAACACTGTTACCATGAAGAACAGCAGTGACAAGTCGTTAACCTTGAACCTTACCGGTTTCGACAGTTTTACCGACAATTTGAAGAATAAATCCGAGGAGGAAATTGACACACTCAACCTTACGACGGTTTCCTCCTTCAAGAACTATGTTTACAAGGGTGCCATGAAGGGCAGTTCTGACCCGGAGAATCCTCTTTCTGTAGTTCCGCTTTCCGTAGCTAATAATAGCGCATGGAGCGGTGAACTGTTCCTGACAACCCTCACATTTTCCGGTGAGAAGAATCAGGTATATCTTGGAAATCTCAATATGCCTAATGTTGCATTAAGCGTAAAAGGCCAGAAGATTTATATCATGGGCGATGTAACGGCTTCCTCCATCAAACTGACAGCCGAGGACGGCGACCTTCTGTTCAACGCCGAGGATGTCGGTCTGACAAAGTTGGGTGTTGATGAGGACCAGTGGGAAGGCAGTCTTTTCGATTTCAGCTCCGAAGCAGGAATTTATGTTGTGAATACGGATGGGTTCCAGGGAACATTGACTTCTACACTCGGTGATATTGAGATGAATGCGGAAGTACAGCAGACAAAGGGCTTGTTAGATATTCTCGGTGATGCAGACGATGCCTTAAACTTCTTTAATGTAAAGGTTGGAAGTGCAGAAATCGTTATTCAAGGTAATTCGAATGAAGCAAATTCCAAGACATCCGTGAATGCAGCTGGAACGGTTTCCATGTCTGCAAAGACTAATGTCGAAATGGAAGCTTCCAGCGAGAAGTTATCCAAAGTATATGTTCCGTTGGCGTTTGTCGTAAGTGTTCCGGACAGCAGCGTTACCATTATGAATGCAACGGTCAACGCCGGTGGCGATATCAATGCAACATCCGAAACAACCGCTAAGATGAACGCGGTTTCCACGACAGGTGCATTGCCTATTTCTCTTGCAGTAGCTGTAGCAGTTAGCGAATCCAGTGTTTCCGTAAAAGGTAACAGTTCTTTGAACGCTTCCGGTGATGTCAGCCTTTCCTCCACGGTGGAATCTGATACTACGGCAACCTCGAAGCAGGGAGATTCCGACAGCACAAGCGGTGGGTTCATCTCTATTGAAGTCAATAAACAGGATGGAAAAGCCGTAGTAGAGGATACCGCAAGTATCACTGCAGGTGGCGATATTACCTTGGAATCGATTTCCAACCAGACCGGAAATGCAGTTGCCATCAGCTCAAAGGGTGAAGATGGAGACGATGATGCAGAAACTCCGGATGCGGATTCCGTAGGCGGTGAAGTAAAAGAAATCTTCCAGGGAATTGTAAAAACAATTGATGAGAAGAATGAAGATAAGCAGGACAGCAAAGTATTTAAGCTTCTGAACAAGCTTTCCGGCGTTGGTGAGGACATCGGCGGTAAGGAATGGACCATTAAGATGGAAGAGGCTGACAACGGTACCATTTCCGCTCCGAATGCAGGTAATGCAGGTGATACCATAACCATTTCCCTGAATCCGGACGACGGTTACCGCGTGAAGAGCGTTAGCGTGAAGTATCTGCCGAAGGGAGCTTCCACATATGCCAACGTTGCCGGACTTACCAAAGTGAACAATGATGAGAATCAGTATTCCTTCACGATGCCGCAGCACGCAGTTATTATTACAGCAACCTTTGAAAAGGGAACCTCCACGGGTAGCAAGGACAACGGAGGTCAGGCGAATGCAGGCGGTATCAGCGGCTTGATTAATCAGGGGCTTGCAGGTTCCACCGGAGAGACTTTGAGCAACCGTGCAACTGTAGATTCTCTTTCTCAGAATGCTGTTAAGATTAGCGCTTCCTATAAAGAAGGCACAAGTGAGAATCCGGCCGATGTGAAATATCGTGGCGGTTCTTTAGTGTTGCCTGTTACCAAGGCAGATGCCGGTCAGGAAATTTTGATTAAGATTAATCCGGCAGACGGATATAAGTATTCTTCCGATACACTGAAGGCTACCTATACGGTTACCGAGAACGGTAAGGATAATGAGCACGCGGATATGATTTCGATGAGCGAAGCCGGTGAGTATGTATTCAGTGTGCCTAAGAATACGAAGGAAATTAAGTTCTATGCAGAGTTTGAGAAGGTTGAAGATGAGGACGACAAGAAGGGTGACAAGGAGAATCCTGAGGAGTCCGCTAAGGAGAATGCAGCAAGCGTTCAGGCAACCGGTTCTCTTTCCGTTGGTGTTAATGTAAACAATAACGAAGCAGTTGTTACCACTACAGGCACAATCGTTGCAGGTGGTACTCTGAATGTGCATGCAGAAGGGAAATCTTCCGGTCAGATTAAGGCTGACGGCAGTGCAATTGAGGCTGATGATGAGGACGAAGATGATGAGGACAAGAAGCCGGCAACCGGTGAGAAGACCTCTGAGAAGACACTGATTCCTTACTATGTAAAGATTGAAGAGAGCAAGGGTTCAGCTCTTTCCGTTAATACGACCGCAAGCGATATTGCTAAAGGCATTATCGTGATGAAGGTTGTATCATCAACTTCTTATTCCAATGATGAAGGCAATGTAACATTTGTCTATACAGATAAGAATAATGCCGAGAAGACTGGAAAGGCATCATTGGATGCGAAGTCAGGAGAGTACAAGGTTGACCTTTCCGAAGTTTCCGTAAAGGCCGGAACGACCGTTCTGATTAAACTTGCCAATGCGGAAACCGGTATTGCCGTAGAAGGTATGTATCCGGTAGCACACACCTTGAAGACCGCAGAAACCATGAACGGTAAGTTGAAACTGAAGACCGGCGGTGCAGGCAGCAAGATGTGGGCATTTGAAGCCATTCCTGCGAAAACATTTGGTGTGAAGACCGAAACAGAAGGCGAGAATAAGGACAAATCCTATATCACCGTTTCCTATAAGGCAAAGGTGAAAGGGCTCAGTGCTCTGCAGGATAAGACTGTGAAGGTTTATGAGGAAGACGGTCTCTATACTGTTAATTCTGCTGATCTTACCGACCTTGCGGATGGAAGTGAAATCGTTGTATCTGCTGAGTTTGCAGTTGACCCGCACAAGATTTCCATAAATTCACAGAAGAATGGTAAAGATGATGCTACCGTGAAACCTTCAGGATTGAAGACGGATGTGGAGACTGCTGTTGAGGGAACAACGGTAACGCTGTCTGTTCCTGAGTTGGGAGGTACCTATGCATCCGTTGAGATATCTCTGAATTATGGCGAAGGCAAGGATGAGGTAACAAAAGACCTGAAACTTGAAAACGGAAAAGTTACCTTTGAGATGCCGAACGAGGATGTTACGCTTTGCGTGAATTATCTGACAAAGCTTCATTCGATTATCGGAAAGAATAACGATGCATACCTGAGCTTTTCCGCTGATTCCGGTATTAAGGGCGATACAATTGTCATCAACCTTTCGGACAAAGCAAAGGCTGACGGTAAGAGAATCGTTTCGATTAGCGTAAATGCTGAAATCAGTGATGAAGATATTGCAGCACTGTATCATTATACAACAACGATTACCCCGAGGAAGAACAAGGATGGTTTGTACGAATTCAAACTGCCGGATTCCATTGGGGAAGGCGACCTTGATGAGATGGCATTTACATTTACCGTAAATGCAACCTATGCGGAAAAGCGTGTAGGAGTAAAAATCAAAGATAACATTCTGAATGGCAAGGTTGTGATTGATACAAGCCGTGTCGATGAAGAGGATACGATTGAGATTACTTTGACACCTGCTTCCGGTTACAAGGTTAAGAAGGACAGTGTGAAGCTGGTTCTTTCCTCTGCTGACGGTAAATCGACACAGACCGTGAATGCAAAGGTGAAGAAGGGCAATGTATATACGGTTAAGCTTCCGAAGTCTTTGAAGGATACGCTTACTCTTGGTGAGATTCAGGCTGTATTTGAGCCTGGTGTTGACAATGCAAATGGTGAAAAGAAGAGCAGCCTGTCGTTGGGTGCTTCTGTTTCCGTTGCAGTAACGACATTCTCCAATAACGCTTATATTAAGAATGCAAAGGTTACTGTAGGTGGCCTTTCCGTTAAGGCTATCACTACCGAATCCGAGGTAGAAGCTTCCGCAGCTGCAGGATACAGCGAGGGTGACATCGGTATTGGCGGTGCAATCACAGTTCTCGTAGGCAGCGTGAAGACGAAGGCCTATGTGGATCATTCCGTAACGCTCACACTTGGTGAGGAAGCCGTTGAAGTAATTGCAGAGTCTGAAGTAAGCTTTACCGTTGAAGCGGATGCTTCCGGTTCTGATAAGAAGTCCGGATCAGTTGGTGTCGGTGCCGGAATTGCTGTTGCAGTTACCGGTGTGGACACGGAAGCATATCTGGATGATAACTTGGAAATCAGTTACAGTGTAGAAAATGGTGAGGCATTGCAGTCTGAAAGCGTTACTGTTTCCGCAAATGCAAAGGAAACATCATCCGTAAGTGCTAAGGCAGGTTCTGCAGGCGGTATCTCTGTTACTCCGGTTCTTGCATTATTGGTAGCAGGTGCCGATACGGAAGCATTTATCGGTAAGGCAACCAACACGCTTTGTGCACTTGGTGATATTCGTGCTACTGCCGATGCACTCCAGAGCCGCAAACTGGCAGCAGATGCACAGGCAGCCGGTGACAGCGTCGCTGTCGGCGGTTCCTTCACAATTTCCGTATTGAATGATTCCACAAAATCAAGACTCAGCCGTAATGTAAAGGCTAAGAATGTTTATGTAAATACGACGGCTAAGAATACCTCCAAGGGAACGTCAAGAGCAGGTGCAAATGGTGCCAACTCTTCCAAGGGTGAAGATGCCTCCGACTCCGGCGATTCTGACGGAGACGGGGACGGGGAGTCGGACAAAGCAGCCGCTAACAGTCTTTCCGGAGCTTCCAAGCTTGCAGGTAATGTAAACAGTAAGAATACTTCGACTCTTTCGGTAAATGACAGTGCAAAGAAGCGTACCAGTTCCTCCACAACGGAAGGTTCTGTTACGGTTGCTGCTGCATTTGCCTTGAATATACAGACGATTGAGACCAGTGCCAAGATTGACAGTGGTCTGATTGTGGTGGCAACCGGTGAGGATGAGTTTGAGGATGAGTTTGAGGATGAGGAAACCATCAGAAACGGATGTGTTGAAGTCATCAATCTTTCTCAGTATACGGGTGATATTATTTCCAACGGCAGCGCTTCTAATGGAAGAGTTGGCGTCGGTGTTGCTGTCAGCATCAATATTGTGAACTATGATAATATCGCTTCCATCGGAGATTCCTATATCCGAGCAAATCATCTCAAGGTTTATGCAGGAATGCTTTCCGAAGAGAAGGAAGCTGGCGAGGATTCCACAGACGAAGATACCGATTGGCTCCACTCATTAATCAAGTCCTCCGTGACCGATCTTATCAATGATATTGCTGCAGCCATCGGTTTGAGAGACCTGGTGGATGCGAGTGTTATCGCAAATATTGTTGCCGATGTTGTTGATGCGGCAGCAGATGCTCTTTTGGATGGAACAGGTCTTGATAAGCTCTTAGAGAACAATCCTTGGGAAACAATGCAGAAGAACTGGGATACCTTCAAGCAGGAATACATGGATATTCCGGATAAGATGAAGGGTGTTGTTGAGGAATTCCTCGGTGGAGCAAATCTCTCTGAAGACGAAGCAGAGGAAATCTGGGAGAAGACCAAGGCAGCATGGCTGAAATATCTGAAGGAAGATGCTGTTCCGGCAATTACCGAAACCGTTGCAAAGAACATTCTGATTATTGTTAAGCCTATGATTCTGGATGCACTTGGACAGGGTGCAGGCGGAGACGACACCAAGAATATGATGTCCGAGAAGATTAAGAATGCTTTCTTGGACGAAAAGAACGGTATCCTCATTAATCTTTTCGACAAGTTTGCAGGTGACCTTCTCGAAGAAGTCAATAAGTCAATTCAGACCATTCCCGGTATGGGAAGCACATCACTTCCGACCAAGTTCTCAGATTGGAAGGAACTGAATAAGGATAAGGTTAAGAAGGCACTGATTGATACATCAAAGTCTGTCATCAAGAAAGCAGCCAATACACTTACGGATGGTCTTGTAGATATTGATGCATTTAAGGATTTCGTTAAAGAAAACCTTGGCGATAAGATTCAGAAGAACATTAAATCAGCGCTTGCCGATGCCGGAAAGGCACTTGTAAACTCCTCTATCGATGCACTTACCGACATATTGGATGTTAAGGTGAATATTGAGGAAAAGGGACCGCACCATGAGTTTACGACACAGGCTATCGCAGGTGCCAGTGCAGAAGGTGTAAGTGTTGCAGGTTCTGTTGCACTTGCCATTATTACCGGTTCTACGAAGGCTGAAGTAGCATCCACCAATAACGCAGCAAAGAATACCGTAACCGTTGACAAAGAGATGGAGATTCTTGCCGAAGGCAACCATATTGAGAAGACGGTTGCTTCCGCTGCGGAAAATGCGAAGGGTGAGGCAGAAACGAACAAAGCTGCAGGTGCAGCGGAGCAGAAGGAAGCAGCTAAGCCCACGAAGACGGGTGAAGCAAAGGTAAAGACTTCCTACGTTGATTTCACGTGGGAGGGTGAAGGCGGAAAGATCAATGCCACCGCTTCCGACCGCAAGACAACCAAGCATGAGCTGCAGAAGGATAAGAACGGCAAACTGATTAAGAACAGTACCGGTAACTGTACAACGACAATTACCACATTTTCCTCTGCGAACGTTGTTACCTTTGAACTGGAGGAAGGCTACACCATCCGCCAGAAATTCATTACATTCACTTATGTAGATGACCAGGGTAAGGACAGAGAAGTTACTTATGCAATCAGTGATGAAGATCTGAAGGACGGAATTGCCCTTCTTTATACACTCGTTGTTACCGATAAGGGTAAGGATGCCAACGATAAGGCAACCGAACCGGTTTATACCGCAAAGCTTACTTATGAAAGTCATGAGCTTCTTCTGAAGCCGGGAACAAGAGCAATGCTCAGTGTCACATTCATTCCCGCATATAAGATTTCCGCAGGAAATGCCGGAAGTAACGGCAGTGCCACCGCGGTTACGGATGGTGACAGCCTCCTTGTGAAGGACGGCAAGAAAGCATCCGTTGAGAATAACGATCACAGTGTAACGAATACCTACGTTTACAAGGATGGCAGCACTGTTTCCGGAACACTGAAGATTGCGGGTGTGGCATACGGAACGGAAACGAAGGATTCCAAGGGTAACGTAACGTATTATTCTGACCTTCGTGCGGCTTATGAGGATAATCTGACGCTGATTGTAAAAGCCGCAACCGGCTATGAGCTTGAAAGCCTGACGATTTATTATCAGGTGAAGGGAAGCTGGAAGCATCAGCAGATTGTTACAAAAGACAACGGCATTATCGATACGGACGGCGGTACCGCTTATCGTTTCTATATGCCGCAGGCAGATGCAATCGTAGTGCCTGTATTTAAGAAGATTTCCGGTGCGCAGCAGACACAGCCGAAGGAGCAGGAGAAGACCGCTTCCGGCAAGAAGATCGGTGTGGGTGCCGGCTTTGCCATGGACTATTCTGAAGTAACGGTTCAGGCAGTACTCGGAGAAGACCGTGTTGTAGAAGCAGGAGCGCTGAACATTCAGGCGAAGTCCTTCCATAATGCGGAGACTGCCGGTGTAGCGGGAACCGATCCGCTTGCCGCAGTCAGTGAAGGTCAGCAGACCAAGACGGAGAAAGACGTTGCGGTAGATGCCTCCGTGGCAGTTACCGTGATTACGGATGAGATTAAGGCAATCGTTGAAAAGGGAGCCGATATTACGATAACCGGCAATGCAGACGTTCATCCCTGCTCCGATGATGCCGATGACGTGAACTTCAATCTGGAAGCATATGCGACCGGTGAGACCGCAACGAAGGCAAGTGCATTTGCCGCAGGAAGCGGAACCGCAGTCGGTGCAAGCGTAACGGTGAATGTCGTTACCTCCAATGTAACTGCGGAATTCGCCGGAAACGGTGACGTGAACGGTATCGCACATATGCTTGCCTACAGTGAGAACGGAGACGATTCCGTTGCTCTTGCATCCGCAATGGGTGCCGACATTGACCGCTATCTGAATAAGGCAGCCAAGAATGTTCAGACGACCGAAGAAAGTGCTAACAAGCTGACAAACGGCGAATACTTCAAGTCCGATAATAAGAAGGACAATGAGAAGAGCGGCAATCAGACACAGAAGAAACTGAATAATACACTGGATAAGGAAGCAGATAAGGAGCAGAAGGAAAAGAACGGCGGAGCAAGCTCTGAGAATTCTCTTTCCACGAATGTTCTCCGCAGCCAGAAGACAGACGGCGCTTCCTCCGATGCCGCATCTAAGGGAGCTGACAAGGGTATCGACCAGGCCAACAAGAACAGCGGACAGAAGGCGGTTCAGAACACGTCCGCAACCGAAAAGCAGAGCTTCCAGGTTGCTGCAGCCGTAGGTCTGAATATTACAAAGCATCAGCTGGCCGCAACCGTATCCGGTAACCTGAAGGCTTCGGAAATCCTTGTAAAGACCGACAATAACAGCAACTTCATGACAAAGGCAACCGGTCTTGCCATGAGCTTTGCAAGAAACTCCAATTCCATCGCTGCAGCAGTCAGTGTCAGCGTTGACAAGAACGAAGCAATTACTGCGGTTAAGGGTAACCTGACGGCAGAAGACAGTGAGGATAACGCTAAGGGTGACATCTCCCTGATTGCGGAAACTACGCAGAATATGGACGGCAAATACAAAGGTCTTCTTGCCGCACAGTCTATTGCCGGAGCAGGCAGCGGTGAAGGAAAGATTACGCTTGCCGGTTCTGTCGCAGTGGTTGTTGATGAAGCGAAGACCAAGGTAGAGATTGCTGACGGAACGGCTGCATCCCACGCTGCAATCCGCGGCGGAAGAATCGTGATTTCCGCAATTGACAAGACGAAGCTTGCTATGCGCGCAGGCGGATTCAGCGTATCGAAGGGCTCCAATGCAGGCGTAGGTGCCGCATTTGCCTTAATCTACGGCGAAAGCGAAACCAATGCCTCCATCGGAAATTACACTGAAATCGACGGCGAAAGTCTGGAACTGACGGCAATCCGTAAGAAAGTGGATTTCAGTGATTACGAGAGTGCTGTTGATTTGTCTACGTTTATTACCGATACCTCTGATGTTTCCGAAGAGGATAAGGATGACGTTGAGAAGGGTCTTGTAAACCTTGAAAAGAATGAAGACGGCGAGTACACATTTGACATTGACGTTTCCACAAGCGACCTTGTTGACCTTGTGGACGCACTGAACGTACTCAGCTCGACCAACTATTATCTGGAAGCTGTTGCAGGCTCCATTATGAGCAGCGGCGCAAAGAATTCCAAGCTTTCGCTTGCAGGCTCCATTGCAATGCTGTTCTTTAAGAATATTATTACCGCAAAGGTTGGTGATTCTGTCTCCATCAGACTTTCCGGTACGGTTTATGAAGTATATAAGGACGCAGACGGCAAGCTGTATTACGTAATCGGTGATGACGCATACGTTGCGGATGCGGACGGCGCAATGAAGGAATCCGGAATTTCGAAGGATATTCTGGAAGCTTCCCGCAGACAGAAAACCGAGTACGTCGATACGGTTGTAACAGAGAAAAATGCGCAGAATGAGGAAGTCAGTGTAACGACTCGTCTTTTGTACAGTGTATACAGAAGCACCTCAGGAAGTGACAAGAAAACTTATTATGTATATGAAGCTCCAAACGGTCAGAAGACGGTTTACGTAAAGGATACAAACGGTAAGCTTGTTGCTTCGACCACTGCCTTGTCCTCGCTGACACCGGTATGGCAGACGGAGGCATTTGACACTACTGTCGAGAAGGAAGTTGACGTAACGGAGACGGTCAACGGCGTTGTATATACCTTATACACCAATGAGGCGAAGACAACTCTTTCCGACAGCGAGCTTACCGCGCAGGAGAAGAAGGACAGTAAGTACAGCGTGGAAGATGCGAACATCTATTACGTGAACGGTAATAACGTGTTCCTGAAGAAGGTTACGAAGAAGCAGGAGAACGGTAAGGAAGTGGAAACCGTTTCGATGGAACTCGTAAACGATACCGCTTCTCTGAAGCTGGTTAAGCAGACTGCTAAGAAGAAGGTAACGGAAAAGGCCGAATACACGTTGTATTATGCCGGAGATACTGTTTTCTACGTATATAACGGACGTGTTTATGAAAAGGACGAGGACGGCAAGATGAAGAAGTCTGCCGTAAACCTCGCACAGTTAAACGGTGCTCCCGCACTGGATACGAACAATAATCCGATTACGTACTGCTCAGGTATGGTAATGCGTGCGGAGGATGACGCCAATATCCGTATTCTTGCCGGATCGGTAAGCGTGGCTCCTTCCAAGGCAGGTGTCGGACTTACCGTGGCAGCCATGTCCAATGAGGATGTTGTATCCGCTTTGGTAGGAAAGAACGTCAGCATAATCATTGCCGACGGCGGATATTTGCAGAAGGCTGTTTCGGATCTTGACCTTCTGTGCGTTACGGTAGCAGCTTCCGTTTCGAATGCAGCAGCTCCTTCCACCGCGGTTATCGGTGGAGCTGTAAACGTTTTGGTTGCCGACAATACCGATACGTCCCGTGTCGGAGACGGTTCCGCTATTCAGGCAGCTGACCGTGTAACCATCTTCAGCAGTGTGGATACGCAGGTAATTCTGACAAGCCTTTCCGCAGCAGGAGGCAACTCCAAGGTGGCAGCAGGCGGTACGGTAGCCGTGGTCATCAACAATGCGTCGGCACTGACCGATATCGGTAAGGCAATACTGGAAAGTACGAAGAACAGTGTGGTTCTTCGAAGTGATAACAATGAGAAAATGATTAACCTTCTCGGCTCTGCTTCGGCGGCTCCTACCGGAGACGTAGCTGTGGCAGGCTCCATCGGCGTGCTTGTTTCCGATACGGAGGAGAAGATAAACGTTGCGGACCAGGCGCAGATTAAGGCGTATGATGACGTCATCATGACTGTCAACAGCAATTCTGTTTTGGTGGAAGTTGCGGCTTCCATTACTCTGGGCGGCAGAACCATGGCAATCGGCGCAACCATTCCGGTGAACGTATTCAACAGAACAGCTTCCATTATTCTCGGAACGGTTGAAGTAACCGCATCGAACGGCGACGTTCTTATGCAGACCGCACTTCAGGATGTGAACGTGATTGTCGGTCTGGCAGCAGGGGCAACCACAGGAATGGCTATGTCCGGTGTGATTCCCGTATACGTGGCAAGCAATGCCGCAGAAACTAAAGTGGGTGAAGATTCCAGGATTACCGCCGGTGATTCCATCGGAATCATTACCGATATGGATACGAAGACATTTATCATTGCGGGCGGTCTGTCCATCTCCGGCGGAAGCGTCGGTATCGGTGCAACCATCGGAACCGCAGTGATGAACAATATTCTGAACACGGTTGTCGGTGCACGTGCAATGCTTCAGGCCAACGTGAAGGCGCTTCCGTCAAGCGCAACAAGCTACGGACTGACAAATACGCCCGCAACGAACCGTCAGAAGAAGCGTCACGGTATCATCGTGGCTGCAGACGCACATGAGACCGCGGTTATGGCACTTGTTTCCGGTGCTATGGGCTCCGTCGGTGCGGGAGGTGCAATCAGTACACTCGTTGTCAGAAATAAAGTAAGTACTGAGGTTGGCAGCGGTGCCGGCCTTGTAGTGAAATCAAAAGAAGTCGGCGCAGATGATGACGCCGACGTTCACCTGGAAGCCATCGATTCGTCTGACTTCGTTGAATTTGCCGGTGCTTTATCAGCCGGTACGCAGGTGGGTGTGGGCGCTACCGTAGTAACGCTTGTATTTAACAAGAGCGTAAGTGTGAACGCGGAGAATGCAACAATCACCACCGGTGGCAGCATTCTCGTATATACGAATGCCGACAGCAATTTGTGGCTGCTTGCGCTGAGCTTTGGCGCAGGAAGTGCGGCAGCTGTGGCAGCAGGCGGCAACGTGCTGGTATTTAAGGATGAGGCATATGCCGAGCTTGGCGGCGTAATCACCGCAGGACAGAACGTAACCGTGAAGACACAGGCGGAATCGCTTCTGGTCAACGCAGTGGCTTCCCTGTCAGCCGGAGTCGGTGTAACCGTTGCCGGTTGTGTTATCGTAACGTACTATCAGGATATCCTGCATGCGGCCGTAAAGCAGAACGCTAAGATTACAGCAGGCGGAAAGGTTTCCGTACTGACGCAGTCCGGTGAAACGATTACCACCGTCGGAATGGGTCTCTCCATCGGAACCGGTGCAGCCGGATTCTCCGGTCTTGCGGACGTAATTGTCAGCAAGATTCACGCAACGGCAGAAATCGCCAACGGCGTAACGATTCATGCGGCTAACCTCGACGTGATTGCGACCGACAGCTATCTGCTTGTTGGTGTGGGTGCAACCGTTTCCATCAGCGGAACGGCAGGCATCGGTGTAAATGCAATCATTTCCGTAGCAAAGAATTCACTGATGGCTTTGATCGGCGATTCCTGTAATATCACGACGGTTGCTTCCGGTGAGAACGACGGTGTGAACGTTCTGGCCAATTCGAACCGTAAGGTCGTTCAGGGCGCCGGAACGGTAGCAGCAGGCGGAGCAGCCGCAGTCGGTGCCACGATTATGGTTTCCGTAGTGGGCGGTAAGCTGGATCAGGATTCCGCCGACATCCTGCAATCGGATGAGGTCAGATTTGACGCGGAGAAATTCCTGCAGTCCATAAAGGGTAATTCCTGCGGTGGAAATACCATCGCCGATGCGGACATCGACGGCCTGACGCTTTCCGAAGACCTTGAAGGTGACGGGGAGAACGCAAGCAAATCTCACGTAGGAGAAGAGAAGACGTCTTCAGACCCGAATAAGGCGAAGGAGATGGAGTACAACGGTTCCGAGGGCTACGATAACGAGGATTCCGATACACCGGGAACGAATGCCGATGAGAAGGCACTTGAGAACCTGGGTGCTCAGAAGGTGGTTACTCCGACGAATGCAACTATAGCAAGAATCGGTAAGGGAACCAAGATTAACAGTGCGGCAAATATTCGTGTCATTTCCGACGACGAGATGCTTGCGCAGCTGATTACCGCTACCGCAGCAGGCGGCTTCGGTGTTTCCGTCGGTGCGACGGTTGCCGTTGCAGTTCTGAACAGCAACGTGAAAGCGGAAGTCGGTGTCAATACGGAACTGACGGCAGGACGTGACGTGGAAGTATCCGCAAGAGGCGGAGCAACTCCTGCCGATCCCGATGCGAATATCAAGAAGTATCTGGAAGAGGCTGCGAACAAGGATGCATCCGAAGAGGAGAAGATTTCCCTGGCGAAGCAGTCCATCCTGGTACTCAGTCTGTCCGGCGGCGGTGCTTCCGTCGGAATCAACGTAGCGGTAGCCGTTCTGACGGTTTCCGATATTGTTGAGGCAGAACTTGCCGGAAACGTTCTTTCCGCACAGAATGTTGCAGTTCGTGCGATTACGAGCTATCCGGAGGTTATGGCACTGACACTTACGGTCGGAGTCGGTACGACATTCGCCCTGTCCGCAAGTGTTTCCGTAGTTACCTTCCGTGAGACGAGCCGTGCAGCCATTACCGGTGCCGCTGTCGTACATACCGTTAAGGGCAGTGACGGAAAGCAGGGTAACGTTACGGTTGAAACCGATATCAATAATACGACGACCGCTGTCGCTGCAGCAGCTGCTGCAGGTATTGGCGCACTGGCAGGCGGCGTAGCGGTTGCAGTCAACAAGGCAGACATCCAGACCTACATCGGTCAGGGTGTTACCGTTGTTGCGGACGGTACCGTTTCTGTCAGAAATACTTCGGATATTACGGCACGCACGTATCTTGTCGGAGCTTCCTTCGGCGGTATTTCGCTTACCATTTGTGCTGCGGTAACGAATCTGAAGCCTGTAATCTTCACATTTATCGGAACGGCTCCGGAAGGCTGCAACGCAGTCAGAACAACCGCTGCAACGAACGGTGAGATTCAGGCGAAGAACCTTTCCGTCGATAACGACGTTACCTCCAATGCTACCAGCTTCGTTTTAAGCATCAGCGGAGGAATTGTCGGAATGGCCGGCAATGTTCTGGTTGTTTTGAACAATACGAAATCCGTTGCTTACGTCGGCAATATGAAGATGACACTCAGTGAGGACGTATGGGTTCAGAGTGTGAACGAGTCCGCTTCCTCCTCCGTTATGTCGTCTTTGGTAGCCGGTGCCATTGCAATCGGTACGACCGTCAGCGTAGTGAAGCTCGGCTATGAGAACGTAGCACAGATTACCGGCAGCAATATTACCGCCCGCAATCTGTACGTGAAGACAAGCAGAGAGATTACCGCTGAGAACGGCTCCAATTCTTCCGAGAAGAAGAGCTCCGCTCTTGCGAAAGCATTCACCGTTTCCGGCGCTCTCGGTGCCGTAGCGGTCGGTGTGAACGTTGCGGTAGCGGATAACAAGGCGAAGAATATCGCGCAGATTACCGGTAACGGCAATCTGGTACTGACCGGTAACATGCAGGTGAAGGCTTCGCTGGATGCGAAGGCCGACGCACGTATGTATGGCTTAAACGTTGCGGCATTCAACGTTGCCGTAGGTGTAGTCAGAGCATATAACCGTGCAGAGAACCAGGCTATGGCTGAAGCAGGCAGTGCAGAAGCTGCGTCCGCATCCGTTACGGCAGAAGCAGGTCAGGACACCACGATTCCGAAGAAGGCCGACGAAGAGCCCGATACCATTACGGACAATGCGTATGCATATATTCTTCAGGGTGCGGGTGCACTCATCAGCGTGAAGACCAACGTGGCTTCCGCATTCTCATCCATTACGAATAAGGCACTCTTACACATCGGAAAGCTGAATCTTATCGGTGCATTAAACGTGCTTTCAACCGGCGCGCAGAGTTCCAGAGCCGCTACCGGAAATCTGATGAACGTGAACGGTATCGCAGCCGGCGTCATGGTTGCCAAGGCTTATGCCAAGGGCGTGTTTGAAGCCAAAGCCGAAGCAGATACCCTGCAGGCTGCAAACGTTAACGTAGAAACCAATTACGTAAGCAACGCAATCGCTATGCTGGCTCCGTCCATGGGCGGTGTGACTGCAGACCTGATTGCTGTCGGAGTGAATACGACCAAGGCTGAGACCGATACCAGAGGCGGTGCTGCACTGAAGTTGAACGGAAACGGTAACGTTACCGGTAACGTGAAGGTGAAGACCACGGCCAAGGGCGGCTCCGAGTCCGGAATCAAGCACGTTGCATTTTCCGTTGAAGGTATTACGGTCGGTGTCAATGTTTCATCCGCAGTCACGAAGGACGTGCTCTACGCAGACCTTCTTGGCAAGGGCAGTCTGACGGTTGGCGGCAGCTTCGAAATGACATCCGTATACTCCGGAAAGGGTGCGCATTCCGTAACCGGTTCCGGTGTCGGCGTCAGTCTGAACCTGATCGGTCTTGAGGTGAACGAAGCCAAAGCGGAAAGCAGAGTACAGAATATCGTTCATATCGGCAGCAGCAGTGAAGTCTTCGGTGATTTGAAGGCAGAGGGCGACGTAACCGTTAAGAGCGAATCCACAGGCAGAGCCGTTGCGGAGGCAGTGGACAATCTGGTAGACAGTTCCGTAATCGGCGTCGGCGCTATGCTTGCCAAGGGTAACGTTATCGATGACACGGAGGTCATCATATACGTAAATTCCATCCACAGCGGAGCAAATCTGAATATTCTTGCCAATGATACTCCTGAATTGAACATCTCCTCCGCACTTCCCGCATTCCAGGTTTCCGGTATCGGTATCGATACGACGAAGCTGGAAGGTGCTATCGGTGAGTACAGAACGAAGGAAGTGGAGAAGGACGGCAAGAAGACGACGGTTGAGGAGATAACCGGATATAATACCGTCAAAGTCCTGATCAATAAGGCCGGACAGATTTCCGGCAAATGGAACGTGAATATCAAGGCTACCAATAAGCCGAAGGCCAATACTGCGGCAATTACGAGTAAGGGCGTGGCGATTGAAGGTCTGTCCATTAACGTTCAGTCTACGAAGACAAGAACATACATGAATACGGAAGTGGTGATTCCTGACGGCGTAATCATCTTCGCCGAAGGGGAATACAGCGCTGCCGAGCCGAACGTATATCCGGGAGGACGCGTAAGCATCGTTGCGGAGGATTTGGCGAAAGCATATGCAAAGGCAGAGGCCAATACGCTGATTGCTGTAGTCAGCGCGGATTCCTATTATGCCGAGAATACGTTAAAGAGTCTTGTGAAGTTAAGCATTGGCAGGAACGTGAATATTAAGTCCACGATGGATATCCTCATTTCCGGTGCAACCGGTGCCGATATCAGTGCCATCACCGATTCCGGTTCCACGAAGGAGGACGGCAAGGGTGGTTCCTACGGTCTTCTGACAGGCGGCGGCTCCAAGGCTATGAACTATATTGACAGAAAGGTTGACGTTACGATCGGAGACAACTTCAACGTCTACTCCATGAATAACGTTACCATCGAATCCGTAACCGGTCGCGGCGATACGATTGTGACGGAGGTAGACGACGTAAGCGGCGGACTTATCGGAGTCGGTGTTGTCGACACGCTTACGGACGTTACGCAGGCGCAGACGCTTACCATCGGTAAGGATGCGCGGATTACCGCACCGAACGGTGACGTTTGGATTTCGAACCAGTACGGTTTGCGGATTAGGCAGAAGAGTGAGAAGCTTTCCGGCGGTGTATTTGAAGTCATTGACGGAAAGGCACGTATCAAGGCGAATATTTCCAGTATTCAGAAGATTGATGCCGACGAGTATTCCGCTATGATTCCGGACTACTCCATGATCATTGTCTGTAAGAATGCTTACGTAGTGAACTTTGCCAAGGATCTGTGCATTGACAAGAGCCTCATTCTGTCAAATGACAGCTTCTCCGGTAACGTTTCCTTTGCGAATCCTCTGGATATGAATCTGGTCATCGAATCCGTGATTTCAGGGCTCTATGTATATGCACAGGAATACTCACACGTATATGTAGTCCTGAAGCATTTCGACCTGACCGATCGGT
Source organism: Lachnospiraceae bacterium (assembly GCA_045627305.1). Classification (GTDB taxonomy): domain Bacteria; phylum Bacillota; class Clostridia; order Lachnospirales; family Lachnospiraceae; genus ISDg. Next base: position 24,258 of record JAZQNM010000033.1, read on the forward strand.
TGAAGAGCGAGCTGAACGTAGGCCTCGCAAACAAGACGAAGATTTCTTTTGCAGCCATTACGGTTGATTATTTCAAAATGTTCGGAGATTCCTGGTATGAGAGCTCCAATATGAACATTACGGGAAGTGCAACCCTTAAGAGAAACCTGTTTGAGCAGTATTTCACCAAGTATCCGCTGCATTATAACGAAAGTGGTTACAGCGATAACGGACAGTTCGTCGGTGCCCGTGAATACAGCGACGATAATATTCTGAGCGGATTCGCGTCCGACGTGGAAATCAATGCAGCCGGTGGTACCAAACTCGGACAGGCAGTGAACGTAATCACATCCGACTGGAAGGTGGGCATTCAGGGTCATTATGAGAGAACCTCGAATAACGGAGTCTCCATTTACAATGAATGGAGCAACGGGGAATTCATGACGATTGATCTTCGCCGTGACGGTTATTCCATGCCGGAAGCAAGTGCGAGAAAGCTGAACGTAAGCTACATTCAGTACGATCATGCGAATAAGCGGATTCATATCGGCGTCATCTCCGGTGATTTCAGCAAGACTGTATATTTCAAATACAGAGACCTGTATATTCAGAACCGTTCCGGGTATTCTCTGGAGATTGATGATATCTATGATACGGAGCTTGAGGAGAAGGTTGCAAATCCGTTCTCTACTGAGTATGATGACGGCTCCTATCAGCTGATGCATGCAGGCACCGGAGACGTCTTCATTAACCACTTTACGACATATGAGACTTCTTCATTTGACTGCTTCAGCATGAATCCGGGCACGATTTACGTATTCACCAAGACGGACGTTGCAGTAGACATCTATGACAACGGGCGTTATCTGGTGAACGGTGAAGCATATCAGGACGGAAACGGAATGATCGGAATCATTCCCGACGGAACGAAAACGCTGCGCCTTGACGTCGGCGACAGACAGCACGGTATGATTTATTCAGGACGTGATTCCTACAGTGGATTCGGAAGTGTTGTGAAGCGTCAGAGTACGATCGGAAACATTACCGTTCGGAACCATACGGCATTAACGCTGGTTCTGAACTACATTGACATGCGTTCGATTAACGAGAATAATGCTCACGTTTATGGAAATGACAGCAGCACAATCGCCATCGTCAATGACCTTGCTTCGGACATTGTATTCGGCGGTAACGTATACGCCGGAACGGTTGATATAAGCTGGAAGGACAGCTCGAAGAAGGGTTCCGTCCGTGTGAACGGCGACTATACGATTGAGGCGAATCAGTTCATTGTAAAGAATGCAGACACGATTGACGTGCCGAAGCTGAGAATCAACACCTATGCGGACCGCAACAGCAGAATTGACGTAACGGTGAAGAACGATCTCACGCTGAATGTAACAACCTATGCGGATGATTCCGAGAATAAGCTTACCGTTAAGGCGATATCCGAGCAAGGAAACGTGAACCTTCATCTTAACGGAGAGTATACGAAGAAACCGAAAGCAGAGAACAACTTTATGACCCTTACGGTTCTTATCAATGAGATTGTCGGAAAGAACGTTTCATTGGTGTGCGACGGATTTGGTTGTGATCTTTCCGGAGGAGAGAACGTACACTCGAAGGTAACCGTTGTCGGACTGAACAGTGATGTATCGATTCAGGCATCGGAGAATCTTTCCGTATCCTTTGGCGGATATAAAATGTACGGATATCTTGGCACCGAAGCGGAACCGATTGGAATTCAGGTAGGAAACGGAAAGAAATTGACGGTTAAGTATGCACGTGACATCTACGTCATTGCGCCGAATGTGAAGAGCAATGAGGTGCTGGAATTCAGCATAATTCTTCCCATTAATTCCATGTCGTCAGACGGACAGACCAGAGATTACTACTTCAAGGAATCGGTTATCAGCTGTGAGGTTCCGAACGGAAGTCTTGTATTGGGCGGAATTACGATAACCAACGCTAATGAGCTGATAGATCGTCTGGTTTTGAAAGCCGGTGAGGACCTGGTAATCAAAGACGGCAAGATATCGGCAAAAAGTTACAATCTGGAAGCACGTCGCAATTTCACAGTGGAGACTCCGATTCAGGTGGGCGAGAAAGATAATATTGCGCTTTCAATAAACGTTGGCGGTAACGTAACGTTTGCCGGTGCAGGCAAATACGAAAAAGAAAAAGGATATCCCGGAAACGCTCTTGCAGGTCTTTCGATTACGGCAGGCGGCGACATCATCATTACCGGTGATTTGTACATTCGTGACAATTGTGATTTGTTCCTGAACTCTATAAAAGGTAATGTTGTGATTTCAGGTGGTGTCATCGGTCAACCGAACTATAATTATATGCAGGGACAGTCTATCGCTTCCCTTGGCAATAGGGGTATGGTGGACGTAGTCATCCGTGCATATCGTGACATTTTGATTTCGTCCTCATTCCAATACGTAAACGATTTAAGCTTCTACAGTGAGAACGGGGATATTGTTCTTAGCGGTACCGCTTATGAGAATTTTGGACCGAATTCCGTTACAGTCAATGCAGAAGACGGTAGTTTCAAATGGAGCGGTTTTGAAAACCTTACGCTGGAAGATACCTATCATATAACAGCTAAGAAGGGAATTCAGATTGGTGCCAGCGTAGCTGCGGACGGTTCTCTGAAGGAAATTGCCACAGTGCATATGAAATGCGAGGACTCTGCGGGAAGCCTTACCTCGTCCGAGGGCAAGATTGTGCTTGGCAATCTGGTTCTTGACGATTATTCTGCGTACCGTGACGATACGGTTACCCTTGAAGTGAATGGTGATTTGTACCTCGCTTCTATCACAATAACTCGTCCGGGATTATTCTATAAGACGTTCTTCCGTCTGTTCGTTGACGGAGACCTTTTCGTCATCGGTAACGTGGATACGACTAAGAACGGTAATGTTTTGATTGTGACAACCGGGTTGGCATCCTTCGACGGAGAAGTCATGGATGTTTATGATTTCGAACTGACAGCAGGCTCCGTTGTATTCAACGCGCCCAATATTAGCATCGGCAGATTCAACAGTAACGAGGGTGCAGTATTCTCTGTTACGGCCACGGAAGGAGACATTGTATTTAATTCATTTACTCCCAATGCCCAAAACGCCTTTGTTACTTATTGGCTTGAGGCGAAGAAGGGAAGTATTCTCGGTAAATCCATTTCTACATACCTTAATCTTCATTTGGCTGCCGGAGAGGATATCGGATGTGACAGTCAATGGCTGGACGTTTCTGCCAGAGATTCGTCGAGCAAACAAGACCTGGCATGGGGACGTGACGTGTATCTTCTGCATCACGGTTTTGCTGATTCTTCTCTTACATTCAATCATGAAGGAGATACGCACATTGCAATTCATTCAGACGGAAACATAAAAGGTGAATTTACGGGTAATGTGGAAGCTGATATTGAGGCAAAAGGGTTCAATATCTCAGGAAGCGGTAACCTTACGGGACACCTGTACAAAACGGCTTTCGGAATAGCCAGTCAGGGAATGATATTCCTGAAGAGCGGCAATCTGAATGCGGACATCAGAATGGAGGATTTCTATTCTGAGACACTTCTTTTGGCAAGTAGCTGTATTCTGGTGGAGGAAGGTAACATTGACGGTCAACTGACGTTGGTAGGCAGTTCCGGCAAACCCTCAAAGAATAATATGTATGTCAGAGCCGCGAATGGAAATATCGGTTCTAAAGAGCATCCCTACATACTTCTCGGTGAAGGCTATCCGAGAATGGAAGCTTCGGGCAGTATGTTCCTTGTAAATCCTAACGGGGACATTGTACTGAGCAGCGGAAGCTATGCGAATGATGAATTTGTTGCTACGGCGGCAAAGAATATTACTCTGTATCAGTTCAGGAATGCCGACAGGAATTCTGTGACAGCAGAGGAAACGGTTCTTTTGGATATGAGATTACCGGAAGGAAGCAATAATCTGTATGTTAACGCACCGAAGGTAATCCTTTCAGGTCAGATGAAGGATACATCTGTGCGTGTGGGCACGAAAACGAATGAACTTATACTTGATGAATATGAAGACGATAAAGCTCTTGATTTATTTGATGATTTAAATATCGTATTTGACCAAGCTGACGAGGAAATTGCTGTAATTCTCGGAAATAGAATGTTGGTATACAACAAGCTGACGATTTCCATGAATTCAGAACGTACGATTCGGCTGAAGAGTAGTTGTAGTAATGGGCGTGATAAGCTTAACCTTGCCCTCCAAATTAAGCAGCTTATCTTCGACGGTAATGTTTTAGATATTGATCGGATGACGGTTGTAGCCGATTCGGTTTCGTCCTCCGGAGCTATTCAGTTCATACGGTTGAATAGTTCAGATTGGAATATTGCAGGAGATATGGACTGGAATCTCGGAACTGCATATATCGGAGAAACCGTTATGCAGGTGAAGGGTGATCTGAATCTGTACGGAGACGGTATTTTCGGAGTTCATGGCGGTACCATTAACGTATTCGGTAACGTAAACAGTCAGAGGGCTACGCTGCAGACATCCAAGCAAGTGCTCATAAACGTAATAGGAGACTGCTCAATTGCTGTAATTGATGGTATTTTTGATATCAAGGTGCCGAACCTTTATGTTGATACACTGCGATATCTGAATGAATGTAAGATAACGGTTCCCGGCAATATTACCGGAAGAAACGGGGGGGAACTGTTCATAGACTATAGCGGTAATCAGGGAACGAAAGAACTGAAACTTTATGTAAATCCGAAGAGTAAGCTTTACTATACTGCACAAAATGATGACGGTACCAATGTTACGGTTCATGTTATTGACGGTATAGATTCTTTCAGATACAGTCAGATTGCAAACGAGCAGGATATACTTTCTACCATAGTAGAATACTTTGGCGGAAACAACAAAGTGAGTGTTTCGCAGGTGACATCTCAAAAGATTCAGATAAGCCTTATGGAAGATACTACATTGTCGTCAATACTTGTATTGGACGGAGGTATTAATGCAGTAATCGACCTTAATGGTCATAAACTGACCGGAACAATCGTTACGGAAGGTGACGCCAACTTAGTCCTGATATCCACGGCAGAAGAACCCGGAAAACTGGAAGGCGCGGAAGGAAAGACGGCTCTTCTGATTGGCGGGAATGTGATTTATAGAGTAGATGGAGGATACGAGGGTAATCATTTCGTTAAGCTTGACAATGTGGAGATTAGTGCTGACACAGATACCGTGATTTGCGGTGGCAATGCGAATCTGACAATCAATGCAAATACGGTTATTACAGGACAGACGGCATGGAGGAACTGCGGTCTGACAGTAATCCGAATTGACGATGAGAACGGAGTGATGCTTGATGACGGTGAGCATATGGTTCTTGAAAACTTCTTGAAGTCCGTCCTTCCCGCTTATCGCGGTACAAAGATTCAAGTTGAGAAGATGCCATATGTGAATCTGATTCCCGATATGAATGTTTTCTTATTCGATGGAAGTCCTGTTCGTACACCAGACCTTTCCGAATTGTCGGACGAGGAAAAGGCAACCCTGCGATTTGCATTGGAATCCGAGAATTTGGAGTATTCCGCTGTTATTCCTAGCTTCGCATATTCTGATATACAGAATCTTGCCGGAATTGAAGGACAGAGTAATGTTGTATTGAAATATCTGTATCAGTATATGAAAAACGGAAAGGAATATACCGGTCGTTTTCATGTTACGTTATGGAATATGGATTATCTTGAAGACAACAATATCGATGTTCAGTTCTCCGCATTATATACGATGGAGGATGGGACGTTCTATTACGGCATAAATGGTTCCGACTTTGCGAAAGGCAGAGTTAACAGGAGTGAGGTCTTTATTGTCGGCTATTACGAGCATATCAGTCTTCCTGTGTTGTCGGAGTTTACGTATATTGTTTCGATACCGAAAGACAAATATTATGGAACGTTAACCCAAAGTGATAAGGCAGCATATGTGGAAGGAGTCAGATATTCCTTCCTGTTCAGCGCAGATGAAAAGAATTTTGAGGGATACAGTGTAAATGGACAACCGCTTGAGGACGTTGTAAACGATGGTACAAGATGTGATTATCCCGGCTTGTATTCTGATTATTCCATACAGAACGCCTTAAAGTATTATTATGTTCAGCCTACGATTATTATGAAGGGCGTCTGTGCCGATCGGATCAATGTGGGTTATTATTCAACTAATTCCGATTTCGTGAAGCAGGATGAAATGGATTGGAAATTCTGTTATTACAAGGCTTCCGTAGAGAGCGATGATATCAGAAGAACGAACGTCCTTCCTGACGTAGTATTTCTTGATGACGGTGACAATTACTTAAGTCAGAAGACGGCAGAACAGTTATTGGAGTTCATCTCCTGTAAGCCGGAGGAATTCACAACATTCAGACTTCAGAAAGAAAATGGTGTTTATGAGATTGTTCTGGATGGAGATTTGTTCCGCACGCGGACTATTACAATCGGAGAATTGAATACGGTTCAGTTGTTATCCTTGTATCATATCGGCCTTATGGATGAAAGTCATGGTAATCTGTTATATAATTATCCGGATAAATCCAGTCCGAATATGTATCAGTATTACAATTCAGCAGAGAAATATGGTTTTTCTAAAACGACGATAAGGGCAACTCAGCTTGCTGTTGAAGGACCAATTGGAACGTTTAATACTTTCAAGCCTGTTTTCCTTAAGACTGCAACGGATGTGGAAATTCTTGACGTGAAATTCAGCGAAGACGGAGAGAATTTTGTATCAGAACTGAACTGGGTTTACACACAACCGGGAGAGTATGTGATCTTTTATCGTGTACATTTCCGTTATAAGGGCAAGGAATATTCTTTCGATCAAGAGGCACAGATTGAAATACTGGCAGGAGATGTAGCAGAGAAACTTTATGTGGCACCGAAACCGACGAATTCATCCGTTGTCCTTCCCGGAGCATCAGAAGCTGCACCGAAAAAGGAGATACTTACAATCGCTTCTGCAGATGGAGTCGTTACAGTCAGTGACTTGCTGAATCTTTTCTGTGGGGAGGAGTGGCAGAATTACTCTAGCCCGAAGGACTTCACGATTTACGGATGGATATCAGATTATGCGTATAGCCCTGCAGATGGTAATACGGCAGATTTTACTGAGAATACGGATACTGTTGTACTTGATTTTGATGGTAATGAAGCATTCTTTACTTTGTGGGTACAAGGTTATTATGAAGGAGAGAAACTGTCGCTGTATTCCTTCTACCCGTCCGTATATCAAGGTAATTACAATTCCATGGGCGGCAGTTACGAAAACTATCCAAGAGAAATGAGTACTGCTTTCAGTTGTGAAGATGACTACGGTTATATGGATTTTCGCGTTGTTCGCTGCGAACATCATGGAGAGGCAGAATATACTAGAGAATTGGAAGACGTGGAGCCTACATGTTTATTGAGTGGACATACCGGCGGAACAGTCTGTACCGAGTGTGGTGGTTATGTTGAAACTCCGGTATGGCACCCCCCGCTTCTTGAAGGATCTCATATGCGAGATGCATATGAGTATGTTGTTCCGGCGACCTGTAGCCAAGACGGATATACCCGCGTATACTGTCCGATTTGTGGATTAGTATTTTATGACTATTTCTATCCGGCTTATGGACATAGCTGTGACAAGCGGGACTATTTTGTTGTATTTGCTCCTACGAGAAGCAGTGAAGGAATTCTGGGCGGTTACTGTCAGGAATGCGGTGAATACTTTGAAGTAGTATTGCCTCCGTTTAGTGATTCCGAAAGCAACTATACTTATGAGTTGATTATTGAACCTTCTGAAACAGCAAACGGAAAAGAAGAATGGACTTATCATTGGGAGGAGAGTGATTATGGCATTTCATTTGAGACCATTATTCCTGTAACGGGACATACACATACTTTGGAGAAGCATGAGGCAATCCCGGTATCCTGTACTGAAGCAGGTAGTAAGTTGTATTACAGTTGTAGCTGCGGTCTGTATTTTGAGGATGAAGATGCATTATGGGAAATTTCTGAGAATAGTTGGATAATCTCAGCTCAGGGTCACGAGTATAGCTATCAGCTTGTAGCAGCACCGAGTTATTCCATGAGTGGACAGATAAGAGGTCTCTGCAGTTGTGGAGACACTGTTAAAATCGAGATTCCGAAGCTTAATGAGACTGATTATGTCATGACCGTTCTTAAGGAATCCACCGATTCCGATGAAGGTTTGGTATCTTATACCTTGAAAAACCATACCTATGGCGAATTTGCCGTAACAGTTGTCATTCCGACAAAATCTCATGCACACGATTACCATTATGCAATTAGCACAAATCCGACGGAAACAACGGAAGGTCTGATAATTGGTAAATGTCTGTGCGGTGATGTGACTGAAATTGTGCTTCCGAAATTGAATGATGAGGATTATGAACATACGCTTATTCTCCCGGCAACGGAAACCACGTTCGGAAGAGATGCTTATCGGTTAAAGGATACGTCTTACGGTGATTTTGTGATAGAGGTGGAAACCGAAGGAATAAGCCATATTCATCGGTACTCTTTGGAAGTCTTGAAGATGCCTACGGATTATTATGATGGAGGACTGTTACACGTAACCTGTGTTTGTGGTTTCTCCGATGATGTGGCATTGCCGCACATCTATGCTGACTTTAAAGGTACTCTGAATGCAGGATATACTCTGGAATGTATAAAGGAGCCGACCGCCAGTGAGGTTGGGTTTGGAAGATATATATATCATCATCCGGTATACGGAGAAGCATTCATAAACGTTGTTCTTCCGAAGGTATTCTGTGAACATGAGTTGGTTCTTCAGGAAGAAATTGATGCGACATGTACGGAGCATGGAATGATGTCCTGTGGTCGATGCGCAAAATGTGGAGAATGGACATATGACGGATGGAACTATTTGGATGAGCGTTCCATGTATATAGAACCATACGGTCATTGCTGGGACACCTTTATCGTATTGAAAAATCCTACTGAGACTGAAGCAGGATTGATGTCAGCGTGCTGTCAGAGGTGTCAGGAGATAATTCAACTGGTTATGCCAAAGCTTTCCGATAAAGCTTATGAATACATAGGAGAAGAAAATGATTTTGACATTTATGCATTGATTATGAGCAACAATCTTGTTCCGATGGCAGATTGTTTTTCCGATGATGCGAATGATGTTATTATCAAGGTGTTGAAGCCGGCGACTACGCACGTACATCAGCTGAAACATGTTGAGACTGTAGCAGCAGGATGTTGCAAATATGGATTCAAGGAACATTGGTATTGTGATTGTGGAGTTTACTTCACCGATGAAGCCGGATTGCAGGAAATCGCTGTCGAGGACTTGCTTATAAAACCGATTGCACACATCTGGCATACAGAGTTTGCAGATGGTGATCTACCCACCGAGAATGAATCCGGTCAGATTCATATATGGTGTGAGGGCGGATGTATCGATATAATGGAGGAGATGCCTTCTCTGACCAGAAGTAGTTATGATATTAACATCTTGATTCCGCCGACACCTTCCGAGCAGGGACTCGCAGAATGGGAATACCTGCGCACACCGGATTACTTGAATGAACCGATAGTGTTCACAGCACCGTATACGTATACACCGCATGAAGAGCATTATTATGGACCATATACATACGAAGTAATTACGGAACCGACAGAAACTACTGAAGGTTTTGTGAAGATGGTTTGTTTCTGCGGTGAGGAAGAATACGGTATCTTTCCAAAACTGAATACGGTAGATTACCGTTATCGGATACTGAAGCCTGCCACGGATGAAGAAGACGGAATTGCCGAATGGACATTTGTGTACGAGGATTTTGTATTCCAGACGGTAATTCCGAAAACAGTGCCTACACATCGATATGTAGCTGAAATTCAGAAGCAGCCTACAAAGGAAGCAAGTGGTATTGTCCAAAAGACATGCGCATGCGGTGACACGTTTACGTATGTGATACCGAAGCTGAATGAAACGGATTACCGATATGAAATTACTAAGGCTGCAACGAGTACGGAAAACGGAACTGCTGTATGGACGCTTCGAAGCGATGCCTCCATTGCAATCACCGAAGAGATTGAAAAAATCGGTCAAACCGGTCATACGCTTCATTTCCATGAGGCGAAGAACGCGACCTGTACCGAAGCCGGTAATACCGCTTACTATAGTTGCGATGACTGTGACAAATACTATCGTGATGCAGCAGGAACCGAAGAAATTACCGAGAACAGCTGGGTAATACCGGCAAGCGGTCATACACACACGTATGCAATTACTGCAGATCCTTCGTTGAAACAGGAAGGCAGCATTACCGCAACCTGTGCGAATGAGGGTTGTAAGGAAGCTGCAATCTACGTGGTATTACCGAAGCTTGAGGAGCTGGCTGCTAAGTCCGAAGGACGTGAAGAAGCCATCGATACCTATGTGGCCGGAGTCGTTAATCAGATGAAGGCGCAGGTGAACGATCTGCCTGAAAAGCTTGAAGCGGTCAAGGACCTTGTGAAGAACAGGCTGAATGAGCTTCTTACGACTTACCTTAAGGGTGACGTAAACAGCGATGGCGTAGTAAACGGTATGGATTTATTGCGATTGCAGAAATACCTTGCCGGATATGACGTTGAGATTAATGAATGGAATTCCAATGTAAACGGTGATGAGAAGATTAACGGCATGGATCTTCTGCGTTTGCAGAAATATCTGGCCGGCTTTGAAGTCATTTTGGAATAGGGAGGAACAGGCAAATATGAAAAACAGATTTTCCATTATGTTTTTGATTTTGGTGATGGTAGTATCATTGATGCCGGGAGTTCCAACCGACGTTTTTGCTGCCGGAACGGTTTCCATTGTGGTAGAGACGAAGGATGCTCAGCCCGGGAACGAGGTTACGATTTCAGTTCGATTAACTTCTAATCCCGGTATTGCCATGATGGAATTACCGTTACAGTATGACAGCACCAAACTCGAGAAAGCTGCTGATTTTGCTAAGGCAGAAGCAGGAATGAGCTGGAGTATCAGAACATCGGCAGTAGGGATATGCGACTCCAATTACACCGGAACGGGAACGTTATTCACGTTGAAGTTTAAGGTGAAGGAAGGCGCAACCGGATTTGCAAAAGTAACAATAGGGAGCGGGTATTGCATCGCTGATATTGATGAGGTTAATTATTCGGCAAATATTACTGCAGGAGGTGTGAACATTACATCTCCTACAGAGAAACCGACGGAAATACCGACGGAAATACCGACGAACACACCGACGAATACGCCGACCAATACACCGACGAACACACCGACGAATACGCCGACCAATACACCGACGAACACACCGACGAATACGCCGACGCCAAAGGCAACGGTAACACCTACACCTAAGGTAACCAACACGCCGACGCCAAAGGCAACGGTAACACCTACACCTAAAGTAACAAATACGCCGACGCCAAAGGCAACGGTAACACCTACACCTAAGGTAACCAACACGCCGACACCAAAGGTAACGGGAACTCCCATTCCGACGCAGGAAGTCACTGTGGCGCCAACAGAAACGGTTACAGTGACGCCTGATCCGATTCGTACAGATACGCTTCATAGTGGTGAGACTGCAGAAATAGCAATCGGAGAAGGAACTGTTGCCGCATCTATGGAACAGACAGATGCAAATGAGGGAGAGGTAGGCATTGAGAACCTTTCGAATTTGCTTGAAGAACTTCTTACCGACGAGGAACGTGAAAGAGTTGATTCCGGTGAAACCGTGCATATTGCGGTAAAATCCGATTGGATTTCAGAAGATCAGTTGGATTCCGAATCACGACAAGCGGTAGAAGAAGCGCTAAAACAATTGAAGACGGATGACAGCCTGACCGGAGTAATCAGTGCATTTGATTTTGGTATCACAAAACAGATAGGTGAGGATACTGCCACTGAAATCGTAACTAAGGACATTGCGAAAGCTTTCTCACAAAGCACAGCAGGTATTCAGGTTGATGTTTCAAAGTTAAATGCGCCGAATGACCGTAATACGCAGCGATTTATTCTTGTTAAGAAGAGTGACGGAACAACGGAGACGGTTTTGATTCTTGATTCCGCCGATACTGTGACGATTGAGTATGGTGTTCCGATTGCTGTATTGTACCGTCAGGATGGAGAGCAGAAGAAACAGTGTAAGAATCATTATGTCGGTATTCCTTTGGCAGTGATTATCTGTATAGCAGCATTCCTTCTTCGGAAGAAGAAAGGAAAGCTTTCGACTATTATTATGGTTGCAGGTACCGTCATTCTTCTGGTACTCGCATTCATTTCGGCACTTGCTAATCAGTGTGCGATTGATATTATTCCTCTTGCGGTGGCTTTGGTTGTGGATTGTGCATTTCTTTTCACTCAAAAGAAATGATACGTTCAGATGGTAAAAAAGAAAATAGACATTAATTTGGCTATCGTTTCGGCTTATTGCTGAGACGATAGCCTTTTTTTACTGAAATAGTCTGATAACATAATTTTCAGACACATTTTTATAGCCTTTCAAAAAGAAAATATTGAAATGAATAGATACGGGAAAATGCGCTAAAATCTTGCATTTCCCGTATTTTTTATTTGATAAATCAAGCTCAATTCGATGGTTTTCAGAAAGCAAAAAACGCCTGAAAGTTATTTCGTTAAGATAAAAGAATTATGTGTTTTTAGGGCGTGAGAAGAATGAATGATTTTTCTCACGCCCTTTTGTTCTTTCTATGGAATTTATGAATTAACATGCCCTTGGTGCGAGCATATCGCAAGAGAAACTCTTTTTCTACTTTATTTCACAAAAATAATCTGCTATAATTGATATATTATTTTGTGGAGGTTTTCTTTATGATGGGAGAGGATTTTAACGAGGAACAGTATGATGATTCTTACGCTATGTTTTGTCAACAAGCGGTTAATAATGAACCAAAGTATCTGAATGTAAAGGAAGGCGTTTTTAAGCTTGCAAAGGCTGAATTGTTGGGATTGATTGCAGGTGGAGTTTCTATTCTGACACTTCTTCTTAGTTATATTATAAGAGAAGCTACCATAGGATTAGCTACCATAGGATTAGCACTTCCTATGGGCTTGGTTGTGTTTGTCATGGCGATTGTCGCAATGGTAATGACGATACAGGGATTGAAGACCGCGGCACTTGATGTATCGGAGTTTCAAAATCTATTAACGATATATATTATTTCAATGGTGATTTCTCTTATTGGTGGTTTTGCGGAAGACGTAGAAGATATTTTGGATATAGTATCATCAATTCTGAAGATTGTATATACAATCAAGCTTTTGAATTTGATTGCAGATATTCTAAAAAGAGTTGAAAGAGCAGATACGGTAGAGAAAGTTCTCGGATTTCGTAAGATCTTTATCACGTACTATGTGTTTACAATCGTGCTGCCTTTGGCTATGGGCATCGGTTTAGTAATAGCTACAGCTAACGGAAGTGGCGTTGAAATGGGGCTGATGAAAGCGTATATTGTTTTATTAGTGGTGGAATTGATTTTCGCAGTTGTTGTCGCAATTCGTTCTTATACCACATTGAATGATGCAGCAGAAGCAATGTGATTGTTTAGGAAAATCAGTGTAATGGATGCTATAGAGAGGAGATTCCATGAAACAGATTCAGTTCTGCTATGAGAACCGGGAAGTTTTTAACAGGAGATTAACCGATATCAGGGAACTATTCCGCGACGACTCCGTGCATTATGAGTTCCTTTTCCAGATTATCTGGGCAAGAACCGAGGGAGTTATCGAGGATGTATTTGCCTGCATTGAAGAGGTATTCCCCGATGCGAATTATTATGGCAATGAATCCTCCGGTATTATTGTGGATGGCGAGATTGCATTTGGAATCTATGTAACCTGTTATGTGTTTGAGGGAAATACAAGAACGGAGTTGGCATGGGTTCAGGAGGACACAACCATTCCGAATTTGGAATCCCTTTGGAATTATTGTAACGGCAGGGAAGGTCTTCGTGCAGTGGAACTGATTCCGTCCACCTCCTATGCTGAAGCAATTAAGTTAGACAGCAATATCACCTCCCTGAAAGAGGATGTCTTTGTATTTGGCGGTTCAGGAGTCAATTCCACGCACCCCTCCTGGGAGGCTGATGTAGCGGCAAAGGGATATGGTAAGTCGACCTGTGGCATGGCGGTTGTGCTTTATTTCGGAGAACAGCTTTCATTTGTCACCAGAGATATACTTGGGTGGAAAGGACTCGGACGACTGATGAAGGTTACTTCGAGTTCAGGAAAATGTATCTATGAGATTGATAATAAACCCGCATTTTCCATCTATGAGAAGTATCTGAATATGACGATGGATGATTCGGATATGCTTGTATTTCCTCTGATGATTGAAGAGGACGGAAGGAAGTTCCTTCGTACACCGCAACGTATATTTCCTGACAAATCCATGTCTATGGTTGTCAATATTCCCGAGGGTGCCGGCGTAAGAATTTCCTACGGTGACAAGAATATGATTCTAAACCGAATTCACCAGAGGGCACAGGAAATTGCCGAATTTCGGCCGGAGATTATCAAGGCCTATTCCTGTCTCGGCCGAAGAATGTTCTGGGGTGATGAGGAAATCAGTAAGGAGACAAGAATTCTGAAGGAGATTGCTCCGGTTGGAGGTTTCTATACCGGTGGCGAAATCCTTCGTTTCGGTAATAAAATTCGAATTCTGAATCAGACGCTTTCCATCGTGGGAATGCGGGAACATGCAATCGATGAGTCGAAACCGACGGTTATTCTGAAGGCTAAGGCACCGGATAAATCACTGGTATCGAGATTGGCGTATTTTACCGAAACGGTTACAGCGGAAGAGGAGAAGGAGCATCGTCAGCATGAGGTCGATGCACAAACCATCATCGAGCAGAAGAATCAGGAACTTTCCTATATTCGTGAGCTTGTTCGAAGACTCGAACAGATTAAAGGTCTTGCAAGCCAGTATTCCCTTCTCTATTTCGTAAATTTGGAAACGCTGGAGACCGAGAATTATTACCTTGATAATATCGACGGAAACGAAATGGTGAAGATGATTGATGATACATCTGCGAACTATTTCGAGGCTTATCAAAAGGGTGTTTTGGAATTTGCCCATCCGGATTATGTTGAAGAAATGATGCAATACGCTGACCCGTCTTATGTTATGGGTCTATTGAGCATTAAACCCCGCCATGAATTCCGCTTCCGCCGTAAGGCAAGAAACGGGTATCAGTGGTTTGAATGCTCTTTGATACGTCTGGATAAGGATGAATATCCGCGCAGCATTGCAATTGGATATGCCAATATAGATGACAGAGTGCAAAGGGAGACAGAGCAGAACCGGGTTCTGACCGGCGCTTTGGAAGCTGCAGAAGCAGCGAACCGTGCAAAGACAGAGTTCTTATTCAATATGTCTCATGACATCCGAACACCCATGAACGCAATTCTCGGGTATGCGGATATCGCTTTAAGACACAGTGATGAGGCTGAAAGAGTTCGTGACAGCCTTAAAAAGATTCGTTCCTCGGGCGGACATCTTCTGAATCTGATTAATGATATTCTGGAGATGAGCCGTATTGAGTCCGGTAAACTGGAAATAGCGGAAAATCCCATAGATATCCGTGAGGTAATCAAGGGTGTCAACCAGATGAGCCAGACGCTTGCCATTGCAAAGGAAATCGAATTCACGACTATAGTCGGAGAAATTCGGAATCCGTATGTGATGGCGGATGAACTGCACGGCAATGAACTGATTATTAATCTGATTTCCAATGCCATCAAGTACACGCCTGAAGGCGGAAAGGTAGAATGGCGTGCGGAGCAAATCAGTGACGAAAAGGATGGAAGGGTAACCTTCCGATTTGCCGTAAGGGACAACGGAATCGGTATGTCTGAGGATTTCCAGAGACATCTGTTTGAAAGTTTCTCGCGAGAGAATACGGCTACGGTTTCCAAACAGGAGGGCTCAGGACTCGGGCTTTCCATTGTAAAGCGAATTATCGATATGATGGGTGGTACAATTCAGGTAGAGAGTGCACAGGGACAAGGAAGTTCTTTTACACTTGAAATACCGCTTAAGGTAATGGATGCAGAACTTCAGAAGCAGTTTATCGCCGAAAGAGAACGCAACATGGTTACACAGACCGACAAAGCGTTAGTGGGTCGCAGGGTGCTTCTTGTTGAGGATAACGAGATGAACCGTGAGATTGTAACGGAGATTCTGCAGGACAGCGGAATCACCACCGAAATCGCTGAGGATGGTGCTGTGGCACTTCGTATGGTGACGGAAAAGGGAATGGATTATTACGATTTCATTCTGATGGATATTCAGATGCCGGTCATGGATGGCTATGAAGCAACCCGCAGAATCCGTCTTCTTCCTGATGGTGACCGTGTTCCGATTATCGCACTCAGTGCCAATGCCTTCAAGGAGGACATCGATAAATCGCTTGACGCCGGCATGAATGCGCATGTTGCGAAGCCTATCGATGTACCGCAGTTATTGGAAACGATGCATACATGTATGAAACTATAGGTGTTGCAGATTTATCTTGACGGCTGCCACATGGCGGCATATACTGAAACAGACAGGCAGATGCCTGTCTATGTGAAGAATTCGCATAAAAACAAATGAGACATTATTCGGCTCCGGTTCGTCCGGATTAGAGGGAAGTTTGGTGTAATTCCATCGCAACCGTCATTACCGTAATTGATGGCAGCAGCTGTCATAAGTCGGAATACTCGCCGTAATTATGTGAAAAAGACCGTGCATTTTGGGCAAGAAGATGCGACCGTCAGTCTGTTCGCGCTACCACTATGCGCATATGACAGAAAGAATGGTGCACCACTATGCCCTGCAACGGACATAGTGGTGTTTTTTGTATCATAGGAAATCGAGTCGCATTTCCTATGATACAGAAAAACGCTCCGCTATGATGCAGATTACGAACAGAAAGGTGAGAAGCAATGAAAGGTTTTACGGAAGAGGAATGCAAGCTTTTGCTTTCCGAAAAAATGAAACAACTGGAGAAACAGGGAGAGTCGCGCTATCCGAAACGCTCGGATTTTACTGATGAGGAGGTCTGTGCCATCAAAGCTCACCTTGGACCATGGCCAAGGGCATTAGAGAAGGCTGGTGTGAAGCCGGTTACCGGTACGAGCAGTGCCGATAAAAATCGAGAGAAGAGAATTATGGCGAAAAGAAAGAGAACAGAAGCAATGAAGGCAGCGAAGAAGGCCGGGGCTCTGGTAATACTATGGATTGTATGCGGTCTCTTCTTTGGGAGAGCAGCCCTTGCCGATGAGCAGAAAGCTTCCGTCTTCGTTGTTATCGCTAACGGAGAGGTACAGATTGCTAAAGATATTGATGTTACCGATGCAGATGGGGATGGTATTCTGTCCATTCACGATGCTTTATTCCTTACACATGAGTTGTATTATGAAGGCGGTGCTCAAGCGGGGTATGGTGCCGAGAATACTGCGTACGGACTCTCCATGACGAAACTTTGGGGAGTGGAAAATGGCGGAAGCTACGGCTATTATCGGAACAATCAGACACCGATGAGCCTGGCTGACCAGATTACGGAAGGCGATTTCATATATGCCTATGTGTATACGGATACCATTGGATTTTCCGATACTTATACGTTCTTTGAGGAGAGTAAGAAGGAATGTGAGACCTTCGATTCCGTTACTCTCAAGGTGAATCAGCTTGGATTTGACGAAGCTTGGAATATGGTTTCCAGTCCGCTTTCCGGCGCGACTATTCTCATTGATGGGGTAGACTCCGGAAGAAAGACAGGAACTGACGGCAGTATAACGATGGTATTGGAAACGGAAGGGCTTCATCTCATTACCGTGAAAAGTGATGATATGAGAGTCGTTCCGGCAGTGTGCCGCGTAATGGTAAGTCAGAAAACCGTTCGCAGTGCCAATGACATTTTCGTGGATATCATTTCCGGGCAAATAGGTGACAAGAGTTGGGTGTTTTATTCCTCATTGTCACCCTTTCAGTCCTTTGTGGATGATGGAATTGCTCCGAAAGCCGGAGATGTCGGCGATTGGTATATGATTGGTCTTAGCAGATTGTATTCTCTGAATACGGACGTATATGTAAAGTTCTTGGAGCAGTACATTGAAAGTCATCCGAATGTATCGGCTGTGACGAAAGAGCGTTATGCGCTTGCAATGATTGCATGCGATTATGCTTCGGATTTTGTGCGGAAGACGGCTGATGAATGTATCGGCGCACAGGGACTGATGAGCTATGCATACGGGTTGATTCTTCTGAGCAACGGTGTTATAACAGAACGGTTTACTGTGGGTGACATTATTGCCGAACTTCTGAGTAAGCAGCTAGCGGACGGCGGATGGGCACTTAGCGGAACTGCATCGGATACGGATGTGACGGCAATCGTTTTACAGGCACTTGCGCCGTATCGGGCAGCAGATACACGAATTGAAAATGCGATTCAAAACGGTGTAACCTGTCTGGTAAAAAAACAGTCGGAAACAGGAGAATTCAGCAGCTACGGAGTATGCAATGCGGAGAGTACCGCTCAGGTTATCCTCGCGCTTGCCGCACTCGATATCGACCCGCTTACGGATTCCCGTTTTATAAGAAACGGGCGGACTCTTAATGATGTTTTGGACATCTACCGGGTTGCAGACGGATGGTATGCACACACCGAGGGCGGAGATGCGAATGAAATGGCAACCGTGCAGGTATTTCTCGCAGCTACGGCACTGTCGTTACAGAAGACGAATTCGGGCAGTCTGTATCTTTGGGATGCTTCCCGAGTTCCGCTTGAAGAAGCAAAGAACCTGCCGAAGATAAGAGCGGAGGAAGATGACAAACTTGAAACTCCGGATATTGAGGAAGGAAAGAGCAAGCAGGACGAGAAAAATCCGAATCAGTCTGAAACGGAACGCAATAACAAGAACACGAAAAATGGTGACAGTAAGCGAATTAAGCTTTTTATCATACTGGGAATTGCGGCACTTGCTTTAGTGGCATGTGTAATCGGAGCTATCAGGAAAAAAGGAAGCAAGTTCTTTCTTCTGATTCTTCTGATTGGACTTGCAGCATGTGGTGCAGTGCTTCTTTTAAAGATTCAGTCGCCGAAGGAATATTACGAAGCAGAAGCGAAAGAGAATGTTGTCGGAAAGGTTACGATGAGTATTCGTTGCGATACGGTTTCCGTTAAATATCCGAAATCGGAGCTTGTACCGAAGGACGGCACAATTCTGCCGAATACAGAGTTTGCAATCGAAGAAGGAGACACGGTTTACGATGTGCTCTGTGATGCGGCAAAGGCGTATCATCTGCAGGTGGACCACAGTGGGGACACGCCGGGATCGGAGAAAATGGTATATATCTCCGGCATACAGTATCTGTATGAGGCTGACTTTGGAGACTTGTCCGGTTGGGTGTATCATGTGAATGGGGAATCCCCCGCAAAAAGCTGTGGGGACTATGTTCTTTCGGACGGTGATCGGGTTTTGTGGGCATATTCCCTGAATCTTGGTGAGGATGTGCAGGAAGGAATTGACGATTAAAAAAGTATAACTATTCAGGCGCGGTCCGCAGGTTGGTCCGAGATGCATTCGTATGGAAAGGAGGGATATGGTGAGAAGTTTTTCGGATAGTAATCCAATTGTTTTGCTGATTTATTTTATCGCGACAGCCGGTACGGCGATGTTTTTGATGAATCCGGTAATTCTTGCCATTTCTCTTTTGGGTGCGGTGCTTTTGTTTTACAGGGCAGTTCACGTTGGACGTTCCCCTGTTTTTATGATTATTCTGTGGCTTGTGATAGCACTTTTGAATCCCCTGTTTTATCACAACGGACGAACCGTGTTACTGGTTGTAAATAACAATCCAATCACTTTGGAGGCACTGATTTACGGAATGGTATCTGCAACAATGGTGGTTGCCGTTTTGTACTGGTGCCGGAGTTTTTCAAATATTATGACAAGTGATAGGGTGCTGTATCTCTTTGGTCGGTTTGCTCCGCGAATTGCACTCGGTGTGTCAATGGCAATTCGCTATGTGCCGTTATTTGGCGCACAGACACGCAAGGTTAACCGTGCGCAGAAGGCAATGGGACTATATGCAGACGATAATCCTGTGAATGCTTTTCGCGGAGGTGTGCGTGTGGCCTCCGTTATGACAACCTGGGCACTGGAAAATGGCATTGCAACCGCAGACAGTATGGATGCCCGCGGTTACGGATGCCGGAAACGGACGAACTATTCGCTGTTTCGGTTTCGAAAGCAGGATATGCTGTTATTGACGCTGATTCTTGCGGCATTTACGGTGACAATCTTTTGTGCGGGAGATACAGCGATGACATATTACCCGGATACCAGTCGGATTCCGGGGTCTAAAAGTGCATTGACAGCTTATATTTCTTATGCCGTGCTTGCACTTCTTCCTTTTGGATACGGGATTGCGGAGGATTTGAGATGGAAATACTTACAATCAAAAATTTAAGTTTCTCCTATCCGAACTGTGGAAGCAGTACGCTTAGTGACATTTCCTTCTCTGTTACCCGCGGAGATTTTGTGATTGTCTGCGGCGAAACCGGGAGCGGCAAATCCACGCTTCTTCGTATGCTGAAACCGCAACTGACTCCGCTGGGAAATCTTACAGGAAACATTCTATTAAAGGACACTCCGATAGAGAAGGTGCCGGATTGCGACAGTGCTTCGGGAATAGGATTTGTCATGCAGAATCCGGAACTGCAGATTGTGACGGACAAGGTCTGGCATGAACTTGCATTTGGCCTTGAAAATCTTGGTGTTAAGCAGGAACTGATTCGCAGAAGAGTATCGGAAATTGCGTGCTATTTCGGAATTGAGGACTGGTTTATGAAGGATGTTTCGGAATTGTCAGGTGGACAGAAACAGCTTCTGAATCTGGCTTCCGTTATGGTAATGCAGCCGGAAATCCTGTTGCTTGATGAGCCAACCTCGCAGTTAGACCCGATTGCGGCAAGGGACTTTATACAGACGATTGCCAGAGTAAACCGGGAACTCGGAGTAACCGTGATTATGACTGAGCATCATCTGGAGGAAGTGATGCCGCTTGCCGGCAGAATGCTGATGCTTCGTGAGGGAAAGAGTAGCTTTTTCGGAGCACCGCGTGAATATGTCGCAGAACAAGTCGGGACGGAGATTTCGCAGGATTTGCCTGCTGCGGTACGCTTGTATGCGGCACTTCCCGAAAAGGAAGGGACTTGTCCGCTTACGGTTAGCGAAGGAAGGCATTATCTGGAGGACAACTATCGGAACGGAGTGCGTGAAATTGAAAGGGAGGAATACCGTCACGAAGAACATAAAATACTTGAGTTCCGTGATGTGTTCTTCCGTTATCAAAGGGAACAGCAAGATGTCTTGAATGGTCTTAGCTTTACAGTTTATGAGAAGGAAATATTTTGCCTGCTTGGTGGCAACGGAAGCGGCAAATCAACCTCTCTTATGTGCGCAGCAGGGCTTTTGACACCCTATGCGGGAACGATTACCGTGAACGGGAAAAATATAAAGAAATATCGTGGTCAGGAGCTTTACAAGGAATGTATTTCGATGCTTCCGCAGGATGTGCAGACCATTTTCTTACGGAATACGGTTGCGGAGGAACTCGAGGATGTGAAGGCGGATATTGAGAGATTTCCGTATGATCTTTCCCCGCTTCTTGCACGCCATCCTTATGACCTTTCCGGTGGGCAGCAGCAGATGGTTGCCCTTTCTAAGGTGCTTGCCACGAAACCGAGGATACTCCTTTTAGATGAGCCAACCAAGGGACTCGATGCAGCCTCAAGGAAAATGGTTACCGATGTGCTAAGGGAACTTCGAAATACGGGAATGACAATTGTTTTGGTAACGCATGACGTGGAATTTGCCGCAGAAACGGCGGACCGTTGTGCGATGCTCTTTCGCGGCGAGGTTGTATCGAGCGGAACTCCTGCGGAATTCTTCTGTGGGAACAGCTTTTACACGACTGCATTTCACAGGATGACCCGCGGCTTTTATGATGGTGCGGTTACGCTTACGGATGTAGTGGATTTATGTAACAGAAACGGAAGGAATAACTGATAGATGCAGACTCGGATTTATCAAAAAAAGATTCGGACAAGACGACTTGTTCTGGTGGCGGTTATGACCGCTTTATCGGTCGCCGGACGATTTATCCCTTTGGTGAAGCCGGTCACGGCACTAACAATCCTTACGGGGATGTATCTTGGTGGCGGTTCCGGTTTTCTGACAGGGGCATTTGCGGCGATTCTTTCGAATCTCTATTTTGGACAGGGACCTTGGACACCGTTTCAGATGCTTGCCTGGGGCAGTATAGGACTGCTTGCAGGAGTTATGGCATCCGCCCTAAAGAAATGCCGTCTTCTGCTTCTTACTTATGGGGCAGTATCCGGGCTTATGTTCTCGCTCGTGATGGATGTGTGGACTGTGTTATGGACATATAGGGATTTTTCGATGCAAAGATATGTGGCTGCGATGTTAACCGCAATGCCATTTACGATTCTGTATGCGCTCAGCAATGTGATATTTCTCCTGTTGTTTGCCAAATCATTCGGGGAGAAGATGGAGCGTATTCATATAAAATATGGGATTTAATCAGTGGGGTATTTATGAATGTGAATGAATTTGAAGAAAAGTTTGCGACTATGCTTCCGTTTTGGGACAAGCTTACATCCGAAGAGAAGCAATCTGTGGCAAATGCGCATAGCATAAGGAGGTTTCCGAAAGGAAGCCTGATTGATTCCTGCTACGGCTTTCTCGGTGTAATGAGTGGTGAAATCAAGGTTTATGTTGTGTCAGAAGAGGGGAGAGAGATAACGCTTTATAAAGCAGAAGCCGGTGAGTGCGGTGTTATGGCAACGCAGAAAGCAATCAAGGGAGCGGATGTGGAGATGAGCATTATGGCTACCAAAGATTGCGAACTTCTGTTAATCGGAGCGGCAACCTATTCACGTCTGACAGAGTCGAATGTGTATGTACGAAGCATTACCTATGAACTGATGGCAAAACGACTGACAGAAGCACTTTGGGTAATGAGGGAAATCGTATTTTCCCGTTTTGACAAGCGACTGGCATCCTATCTTGTCGGACTATGTGAGAAGCTTACAAAGAATACGGAAAATGCTGAGCAGACATATGAAATCAGGATTACACAGGATACGATTGCAGAGGAAGTGAACTCAGCAAGAGAGGTTGTGGCAAGAATGTTGAAGCGTTTTGCACTGGCGGGGCTGGTTGAATTGCGGCGTGGCAGTATTGTGATAAAGAATCTTAAAGGTCTTCGCGATTTATGTGACTGAGTTACGGTTTATGCGGTATACCTCTGTTAAGATGAGGGTACCAAAAAGAAAGGATTTTCTAATGGATATTCGTTTTTATACATGTGAACATTGTCATCAGATTATGGTGGCATTAGAGAAGAAGGATGTACCGGTTGTGTGTTGCGGGGAACCGGTTTCCGAGTTGATTCTGAACTCCTCCGAGGGAGCACCGGAGATGCATATGCCGGTGTATGAGATACAGAATGATAAAGTGGTTGCTGCTGTTGGTGCGGTAGCACATCCGATGACAGAGGAACACCATATTGAGTGGATTGCACTGCAGACAACATCAGGCATACAAAGTGTGCGTCTGAAGCCGGGAGAGAAACCGGAGGCAGTGTTCCCGCTTAATGACAGCGTGGAGCATGTATATGCCTTTTGTAATATCCATGGAATGTGGAAGGAATAATGAAAATAGCATTATACGATGCAAAGGAATACGATGTGGAATCCTTCAAGGCTTCGGAACTTGCAAAGGATTTTGAACTTCGGTTCTTTGAAACGAGACTGAACCGGGACACGGCAGAACTTGCGGCAGGCTGTGATGCGGTATGTGTCTTTGTAAATGACACTGTGGATGAAGAGGTTATCGATAAACTGAATGTTCTGGGAGTTCGGTTATTGGCACTTCGTTGTGCGGGCTACAATAATGTGGATATTGGCTATGCATTTGGCCGTATTCATGTTGTCAGAGTTCCGGCTTATTCACCGGAAGCAGTGGCGGAGCATGCGATGGCACTTCTTCTGACGTCGATTCGGCGGATTCATAAGGCTTATATCAGAACGAGAGACTTCAATTTCAGATTAAACGGGCTGACCGGTTTCAACCTGTATGGAAAGACCGTGGGGATTGTCGGGACAGGAAGAATCGGACGTGCATTTGCCAACATATGCAGAGGTTTCGGGATGCAGATTTTAGCGTATGATAAGTTCCCGGCAAAGGATTCGGGACTTCATTATGTGACATTGACGGAACTGTTTGCGAAAAGTGATGTCATATCTCTTCATTGCCCGTTAACGGAGGAAACAAGGCATATCGTGAATGAGGCTTCCATTCGTGAGATGAAGAAAGGGGTTGTGTTACTCAATACTTCAAGAGGGGCTCTGATTGATTCGGAGGCACTTTTGGCAGGCATAAAACAGAAGCATATCGGAGCAGCGTGTCTGGATGTGTACGAGGAGGAATCGGATGTTTTCTTTCATGATTTTTCGGGGCACATCGTTGCAGATGATACGCTTGCAAGGTTGATTTCGATGCCCAACGTGATTGTAACCTCGCATCAAGGTTTTCTGACGAGGGAGGCACTTGCCAATATAGCAGATACCACGCTTAAAAATGTGAAGGATTTTCTGGAATACGGCCATTGTGGAAACGAACTCTGCTACAAATGTGAGGAGTTCGGGCAATGTGAGCGCAGCAAAGAAACAAGTTGTTTTTAAGCAGATCTTTATAGAGAAAATATAAAAGGATGTCATGGGGCTGAAGTAACCAAATGACACCCTTTTTTATAACATAGGAAAGTGCGTTGCATTTCCTATAGAGTGAACCTATTTTACTGATTCGAGTCTTCCAATTAGCATCGGAAGTGCCTTTTCGAATGCTGCACCATACCAATGATTGTCCTCACGGGCAGTTTCCTCAATACAGCAGAGTGTATAGTCTGCGGCAAGCTTAGCGGCATCGAATAAAGACATACCATTCATCAAAGCACCGGTAAATGCGGAAGCATATACATCGCCGGTTCCGTGACATCCGCCTTCGTAACGGATGTGAGAGTAGTAACGGCTCTTTCCATTCTCGTAAACGGCAACACCGGTAGAATCGGAAGAATAGCTGACACCTGTCAACACGATGTTTTTCACACCGAGTGCGGCAAGCTTTTCAAAAAGCATATCGATATAGGCCTCGTCATAGGTTTCACGGTATTCGCATCCGGTTAGGAAGCATGCTTCGGTAATGTTCGGAAGAACAATATCGGATTTTGCAACCAGTTTCTTCATAGCTTCTACGAAAGCAGCATCGAATCCGGGATAAAGCTTTCCATTATCCGCCATAGCCGGGTCAACAATGAGCGGAGCATCCGGAGTGAGAACGGTGTCTGCAATAGCAGTAACATAATCAATCTGGCGACTGCTGCCGAGATAACCGGTATAAAGTGCTGCAAAGCGAATGTCTTCCTTCTGCCAGTGCGCAAGAATTTTCGGCATCTCATCAGTGAGGTCACAGAAGGTGTAGCCCTTGAATCCACCTGTATGTGTGGACAATACGGCAGACGGAAGAATAGCAGTTTCCATTCCGCATGCAGAAAGAATCGGTAAAGCAACGGTCAGTGAGCACTGGCCGACGCAGGAAATATCCTGTACGGTTAGAATTCTTTTATAACTCATAATATCCTTTCCTCTCGCAGCTGCGTAACACTGTGAATGCAGTGTCTATGCGAGTTGCAGGAACACGCCTGTACGAAAAATCTTGTCACTGCAAGGCGAACAGGCGGTGCATGGAGTTTCCATACGAAACTCCCTTTTCTTAATGTATTAACAGCCTTATTATCTATCACGGGGAGTCTGTTTTGTCAATAGGTTGCATTGGCTTTTTCTTTGGAAAATGTGAAATCTCATACAGAATAATGAAACAAAATGTCGAATTTCGCAACGGAAGAAGGAAGGTAATATTCCTAAAGCATTAAATGAGTTGTATTTTCAAGATGAATCTTTTATACTACGCGTAGAGGTTGTGCTGTTTTATGACGGAAGCAGCATAAAACCGTGGAAAGGGAGAGATTGATTCTATGAAGAAGTTTTTGATGTTTACACTTTTGCCAGCAATATAACGAATCATCAGGGGCTATCACATGGAAATTGTGTTCGCCCCGCTTTATGGATTAATTTGGAACCTTAATCCTCTCATTTGGAAATACACAGTGCTGCAGATACTTTGGAAACAAAGCAAAACGAATGAAATGTAATAGCAATTGTATATCAGATTTAATAGGAAGCGGATGGAAAGGTCTTCTTCCTACGAAAGGTTTAGGAAGCATTATGGTAGTTTTTCGGGACAATCTAAGCACCATTTTGGTATGTCTGATTCTGGCTGTTTTAGTGGCACTTGCCATTCGGAAGATTGTGATTGACCGTAGAAATAACAGAAATTCCTGCGGTGGGGGCTGCGGAAGTTGTCCGATGAGTGGTTCATGCAGACGTTCATCGCGTTGACTTGCAATGGCATTTGCGATATAATAGACAAGATTTTGCTATATGATTTATGAATGTATATTAAGGCGTTAATGAAATAAGCTTTTGATTGGAAAGGCAGATTTATATGAAAAGGTTTTTGGTACTTTGCCTGATATTGACTTTGTTGTGTGGCTGTTTGACCGGCTGCAAGACCGGTGATGAAAAGAAAGACCACCTTGTTATTGTTACGACCATATTTCCCTTTTACGACTGGGTAAGGAATGTTGTAGGAGAGAATCCCGGTAATATTGAAGTAAAGTTGCTTCTGGAAAGCGGTGTAGACCTTCACAGTTATCAGCCGACGGCAGAAGATGTGATGATAATCGGAGAAAGCGATTTGTTTCTTTATGTCGGTGGAGAATCGGATAAATGGGTAAAGGATGCCCTTCGAAGCACCGGAAAGAAAGACATCACTGCAGTGGCACTGATGGATGTCCTCGGTGATGCCCTGAAGGAAGAGGAAGTAGTAGAGGGCATGCAGGGTGAAGAGGACGAGGAGGAAGAGGACGAAATCGAATACGACGAGCACATCTGGCTTTCTCTGAGAAATGCAAAGGCACTTACCAATGAGATTACCGAAAGAATCTGCACACTTGACCCAGAGCATGAAACGACCTATCGTGAGAATGGAAAAGCGTATGCAGACAAGCTGCAGGCTTTGGATGAAGAATATGTTAAGGCTGTTTCCGAGGCTGGTGGCAAGACACTTCTTTTTGGGGATCGTTTCCCGTTTCGATATATGTCAGAGGACTACGGACTTACCTATTATGCAGCATTTCTCGGCTGTTCGGCAGAATCGGAGGCAAGCTTTGAAACAATTGCCTTCCTTGCCCAAAAGGTTGAGGAACTTTCGTTGCCTGCGGTAATTGTTTTGGACGGAAGCAATCATAAGATTGCGGAAACGGTTATACAGAACACGAATGGCACAAAACCTGAGATGATTGTGATGAATTCCCTGCAGTCAGTTTCCAAGAAGGATATTCAGGACGGAACGGATTACTTTTCCGTTATGAAAGACAATCTTGAGGCTTTGAAAAAAGCTTTAAAGTGAAATCGGAATACAGTCCGAAAGGATAGTACATTATCCTACTTGTAATTACAGAAGATTGGATATTGGCAGAGTAAGGCGGAAAAGATACACTTATCGGTACAGGAGATTACTGACATCGTATTTCCGACAGTTTATTTTGGGAAGAGAGGATTTTGTTCATGGAAGAAAGATTTCAGCATCGTATGAGTTCAGCACGCGTTAAGATTACCGATGCCGCAAACAGACCGCTTGCGGATACGGAGGTGCGTCTACGCTTAAAGCAGCATGAGTTTCTGTTCGGCTGCGGCGCATTTGACATTATGAATATTGACCCGAACGGACCTTTTGCAAAGCGTTCGTTCAATTTTGGCGGAAAGACAATAGACATGGCATTTTTCCGGGAGCGTGTAGAACTTTGGAAACAGGTATTTAACTATGGTACACTTCCTTTCTATTGGGGACAGTACGAACCACAGGAGGGCACTGTGATGTTCGACAGCCGTATGAATGCGGCTAAGTATATGAGAGCGAACGGAGCAATTCCGAAGGGACATCCGCTTTGCTGGCACACGGTATGCGCAGACTGGCTTTTGAAGTATGACAACAAGACAATTATGGATAAGCAGCTTGCCCGTATCGAGCGTGAGGTTTCCGCATTCAAGGGCGTCATTGATATTTGGGACGTTATCAATGAGACTGTTATCATGCCTGTTTTCGACAAATACGACAATGCCATTACAAGAATCTGTAATGCCTATGGTCGTCTGACGTTGATTAAGGAGGTATTTGCCGCTACGAAAGCTGCAAATCCGGATTCCACACTTTTGATTAATGATTTTAACCTGTCGCCGGCTTACCAGAAGGTCATTGAGGAATGTCTCGACGCAGGTGTTCAGATTGATGCAATCGGTATTCAGACACATCAGCATCAGGGCTACAAGGGACTTGACTGGCTGAACGATGTACTGACAAGATTTTCACAGTACGGAATTCCGCTCCATTTTACTGAGAATACACTTGTTTCCGGTAAGATTATGCCTCCGGAGATTGTTGATTTGAACGATTATCAGGTTGATGAGTGGCCGTCCACACCGGAGGGTGAGGTACGTCAGGAGCGTGAATGGAAGGAAATGCTTGAAACACTGTTCGCACATCCTTCCGTAGAAGCAGTTACCGGCTGGGATTTTGCAGATGGCGCATGGCTGCATGCTCCGAGCGGTTTGATTCATCAGGATAATACCGTAAAGCCTTCCTACAATACATTGAAGCACCTGATTAAGGAAGAGTGGACTACGGATGTGACTTTGAAGACCGATGAGAACGGTTATGTGGATTTAAACGGTTTCCGCGGAATCTATGAGGTTGTCTGCGGTGAGCGTAAGGGGGAATGTACTTTGAAGAAGGACACCCCGGAGATTTCTGTTACACTGTAATGAATATAAGGCACCGCAGGCAGATTCTGCGGTGCCTGTGTATGTTTATGGACGCCGGATTATTCCGGAATATGACCGATACAAGGAGCCGATATGGATAAGCCTAATATGACGAAGAAACAGGTAGAAACCCTGTACGATGCAAAATATCTGAAACTGTATGATCTTCGTTATCGTGAAGGAAAGCATTATTTTGATGCCACGAGAAGAGATGCAGGGGATGTTGTGGCGATTAAATCTGACGAGGAGTTTCAGGCAATGCTTCCGGATGCGGTGACGATAGCGGTTGTATTACATTTGCCGAAGAAACAGCCTAAACTTCTGTTGTCATATGAGTACCGTTATCCTGTCGGACAGTTTCTGTTAAGTCCGGTTGCTGGGCTTTTGGACCTTGAGGACCGCGAGGAGAAGAATCCTCTTTTGGTTGCGGCAACCCGTGAGATTTATGAGGAAACCGGTATTCGGCTTCAGAAGGGTGATAAGCTTACCGTATTGAATCCATGTGCATTTTCTTCACCGGGTATGACCGATGAGAGCAACGCCTTTTTGTGTGCGG
Organism: Lachnospiraceae bacterium; assembly: GCA_045627305.1. Taxonomy (GTDB): domain Bacteria; phylum Bacillota; class Clostridia; order Lachnospirales; family Lachnospiraceae; genus ISDg. The sequence goes on from JAZQNM010000033.1 coordinate 53,888, forward strand.
ACGTGTATGTTCCGAATACCGATATGCTGAATCAGAATGGTGCCGTGGGAACGGAACTGTTCAACGGATTTGAACTGGTCAGCAAGACAGAGGCAAAGAAATTGTACCGTACGGGACGCGATAAGAACGGCAACACATTCTCCCTTGCAACATGGGCTGTGCTTGGTTACTTCATTGCACGATAAGTCGAACAGGGAAGAAGTGTATTCGCCGATAGGAGTTAGGATTTGATTTACGATAAAGACATTCGCGAGCCGCTTTTTGACTATCTGGAAGAGTATTTCGGCAAGACGCGTGTAATCGAAGAGAAGACAATCGGGCGGTCAAGAGCTGACGTGTTTTTGGTGCTCCCGGATTGTATATGCGGGCTGGAAATCAAGAGTGACGCTGACAGCTATACAAGACTGGCCTCTCAGGTGAAGGACTATGACAGGTTCTTCGATGAGAACATTGTGGTAGTCGGGACAAGCCATGCGCTGCATGTGAAGGAGCATGTGCCCGAGCATTGGGGAATCATTACCGTGGAGGAACTGGAGAACGGACTGGATTTTTATATGCTCCGTAAGCCGGAACGACATACAAAGGTAACTTGGGAACGAAAGCTGGGAATCCTTTGGAGACCTGAGATTGCCGTGCTTTTGGAAACCTTTGACCTTCCGAAGTATGCAAGAATGAGTAAGGCAGATGTCGTAAAGAAGATTACAGCAGCAATCGGAACGAAGATACCGGAGGAAAGGCTTTACGAGGAGTACAGCAGGCTTCTGTTTGAAAGGGATTATCAGAAGATTGCCGAGGTTATTCAGGAATACAAGGCTCAAAAAGGCTATGACAAAAAGACAACGGAGCCCCGAACGAGGGCATATCGTAAGGTCGCTAAAAGAAGAAAGAGAGCAGCACGAAAGAAAGCATAGAAAAGAGAATGTTCTACAATAGTAGAATCGATATACTGTCTGATGTGCGAGAACAAAGTATGTCGATTTCGACATTCGTTGCTTTCGGATGATGCAATCTGAAATGTGGGGCATTTGCCTTAACATATATATTGTTTTTGGAGGATTTATTATGGCAGAGAAAGACATTAACGCAAGAAGCCCGTGGCCGCTTGACAGCACCGTATGCTTCGACAGGGTACTCGGGGAAGTAAACCGCGAAGGAATGCAGGGTTTCGAAATTCTTCCGGACGGCAAGGTGCATGTAAGAGTGGTTGCACCCAATGCAAAGGAAGTTGTTTTGGACCGTTTCGGTACCATCTATCCGCTTGAAAAGGTTGACGAGGCAGGCGGCTTTGAAGGAACGGTGGATATGGGTACAGGTTTCCTTTATTTCTTCCTCAAATATGACGGCAATGATGTGATGAATCCGTGTCTTCCGATTGGTTACGGCTGCTGCCGACCGATGCATTTCTTCGATGTTCCGGTTCCGGGCGAGGAGTGGGACAAGTTAGAGGGTGTTGAACACGGTGCGGTTGCAAGACATTATATTCCGTCTTCCGTAACCGGAAAGCATGAGATTTGTCTTGTTTATACACCACCGAAGTATGACCCGGCGAAGAAGTATCCGGTTCTTTATCTGCAGCACGGTTATGGCGAGAATGAGACCGGCTGGGTATTCCAGGGTCATGTCGGCCGTATCGCCGATCAGCTTCTGGCAGCAGGCGAGATGAAAGAGATGATTATTGTTATGGGTAACGGTATGACACAGCCGAAGGATGACGATGCCAGTCCGTTAATGCGTATGTTGTTCCCTGAGGTTTTGGTGAATGATTTCATTCCGTATATCGAGAGCCATTACAATGTTTATACAGACAAATGGAATCGTGCCATGGCAGGTCTTTCCATGGGTAGTTTCCAGACCAGTATTACAACACTTTCCCATCCGGAACTGTTCGGTTATGCAGGTCTGTTCAGCGGTTTCCTTCGTGCACCGTGGGGCGATAATCCGGACGAGGCTCCGTACCTTGCTATTACGAAGGATGCAGAACGTTTCAATAAGGAATATAAGGTATTCTATCGTGCGATGGGTACCGAGGACCAGTATTTTGACAGCTTTGCAAAGGACGACAAGTACCTTGAGGGCAAGGGTCTTAATATGATTCGTGAGACATTCCCCGGCTATCATGAGTGGACTGTATGGAGACGCTGTATTCACAGCTTCCTGCCGAAACTGTTTCGATAGGGGAGTGGACAGCAAAGAGATTACTGCATACTGTTAGTTTTTCTGATATGGAGTGCCTCTTCTGACTCGTTTTTTGACAATCTGAGATAAGGTTGATTTATAAGGGATTAATTGTTGTACAATGGCATTTTCCGTTGCGATGAATACGGAAAATATTGTATAATAAATTAATCCCTTTTTTGGAGGCTTCAGATGAAGGTTAAGAAATACTATGTGGTGCTGCTTTCCCTGGTGGTACTGACGGTATTGTTGAATTTGCTTGGCTTTAGCAAGACTTTTTGTAATTTTTATACGGACCATATTTATGGTGGGGTACATTTTGTATTCGGAATTCTGTCAACGTGGATTCCATTTGCCCTTGGGGAGATTATTATGTATGCCGGTGCTGTGGCGGTTGTGCTGTTGGCAGTATTCGGTGTGATATGTATATTTCTGCGTAAGAAAAAGGGATATTGTGCATTTTTCAGACGATATGCCAAAACCATCCTGATGACCTTGGTTATCTTTCTCTTTATTTATACGACCAACTGGTTTATTCCGTTTCGCGCGGATGTCCTTAAAGTAAGCGATAATGAGAGAACCGTGTTCACCTATGAAGAGATTAATCAGGTACATTTGATGATTGTTCAGAATCTCAATGAACTTTCGAAGGAAGTGAAGCGTGATGAGAACGGTAACATCCTTTTTGATTATACCGAGGAGGAGATTATAGAGGCACTTCAAAAGGCAGGCGACGATTATTCCAGATTGAAGGGGTTCTATCCGCATTCCAAGAAAGCGATTTGCTCGAATTTCCTGGAGTGGATGGGAATTGGCGGTTATAACTATATTTACACGATGGAGCCGACTTACAATTCCTATTGTGACCAGCTTTATATGCCTGTTCTTTTGGCACATGAGTATACGCATAATAAAGGCTATTATAAGGAGAATGAAGCTGAATTTCTCAGCTGTATTGCTTTGATTAACAGTGACAATCCTTATTTGAGATACTGCGGATATTTTGAAATGTACGATTATATCTTTTGGGATTATTATCGTGCGGCCGCAGACAGATTTGATAAATTGTATCCTCGCTCGGACATTATGGATGCAGATGCGATGTTAGAGTATGATGCACTTTGGCAGCAGTATTTCGCAGGATATCCGGATGAGCAGGTAAGCATAGACCGGGATTATGCCAGAGGACTTGCCGCAGCTATCTATGAAGAGCAGGTGAATCCTGTTTTGGAGGAAACCTTCAGCGAAGTGACTGCAGAGGTTGCCACCAAGGGATGGGAGATTCAAGAGGAAGTATTGCAGGAGAATTCCTATGACGGACTTTCCTTGATGCTCTTACAGTATTACATCGAGTAACTGACTTATTTCATTAGGGGATTTTAGGATAACAAGCGGGAATCATCGGTAATTTATTTAACGATGTAGTTTACGGGGCAGAAAGTTCGTAAGGAGGGAAATATATGGAAACCATACCGCTTTCCATGGTGGAATTTATCTTTGCGGCATTTATCATTATTGCATTATTCAGTATGCGTGCGGATGATGACCATTCCAAGAGTATGCGTATGCATAAGCTCTTAATCTGGGTCACTCTGGCGTGGCTTCTTTGTGATGCCTTTGTCAACTGTTTTCTTGAGGTAGATTATTGGATTCCTTTCTTTACGGTTGTAAATATTCTTGCTTATGTTCTGACGAATCTTGTTCTGATGGTGTTCCTTGATTACTGTTATTCTTACTTGGTTGAGAGGACAACTGTACAGAGATGGCCTTTCGTTCTGTCAAGGTGCGTCCTGATTGCAGATGCGGTTTTGGATGTTATCTGGTGTATTCAGGGGAAACTCTTTACCTATAGCAACGGCAGATTTGTATTTGATACACCGAGCGAATTTGTAGTTGTTTTGGGCAGTTATCTGGTAATTCTTTTCATCCCTGCGTTGATGTCGCATTACCGCAAGGAAGAGGTCGGTAAAAGAGCAGTAGTGCTTCTGACATTGTATGGGGTGCCTACCCTTGTAGCTATCTTGATGCTGGCACTGTTGGGAACCGATTTTTCCGTCGTACTGAGTGCATTTTCCGTTATTGTTTCGTCCAGACTTCTGCAGGCCGACCTGAAGGAGAAAAGGCTCATTGAATCCAAGACCTTCACGGATTTCTTCCTGGAGTCTTATTCCTCGGCGTATTATGTGAATCTGAAGGATTATTCCTGTCAGACTTATAAGCAGAATCGATTTTTGAAAGAGAATTATCCGATTGCAACGAATTATTGGAATTCCCTCAATGATTACATAGAAAACTGTGTGCATCCGGATGACAAGGCTGGTCTATTGGAAGTAATCAGACCGGATGGCATGCAGGACATTCTGGAGAAAAATCGTGAATATACCTATGTGTTCCGTGATATCAGTTCGAATGAGGAACGGTATCTTCGTATGCAGGTAATCCGTGGTTCGGATGATAAGCATGCGGCATTTGGCTTTGAAGATATTTCCGAAGAAATTCGGGAACAGCAGAAACGTTTGTTAGGTGCGATTCCCATTTCCCCGAATATTCTTTCCAATGCAGATATCGGAATGTGGGCACTTGAAATGGATGAGGGCCAGCCGACGAGATTGTATGGTGATGAGACCATGCTTCGGCTGATTGGTGTTGAACATCAGGTTTCACCGGAGGAAACCTTCCATGCTTTGTACGATCATATTGACAAGGATTCCTATGCACTTGTTGCTGAGTCCGTCGAGAAGATGAAGGTTGGACATTCGGAGGTACAGTTTCCGTGGCACCGTCCGAATGGTGAAACAATCGTTGTCCGTTGCGGCGGAATGCGCAATGCGGAATATGCGAAGGGAATTCGTATTGAGGGAACTCATCAGAATGTTACGGAGGTGGTGCATTTTGATGAACAGGAGGTTACGCGACTGAAGAATGCCGAAGTCGAACTGCGTCATGAGCAGTTACGGAGTGAGGTTCTCAGCTTTATGATGAACCATGACGATGACCCGATTGAGCTTCTGAAGAATTACATCGACAGACTTATCGATATAATCGGTTGTGATCAGGTTATATACCGTGATTTGGTGGAAACCCGTATTATGACCAATTCCAAAGCGTTTGAGGAGAATTGGACGGTGCCGATCGAGTACTGCCGGCAGTGTCCTCATTTTGATGCGCATCATCCGGTATATTCCGAAGGATTTACGGAAATGGCAAATTGTCAGGAAGGCTGGAAAGGCGTTCCCATTTTCGAGAAATGTCCGGTTAAATCAGCCCTTACCCGTATCGTTTATTGTGATGGTGAGGTGGCAGGTTACCTTGCGTTCCATTTTATTCGGGATTACCATCAGTTTACAGATGTGGAAAGAAAGACACTGGAGGAGTTCACGCGAATTCTTTCCATCTCCCTGTCCCGTTATCAGGCAAGAAAAGAGAATAAGGAACTGAAAATCATCAAGGAGATGCAGGAACAGTTGCAGGAAGCCTTGCAGATGGCTGATTCCGCCAACAAGGCTAAGACTGAGTTTTTGTTCAATATGTCGCATGATATTCGTACACCTATGAATGCAATTCTTGGGTTCACGGATATTGCACTGCATCACGAGGATGACACGGAAAGGGTGCATGACAGTCTGACGAAGATTAAGACGTCTGGTGGTCATCTTTTGAGCCTGATTAATGAAATTCTCGAGATGAGCAGGATTGAAGCCGGTAAACTTGAACTGGTGGAGACTCCTACCGATCTTTTGGAGGTTGCCGAGGACATCACACAGATGAGTAAGGATATGGCAATCACGAAGAGTATTTCCTTCGAAAAAAAGGTGGGAGACATAAAGAATCCGTATGTTTTTGCGGATGAGCTTCATCTGAATCAGATCATGCTGAACCTGATATCCAATGCCGTAAAATACACACAGAACGGCGGTAATGTTACGTACAGTGTTGAACAGCTTGGTGAGCCGGAGAATGGTGTGGCACGTTATCGATTTTCCGTAAGAGATAACGGAATCGGTATGTCGGAGGAATTCCAGAAACATCTGTTTGAGAATTTCTCAAGGGAGAATTCGACGACGGTTTCCAGGCAGGAAGGTACCGGAATCGGACTTTCCATTGTGAAAAGAATTACGGAGATGGCCGGTGGAACCATTCAGGTGGTCAGCCGCAAGGGCGAAGGCTCCATGTTCTCGGTGGAGTTTCCGTTCCGCGTGATGAACGAGGTAGAAATGGAACGGTTCCGCGAGGAGAAGGCATCGCATTATACGGTTAAGAAGGAGGAGAGTCTGGAAGGTAAGCGGGTTCTGATTGTGGAAGACAATGCGATGAACCGTGAGATTATTTCGGATATTCTTCAGGATTTCGGAATGGAGATGGATTCCGCTGAGGACGGCGTTGATGCCGTGAAACTGGTTAAGAAAAATGGTACCGGATATTATGATTTCATTTTGATGGATATTCAGATGCCGGTTATGAACGGATATGAGGCTACTGCCGAAATTCGTGCATTGCCCGAAGGCGAGAAGATTGCGATTATCGCCTTGAGTGCCAATGCCTTCAAGGAGGATATGGATAAATCCATGGCGGCCGGCATGAATGCCCATGTTGCCAAGCCAATTGATGTCGAAATCCTGCTGGCTACGATGAATTCATTGCTGAATTGATTTTGATAGCTTGGGGACGGGGGTGAAGATATCATTTTGATATATAGGGACGGGCCTTGAGTTTCATTTTGTGGAAAATGATACTACAAGGCCCGCTTTTTTGTTAATAAAGACGAAGGGTTTTGCAAGAAAATGCACTTTTGGTCAAGAGGCCCGTCCCCAGCCTATCAAAATGATATCTTCACCCCCGTCC
>JAZQNM010000034.1:0-30792 GCA_045627305.1 Lachnospiraceae bacterium
AAGCCGCATAGAGCATTTGCAGATGAATCCCATGGGGTAGGGGGAGTGTGCTCATTTATCAACGAAAAAGATGAAGTGAAAGAAAGCCATAAACAAAATCAAGGGCTGCGAAAAATGTTTTCACATTTTTTCACAGCCCCCGCTTATAATTCTTATTGTCGGAAAAGTGTAAATTCAGTAATTGCTCACCAAATTAGTTCAACGGAACAAATGGTCCGTGGTTAAGACTATTGTTACATACTATGTCTGTTTCCTCAATCAAAACAATCTCAACTTCTACTGTCTCGAATCCGTCTTTCATATCTTTCCGCCCACTTTCTGTAAGATGAAATCACATTTAACCATCAATCAATCCTGTCCGCCCTGATTGCCGGGCTCCGTACCGGTCTGTTCGGTATCCTCGGTCTCTGTTTTGTACTCCTCGCCATTCTCATCGTATTCATGGTGTATCTTGTCATAGGTCTGCATTCCGCCGTTATATTCCACCATGGCATACATCAGATTTTTGAGGTTCGCAACGGTCTCATTGCCTCTTGCATAGCTGTCCTGAAGTTCCAGATAATATCCGTAGCTTAACGGACTGAATTTTGAAACGGTAAAGCCATTCAGTTCAACGGTAAATTCATCGTTCAACTGGCAGGCGCCGATCTTGTCGATTGCAACAACGTACACATCGTCACCGTATACGGCAGGCGCCTTGGCTACGGATACCTCACCGCGGCCGCAATTCACATTCGCCTTATATGCGGTAAGATCATCACTTGAACTATAGTATAGCTTTAATGTGACATCCTCGTCAAGAGAAAGATTACATCCATAGAAAGAAATCCTGTCATTTCCGCCATCGATATTCGGTTTAAAATTCTCCGTAAAGAAATCTGTTTCGCTTGCGTACTTTGTTTCCGGAATAATCCGGTCTTCCTCGGAAAGAATATCATTCACGAGATAGTCTGTTCTGTATCCTAAGGATTTCTGCGTATATGCGCCGTAATTCAGCATTGCCTTCATCGTATCCTTGGTTGTGTCATCAAAAGCAACACCCTGTTCATCATCAAAAATGATTTCCGCATATCTGCGCATATTGTAGCTATAGGATTTCGTTCTGTGATCCTCCGGATCGATATAGGTAATAATGATGTCGTCCGTCATGTTCTTCGCAGCTACGGTATACTCGAAGTAATAATATCTGTCCGTTCCGCCTTCTTCTCTGTAGACGAACTGGTTATCCTCGTCAAATGCTATCTTTTGCTGTTTTATAACAAGCGCACCGTCCACTATCATCTGCTGAGCCACCATCAGCCCTGCGCCCTTCTCGACAGCAGTACTGCCCGGCTGCAGCTTATAGAAGAAACGAAGTCGAATCGTGCCGTCGAAGATATACTGCGCACCCATAAACCTTGCTACATCATCGCCCAAAGTCGGTTCCTCAATCACTGTCTTCGCATCATCCTGAGGAAGCGGATCCGCAAGGTCATAACCTTCAATCCGGGTAATATATACCTTGTTGACGAACTCAGTACCGGTTGCCGTTGCCGGAATCAGAGCAGACATCATAAGCTGCCGGTAAGAACCCGCCTCAAGAGACGGAATCGTCCAGCTAACCGTTGTCTCACCGCCGGAGGTATTCACCGTTCCGCCGTTTTTAGCAACCACATCGGTCAGCTCAGCGGGAACATCGTCTCTGACAACGATATTGGTGAGTGTCTGCGCCGTCTCGTTCTTTACGATAATTGTATATGTCAGCGTCGTTCCCTTTACCGTTGTCTCAAGGTTTACGTCCTTCGTTATCTTCGCTACCGGAAGAAGGTCTCCGTTATTACCGAGCATCATCTTAATACGATTGGTGCCGTCGATAAATGCCGTCGTGTTAATATAATCGGCCGTCTTCGTAATATTAGCCGTTTTATCCTCGTCATCAAAGCTCTTCTTTGCAAAGCTGTTATTCGCATCGAAGAAATACGGGTCATCCGACTCGGGAGCGAACTCCGCATATGCCTTGGCGCCTGCTGCCGCGGAACCTGCGGCGGCAACATAATCGCCGGTGAACAAACGCCCCTCCAAATCCTCATTCTCCGAAACGCCAACCGGATAGGTTACGATAAGCGGAAGCTGGTCAGGATTTGAATATACGCCGGAGGTAAACTTTACCCGGTCGGCAAATGCAATAATTGCAAGGTCATTCGCATAAGCGTACCAGGTCATCGTATTGTCATTCGGGTTATACAAAACATTTGTATCAATTCCATCGAAAATATATCTGGTATTTGTACCTTCGGTCTGAGGTGTTCCCGCAAGACCGTTCGTTGTATACTCGCTTCCCGCAACACCGTTAATTACGGGTGCGCCCTTAAGTTCCATTCCCTTGCCGAGATAATCGGTAACCACGATACAGGGTACTGTCTTTCCCTGTTCCGTAAAGAAGGAAATAATCGGCGCGGAAACCTTATTCGTTTCGGAAGCGACAAGTTCGGAAAGGTCATAAAAGGCAACCAGCATCTGAGTTACGGAGGTCGCGGAATATACATAGTAACCGCTTCCGCCTTCACGCTCGGACGGATATATGAAATTATCTCTTGAAGCAAATGACTGCACATATGCTTTTTCTGCGCTATTGCTGATGTTATTCGCTACCTGACCGACCTCTTCCGCCATTAAATCAAGGGTAATCGTTGTGTCAGAAGTAATTATGGAAGGATCCAGCATACACAGGGTCTCCTTGTGAGGTATGTTGGAGCCTGCCACATCCGTACCGATTCCAAGTGTAAAGAAGGTTACATCCGTCTCCTCGCCGTTATAGGTTGTATATCGTTCTGCCAGCTGGTCTTTCTTATATGCTGCCGCCAGAATCATCTGGGCCGCTATTTCAATACGTCTGTTGGTATCATTGCTGGCCGCGGTATCATACACATAATTGTCCGAATACCATGTGTTGGCGCCCTGCGTTGACTGTCCGTCTGTAAGAAACAGCACATACGGATAACGTTTCACGTCTCCGTCAGACTTCCGCTGATTCGGAACCGCATTGATTGCGGTATCTATCCCCACTACAGCGCCTCGCTGCGCATTGGTTCCGGAGCCGGAATAAGTAATCGTCTTCTCGGAAAATGCGCTATAGCCGTTTCCGTTATCATATTCCAGACCTGCGCTGGTCTTGATCTCAAAGAATTTCTGCTGAAAGAGGTAGTATTTTTCCCAAGTATCCACATATTCCAGATACTTTCCGACACCGGCAAAGTCCGAAAGCTGCATTCCGTTTGTTAACGTTCCTTCCGCGGAATAACGATACTGCCCGTTAGTGTCATTGGGCGTTATCCGGTAATGGTTCATCGGAAGAAACAGCATATCCGTTTCGGACAGGTTGCCTCCGTTGGTAAACACCACTATCTCAATTCTGTTGTTGGGATTCGCCTCCATAATCGTATCAATTGTTTTGTTTACGGCGTCAATCATGTTTATGGCGCGATTATCACTGCGATAGTATGTGATACCGCTACCGCTGTCCGAGTACTTATCTCCCGAAGGCTCCGTCTCACCGATGGCCCCCGCCATGGATTTTGTGATATCCAGAATCAATGTGACATCTGCCGCCGGGGCCTCATCAAAATCAACACTGCTGTCGGTTCTTGCGTATTCCTGCGCAAGCGCGGATAGCGTGACCTCAAAGCAGTCCTCTGTAACGACAACGCTCTTGTCGGCCCAAACCTTACCGTCGGCCGCAGACGTACCAAAATCATCCGGCACCTCGGATACCGGATCGGCTTCCAATGCAACGGCATAGGTTCCGACACCTGCTCCGTCAAGTGTGCCTGCGGCATTCGCGGAAGCCGCCGGCAACAATGTGATAACCATCATCGCGGTCATCATAAATGCCAATCCTTTTCTAAATACATTCTTCATATTTCTTCTCCTCTTTTCTTAATCTGTTCCGAGTCAGCTGATAACGAAGCTTTCTGAAAGCGCAAAAAGTCGGCATTGCCGTATGACAATCCCAACTCCCAAGTATCATCCTATCAGGTTCAAAAATCCCCTTTTTCTGTACCTGATAATTCGTTCATTTACATTATAGCACCGGGGCACAGGGAAATCAAACACGAATTCATATATAATCCCTTTTTTTAATACAAATGGCATTTGACTTCTCAAGTCGAAAAATGACGCATTTCACGAACTATATTGCAGATACGAGCCAATAAATTGTATCGCAGGCACTTATTTCGTAATCGTCACCGATGCGAGCATATTATCATATATACTTCCGTGCTTTTCATCCGTGCATATCGTAATCATCAGTCCGTTGTCTTCATCATAGTAGTAGGTGATCTGTACGGGCGCCGTTCCGTTCTCATCCGTATAGGAAATTCTTTGCGCCGTGTAGCCGCCCTTTCCGTAGCTGATATTCTGCTCACGGACAAATACGAAGTCATAGTTTTCATCTTCCTCAAGCAGTCTGAGTTCCTCCTCCAGATTCACTTCCGGAGAAATATCCGTTACCGCGAAATAAAATTTACCGTTCTCGGCAATATCATAAAAGCGGTCCATATTGATTCCGTCAGCATCGTTCAGACATACGCGCTCATATTGAAGCACCGACGAATCATAAATCACGGTGTATCCGTGCTCTTTGGAAACAAACTTCTTCTCGCCGCGCAAATAAGGAATTGCAAGAAGAACTACTACCATAATTAATACAGCTATTGCCAGAATCACAATAATAATAAGATTTTTACGTCTTTTTCTGTCTGATTTATCCATTGAATTCTTCCTCTGAAAATGATATAAATTCATATTAAACGAAATACGCCAAGAAAGCAATGCTTTCGCACATTTCCTTATCCGAAATAAAGCACTATACTGTTATTAATCTCCCCTTTATAAGGGTAACCATCATATTACGGAGTATAAAAATGGCTCAATCAACAGCAACAATTGATATGTGTACGGGCTCCCTTCCAAGGAAGATGCTTCGTTTTGCCGTGCCGCTCATCCTCTCCAGCCTTCTGCAGCTTCTTTTTAATGCGGTAGACCTGATTGTTGTCGGGCAGTTCGTTGACGATACCGCCGTCGGAGCAGTCGGCTCCACCGGCGCGCTGATCAATCTGATAACCAACCTGTTTTTAGGGCTTTCCGTTGGAACCAATGTGCTCGCAGCAAGATATGTTGGCTCTGGACGACGCGAGGATGCTTCTGAAGTAGTTCACACCTCCATCTGTATCAGCATTGTGTGCGGTCTTTTTCTTACCGCTGTCGGTCTTATATTTGCAAGACCGATGCTTCAACTGATGTCCTCACCGGCCAATGTAATTGACCAGGCTGCATTATACCTGCGTATCTATTTTGTCGGCATGCCGATTATGATGGTCTACAATTTTGGCAGTGCCATTCTTCGTGCCATCGGAGATACCAAGCGTCCTCTATATTATCTGACAATTGCAGGCTTCGTTAATGTTGGAATGAATCTTTTCTTCGTGCTTGTTCTTGGACGAGGGGTCGACGGCGTTGCCTGGGGAACCGTTCTTTCGCAGCTTGTAGCCGCAATACTGATTATACGTAATCTCATGCACTCCAACACATTCTGCAAATTAGTACTAAAGAAGCTCAAAATTACGCCCGGCAAGCTTGTCGGAATTGCACGAATCGGTCTTCCCGCAGGATTACAGGGGTGCATCTTCTCTGCCTCCAATGTGCTGATTCAGTCATCCGTGAATTCCTTCGGGGATGCCGGAGTTTCCGGAAGCGCCGCAGCTGCCAACATTGAAGGCTTTGTTTATGTTTCCATGAACGCCTTCCACCACACCGTACTCAGTTTCACGAGCCAGAACTACGGTGCCGGAAATTATAAAAGAATCCGTCAGACACTCCGTTACGGTCTACTCTTCGTTACCGCCGTCGGTGTGGCGCTCGGTTGCACTGCAATATTGTTGCGTTACCCGCTTCTGCACCTTTACATCAAAGGAGACGAAGCAATGAAATACGGCTGTATCCGCATTATCGTTATCAACACGGCATACTTCCTATGCGGTATTATGGATGTAACCGTCGGAAGTCTCCGTGGTATCGGGTACTCATTGATTCCAATGTTTGTATCCCTTCTTGGTGTATGCGGTTTCCGTGTTGCCTGGATATTTACTTATTTCCAGTCCCACAAAACAATGAATGTGTTGTTTCTGTCCTATCCAATCAGCTGGATTGTAACCTTCCTTGCCCAGATAACGGTCTATCTCTTATGGATGAGAAAGAACCGAAATGCCATAATGTCGCGAGAATGAAGCGGGATGTAATTTGCATTTTCCTTCCATATATGCTATATTGAATAGACTGTGGATATATACTAAGGAGAAAATATCACTTTCGGAGTAATCAGAATTATGTCAGAGAATAGTACTAATACAAAAGAGCAGGTATCGGCTTCCGCCGGTCGCAACTTCAGTTTGAAAAAGGCATGCTCAAAGATTCGCGCATTCTTCGGGATGCGGTTCTTTCAATACCGCCTTGTTCAGATTTACCTGCTGTCATTTGTCTCAACCTATATTGTCGAGGCTTTATCCCATTACAAATCCTTACCGCAATTTATGCATATTGTTCGTCACCCGTTAATCTTCCTGACGAATATGCTGATTGTGTCCTTATTGTATGCCCCCGCCATACTGTTTCGTAAACGTTCCTTCTTTTATACACTTAGCTTTACGATATGGCTGGCAATCGGTATTACAGACTTCGTGCTTCTGCACAACAGAGTAACCCCATTCACGGCCAATGACTTCAAGATGATTGGTGACGCTTGGAATGTTGTGGTTCATTATTATAACATAGTACAGCGAATCGGTCTTTTACTGGTAATTCTTCTTGGAATCGCTGCCGTCGTATTCGCCGCAATCCGTTGCCCCAAAACGAAGAACCCTGTATCCTTCAAATCTGCGATTCCGATGTCCTTGGGCGTTATTGCAGTTGGCCTGTTCCTTGTGTTTGGAAGTGTCAAAATCGGTATTATGAAACGCACCTTCCCGAACCTTGCCGACGCCTATCAGGATTACGGTCTTCCTTATTGCTTCTCCTGCAGTATTGTCGATACCGGTATCCGTAAGCCTTCCGGCTATTCCAAGACAACAGTGGATGAAATGATTGCTTCCCTGCCTTCTGCCACTCCGACTACAGTAGTCAAGGATAATGAACAGCCAAATGTAATATTTATTCAGTTGGAATCCTTCTTTGATCCCAAACGTATCAACGGAATAACCTTTGCCGAAGACCCGATTCCCAACTTCACAAAAATGTTTCAAAACTGCTCTTCAGGTCTTCTGACAGTACCGAGTATCAGCGCCGGAACAGCCAATACGGAATTCGAGATTCTGACCGGAATGAATATGACGGACTTCGGAACCGGTGAATATCCGTACCGTACGATTCTTCAGGAGCATACCTGTGAAAGCATGGCATATAACCTAAAGATGCTCGGATACTCCTGCCACGCCATGCATAACAATACCGCAACTTTCTATGGTCGAAATATCGTATTTTCCCATCTCGGATTTGACGATTTCGATTCCGTTGAAACGATGCCCGGCGTTGAAATGAATGCGCTTGACTGGGCCAAGGATAAAGTACTCTTACCGGAGATTATGACTGCTCTGAACTCAACCGACGGTCGTGACTATATATTCGCCGTATCCGTACAAGGACACGGCAAATATCCGGATGAACTGATTCTTTCCGAGAATATCGAACTTGCCAGCGTAAACGATGCATATGACGATTCAACAATCTACGGATTAAAATACTATACGACACAGCTTCATGAGATGGATGAATTCATCGGTAATCTGACCGCTACCCTTTCCAAATATAATGAGCCTACCGTTTTGGTTCTTTATGGCGACCATCTTCCGGGATTTAACTTCTCCGAGGAGGATTTGAATCGCGGTTCTCTCTTACAAACAGAGTATGTAATGTGGTCCAATTTCCCGATGGAAAGCATTCACAGGGATTTGTGTTCCTACCAGCTCAGCAGTTATGTGCAGGAAAGACTTTCCTATAATCAGGGATTAATTGCTCGCCTTCATCAGTCATATTTAGACGGCAATCTTGATGACCACGAGGATTACCTGAACGAACTCAAGCTTCTGTCCTATGATATGCTATACGGTGAAATGTATTGCTTCAACGGGATTAATCCATATCTGGCCACAGACCTGACATTCGGTTTCTATGATCAGACGCCGGTTACAATACATCCGATATATGATGCTGAGGACGAGACTTGGTATCTGACTGTTTATGGGCAAAACTTCACCCCGTACAGTTACATATATATCAATGGGGAACGGCAGAAACATAGTATTTTCGTTTCTTCAGATGAGATTTTCCTTCCCCAGGCAGACCTTCAAAACGAAGATCTCATTCAGATAGGTGTATATAACGATGGCAATCAGTATAGCCTTTCAAATTCGATAACATTTAAAGACTAATCTTCTCAACAGACAGGGAGGAAATAAAAGATGAATAAAAAATACCTCAGCATTATGTGTTGCAGCATTCTCGTCATTTTCGGCGCTTTGCTTATGTATCTCGGCTTTACGGAAGCACACAGGGTATCCGAAGAAGATGAACTGGTCGTATCCACGCATATGTTGCTTACGGTTCCCGGGCTAATGGGAATCGGGTCCGGTCTTTTATGTCTCACCAGAAAATCCTACCGCTCAGGTGCCAAATTCGTATTCATTAATCTCATCTATACCTTACTGGGTGGTTTTTTGATGGAGTGTATCTATTTCCAGTTCATTCATTACGGATTCAAACAAGGACAGCCGAAACTTGCCATTGTTGCCGCAGGCGCCACCTTGGCATACAGCATTCTTTATATGATAGTACACATCATCTACACCTTGATATACAGGAAGATGAAAGAGTGATTGTCCGAATCGGATTTTACTTGCATTCTCAAGAACAAAGAGTTTCGTAAGCGAAACTCTTTGCATCGGGTACATATATGGAAATTAATAACGCTCCGCGATTTTTACACTCGCGGAGCGTTTTTCAACTAATAAACAAAGCATGGCATCAAAAAGGCCCGGTATGCGTTACATACTGCAGCCCCCACCTCTTTGCGGGCCGTCTTCACCGGATTCATAATGCGCATGAAAGGACATGTTGATATCCTTCAATTCCCTTATGCCGTCTATATAATCCTGATACATTTCAGAAAGTCCGGCCATGCAACCGTCACAACTTCCGCTAATGAGTCCGAGCGATTCTGCCACAATCTGTTCCCGCTCTTCTCTTGTTGTATCCTTAATCAAATATGCCATCTTTTCTGTCAGACCTCCCATACTGATTTTATACTCCCGAAGAGACATTGCTCCTGTCTTTAAAAAATTATTCAGCATATTTATCTGCTTAATATACAATTCCACATTTCCCATAGCTTACATCGCATCCCATAATGCCTGGTTAATCTCCACATTGGAGTTGTTTCTCCAGTTTTCGTAAAGTTCCTCGAAATAATCCTTACAGATTTCTGCATAGGCTTCTTCTTCCGCACGTTGCGTTTCCGCTGCATTAATCCTATTCTTACAGTAGAAGATATACAGACCGTCCGTTGTTTCAATAATATTGCTTACGGAACCTTCCGGAAGTGCAAACAAAGTGCTTACAATCTCCTCAGAGAAATCCCCGTGCCCAATTGTCATCTCTACACTGGGGGCATCTGTCTGTTCCTTGGCAAATGAGTAAAAGTCCTCTGAACCGATAGCCCTTTCAAGAATAATCTTCATATCTCCTCGAAGTTCTCTTAGGCTGTCACCGGTAACATTGACCGATTTTCCTTCGTTGTCGGTATATACCTTCGTCTTAAACAGGTAATAGAAATCTGCATGTCTGCAAGCTTCCTCATCCGGCTTTGCATCTACATTCAGCGTAACAGTCTCGTAAACCTTCTTCGCCAGAACGTTGTCTGTATAGATGGAACGTACCAATTCCTCCGTAATACCGTATCGTTTCGCAGTATTCTCTGTAATTCCGTTAAGGAAGTCCTGTGTATAGTCATTTACATTAAGGACATCGTCCGCTCCAAGAGATACGTTGAATTCGTTCGCCATATTGCCGACAAGCTTGATATAGATAATCTTCTCAAGAAGCTCGTCCTTCATCAGTTCCTTATAGGTACGACCGTCACGAACGAACCGGAAATCCCAGATATCCGTTCCATACAGTGTTTCAACCTCTTCTCTCATACTGAGAAGATAGATGTTCCCTTCCGTGTAGCTTACCTCATGACCGTCGATTCGCATCAGTACATCCTTCGTGAAGCCCTGGCTCGAAGGCAGGTCTTTGCCTTTCTTTCCCTGCTTGCCACAGCCGCCAAGAAAGCTCACTGCAAGAGTAACAATCAACAGTCCTGCCAGTATTTTCCTTTTACTCTTCATCGCTTTCTCCCTTCTCTGATAAAAGAATTTCTCTCATCTTTTTCAAAACACTGATCGCCTCTTTCACAATTCCCAACACATCTCCCTGCGTCATATCAATGGCATAGGAAAATGTGGGACAATGTCCGGGTGTCATCGCAATCTTTCTGTCATATTCCTGCAAAAATACCGGAATCCTTTGGATATTCAAGCGAGCCTTCGGATACATCATCATCACCAGAAACCCTCTTTTTAGGGTAACCTTCTCGACGTAAACGCTATGTGCGCAGGACTTTAGCAGTGCCACATGCAGTAGCAGATTAACGCACGGCGGCATATCACCGAACCGATCCGTCATCTCCTCTTGCATATCGCTCAGCTCATCCTCCGTCTCTATTCCTGCGATACGTTTATACATATCGAGTTTCTGCATCTCATTTCGGATGTAGTTCGAAGGAATATAAGCATCCAAATCGGCATCCACCGTCGTCTCGAAGCTTTCCTCATAGGTTTCCTCACCTCGCATCGAACGGACCGCCTCATTTAACATCTTGCAGTAAAGGTCATACCCGACCGCTGCCATATGCCCGCTCTGTGCCGCGCCAAGCAAATCACCCGCACCGCGAATTTCCAGGTCTCGCATGGAAATCTTAATTCCGGAACCAAGGTCCGAATACTCACGGATTGCAGCAAGTCGTTTCTCTGCGACCTCGGACAGAATTTTGCCCTTCCTATAAAGGATAAATGCATACGCCGTCCGATTGGAACGACCGACGCGACCACGAAGCTGATAAAGTTGCGACAGACCAAACCTGTCCGCATCGTCAATAATAATCGTATTGACATTACTGATGTCCATACCGGTTTCGATAATCGTTGTGGATACCAGCACATCAATATCACCGTTGATGAAATCGAACATGACATCCTCAAGCTGCCGTTCGCTCATCTGCCCATGGGCAAATGCCACATTGGCCTCAGGGCACAGTTCCTGCAATCGGTGAACGATATCCTCGATACCTGCCACACGCGGAACCACATAATATACCTGACCGTTTCGGTTCAACTCGCGGTTGATAGCCTCACGGATCATCTCCTCATTTCTCTCGAGTACAAATGTCTGAATCGGTACACGGTCATTCGGTGCCTCCTCAAGGACACTCATATCGCGTATGCCAATCAAACTCATATGAAGCGTTCTCGGTATCGGTGTTGCTGTCAGCGTCAATGCATCGACATCCTTACGCATCTGCTTGATTTTCTCTTTATGCGTTACTCCGAAACGTTGCTCCTCATCTACAATCAGAAGCCCGAGATTCTTGAATTCCACATCCTTACTCAGGATTCTGTGGGTTCCGATCAGGATATCAACCTGTCCCTTTTTCAGCCGCTCAAGCGTGCGTTTCTGTTCCGTCGGTGTGCGGAAACGGCTCATCATATCCACGGCGAACGGAAAGTCACGGAGTCTTTGGGAAAATGTATTGAAATGCTGCTGTGCAAGAATGGTTGTCGGTACCAAAACCGCAACCTGCTTGCCGTCCGAAACAGCCTTGAAAGCAGCCCTTATCGCAATTTCTGTCTTACCGAAACCTACATCGCCGCAGATCAAACGGTCCATAATCCTCGTACTTTCCATGTCCCGTTTCGTATCTTCAATGGCATGTAACTGGTCCTCTGTCTCCTCGTAAGGAAAGAGTTCTTCAAACTCCTTCTGCCATACCGTATCCACTCCGAAAGCATGTCCCGGCTTCTCCTGACGAATCGCATAAAGCTTAATCAAATCCGCAGCAATATCCTTAACGGCATGATATACCCTTGTCTTCGTGGTCTTCCATTCGGAGCCGTTCAGCTTATTCAGTTTCGGCTTCTTCGCAGCATCCGAATCCGCATACTTCTGAATGACATCCAGTCCGGTCGCCGGAACATACAAAACGCCACCATCGCCGTACTCAAGCTTGATATAATCCTTAACAACCTTATTGGTCGTAATCTGCTCAATACCGCGGTATATTGCCACACCATGGTTCTCATGAACCACATAATCACCGCTCGACAACTCATTCAATGCATTGATTTTTGCACCGGAATAGGTTGCCTTCTTACGTTTCTTCTTCTCGCGTCCGAAGATATCACTCTCATCAATAACCACGAACTTAATCATCGGATATTCAAATCCCTGGTGCAGGTTCCCGTACACAACCATAATCTCCTGTGCACCGACAACCCGTTCCTCGTCCTCGCTGAAGAACGCATTTAAATCATACTCACGCAGATTCTCCGCAAGCCGGGATGCTCTCGTGTGCGAGCCGCATACCAAAAGCGTGCGGTACCCGTTCTTTCGGTAATTGGTTAAATCATGCACCAATGCCTCAAAATTACGGTTGTAGGAGGCTACCGAGCGCGCAAAAACATCAAATGTTTCAACAGGCTTTAAATCCGAGGTTACTCCTGCAAGTGTCGTCAGAAGCACCGTTCTTCTTGTTCCGAACATCGCAAGAATCTTTTTATAATCAAAGATGGCATTGGTCTGTCCGGGAAGGCTATAGCCCTTTTCCAGACGACCGCTCATACTCTCCGAAAACTCCTTCGTCGTAGCCTCCGCCGATGCCTCCGCACGGTCCGGCTCATCAATGACGAACAGTGTCGATTCCTGCGGAAAATACGATAAAAGACTTACATTTTCCTTTTGGAAATAGGTAATATACGAATCCAGGTTCGTGGCATTCTTCAGATATGTCAGATTGTCCTTAAGTTCCGCAACCAGCTGACGGATGCGTGCACCCTCCTCAGTCTTCATCTCCGAAAGGAACCTTTTCTCGCATGTCTTCGCTTCCTTTTCGATTCGGACCAGTCCCTCTGCCAGTTCATCATCGTCTACAATGAACTCCATTGCGGGGTAAATGGTCAGTTCCTCCACATTCTCGATAGAACGCTGGCTGGATATGTCAAAACTTCGAATGGAATCGATATCCTCGCCCCAATATTCGATACGGTACGGGCATTCCTCACTTAACGGAAATACATCCAAAATGCCTCCGCGAACGGCAAATTCACCGGGATTCTCAACCTGAGCCTGCTTCTGGTATCCCATCGTAACAAGCTTTGCACGAAGTTCCTCCATGGAAATCCCGTCCAAAGCATTCACATAAACTGCAGATTCGCGAATTTCCTCAAGCGGTAGCAATCGATCCAGTAGTCCCTGCACACTCGTAACAACAGTGCATGACTCGCCGCACAGAAGTCTCTTCAGGACATTCATACGTTCCTTAACAATCGCATTGCCGTGAACATCTGCGCTGTAAAAGATAACATCCTTTGCAGGATACAGGTAAACATTCTTATCGTAGAGGCTGATATCCTCCACCATTTCCTTCGCCCTAAGCTCACTCGGCGTCACAATCAGGCGATACGGATAATCTGTGGAAAGAGCTGAAACGAAGTGACTTTTTTGCACGGAAGTACACCCCGATACCTGTACCGGGGCTTCTTTCTTCTTCAAAAAATCCTTAACCGCAACGAACTCCCTGTCCTGACTAAGGGGTTCACAAAAAGTCTTTCTCATATTCCCTATCCGTTAAACTTGTTCATAGCTGCTTCCGGCCCGTCGGTCAGATACAGCGGAATCTCCTCGGTTACCTTTTTCATTACTTCACGCATTACGGGTTCCACATCCTTCGGAAAATGTGCCAGCACAAAATCCGCCAGATCCCATCCCTCCGGTTTCTCACCGACACCGATACGAAGTCTTGTAAAAGCATCCGTTCCGACATGAGCAATGATACTCTTCATTCCGTTATGTCCGCCGGCGCTTCCCTTTGTACGAAGGCGAAGTTTTCCGGGCTCCAGTGCAATCTCATCGCAGATAACAATCAGGTCATCTGCCGGAATCTTGTAAAAGTCCATAAAAGCTCGGACACACTCACCGCTGTTGTTCATAAAGGTCTGCGGCTGCACAAGGATTACCTTCTGTCCCGCAATGGTTCCCCTGCCGGATATGCCCTTACATTCCTTCGTCTTCAGTGTAATGTTATTGGCATCCGCAAGTGCGGTAATTGCATCAAATCCTACATTATGCCGGGTTCCTTCGTATTTTCCTCCGGGATTTCCCAGTCCTACAATCAATATCATTCTGCTATTCTCTCCCGTTTCAAAAAAATCGGAAGCATCCTTCTTTCTCTTTCGAAATAGACACATGTTCTGTCTCCATATTTAACAGCCATAAATCTGTCTTGCAACATCAACGGTAGCCTTCGCATCGGCGCTGTAATAATCCGCTCCGATTTTCTTCGCGTATTCAGGTGTCAGCACTGCTCCGCCAACAACGGTTTTACAGGAAAGTCCTGCTTCGTGCAACGCACGGATGGTTTCCTCCATACTGCAAAGCGTGGTCGTCATCAGTGCACTCAACCCAACAAGCTTAGCTCCCGTCTTCTTCGCCGCATCGACAACCGCCTGCGGTTCAACATCCTTTCCAAGATCAACTACGGTAAATCCGTAGTTCTCCAAAAGAACCTTGACAATATTCTTACCGATATCGTGAATATCACCCTTAACGGTGGCAAGAACAATCGTACCCTTGCTTACCTGCGCTTCTCCCGATTTCTGTATCTGTTCTTTAATTACGCCAAATGCACCCTGTACCACGGAAGCAGACAGAATCAGTTGCGGCAGGAACAGCTTACCTTTTTCGAAGCCCGCACCAACCGTATCAAGTGCCGGAATCAGAACTCCGTTCACAACAGTCATTGGTTCCTTCGAAGAAAGAAGTGACTTCGTCAGTTGCTCTCCGTGCTCTGCACGGCCGCTTAATACGGAAGCATACAGTTCAGCTGCTTCCTCACCGTATTCCTCGCGAATCTTTATGGCCGTTTCGTCATTTGCCGTACTTCCCTTTACTGCGGGTGCGGTCTGCGTAGCCGTTCCGGGGGCAACATAATCCTTATATGCATCAATATATGCAGTTGCGTGTGTATCCAGATTCTTTAAAAGACGGAAGGCACGAAGTGCTCCCATCATAGGCTCCGAATTCGGGTTCATAATCGGAAGTGTCAGACCGTTCTCAAGTGCCATTGTAAGAAAAGTGCTGTTCACGAGATCACGATTCGGCAGTCCAAAGCTTATGTTGCTTACGCCCAAAACCGTGCCGGTCCGGAGCTCTTTGCGTACTCTGGACAGTGCCTTGAGTGTTTCGTTAACCGCCGCCTGCTCCGCACTGGCAGTCAAAGTCAGACAGTCAATCTGAATGGCATTTCTCTTGATTCCGATAGCCTCGGCACGGCTCACAATCTTCTCTGCTATTGCGTATCTGTCCTCTGCTTTCGAGGGAATGCCTCCCTCGTCCAGTGTCAGACCAACCACAGCTGCGCCATACTTCTTCACAATCGGAAGAATGGAGGAAAGGCTCTTCTCTTCGCCGTTTACGCTATTCACAAGGGCACGCCCGTTATAAACGCGAAGGGCTGCCTCTATAACCTCCGGAATATTGGAGTCAATCTGAAGCGGAACACTGACAATTGCCTGTAATTCCTTAATGACACGGACCATCATATTCTTCTCATCAACACCGGGAAGTCCAACATTGACATCCAGAATTTCCGCACCGGCCTCAACCTGAGAAATGGCCTGCGAAAGAATATAATCCATATCACCATTTAGGAGTGCTTCCTTGAAGCGTTTCTTTCCGGTCGGATTAATCCGTTCCCCGATTACCCGCGGTTCGGAGAACCATACCGTTTCCGTTGCGGAACAGATACCGGTAATCTCTGATTTCTTCGGGAGTTCCATCGTATATCCAGAGGACTCATATGCCTCTACTTCCTTTTTCAAGGCAGCGATATATTCCGGAGCGGTTCCGCAACACCCCCCAACCGCGCACACGCCATACGGAAGGAGTTCTTTCACGCACTTTGCAAACTGTTCCGGGGCAACATTATATGTGTTCGTTACCGGGTCCGGAAGTCCGGCATTCGGCTTCAGAACAATCGGAAGTTCCGTTATCTCATAAAGTCTCTTTACCATTGGAGCAAGCTCCTCAGGTCCTAAGGAACAGTTAAATCCGATGGCATCTGCACCAAGTCCCGAAAGCGTGAGTGCCATACATTCAATACCGGTTCCCGTGAAGGTTCTGCCGTTGGCCTCATAACTCATCGTTACATATACCGGCTTACTGCTATGCTCCTTTGCTGCAAGAAGAGCGGCCTTGGCCTCGTACAAATCGGTCATCGTTTCGATGACAATCAGATCCGCCTCCGCGCCGGCTTCCACCTCTTCGGCGAACATGTCATAGGCTTCTTCAAATGACAGGTCTCCAAGCGGCTGCAGCATACGTCCGATAGGTCCGATATCGAGAGCTACCTTTGCATTCGGATATGCTTTGCAGGCATTCTTTGCATTGGTAACGGCAGCACCAATCAAATCCTGTACGGAATAACCGGCCTTTGCCATCTTGAATCGATTTGCGCCAAATGTATTCGTATACACAATGTCAGAGCCTGCTGCCAGATAGCTTTCGTGAACGCTCTGAACCTTAGCGCTTTCCGTGATGTTCCACACTTCGGGTATTCCCCCAAGGGGCAAGCCCATTGCCTGGAGTCTCGTTCCCATCGCACCATCAAGAATCTGAATTTCAGTGATATTCATAATGCCTCCCGTCGTTACTGCACCATTGCTGTCCCGACTGTCCATAGTAATCAATTCGTATCGTTTTTGTGGCATTTGCCTGCAAATGCGCACCCGGCGCATGCTTCCTTGCTGCAATCGCCTACCGAAAGCTCTGCCTGAAAACCGTTCGTCCCGACCATATCACGAATCCGTCTTGCTTCCTCTTCCTTCGAAATGTCCCGAAGCCCGATGATTGCGGTAACCGATTTGACGGGGCTCAGCATATCGCCCTCCGTAATCGCCAGTCCGATTCGCTTTCCTGCTTCAACTGTAGCCAGAAAATCCTTTTGCAGCGAAAGCGGCAAATCTCCATAGCCCGGAGAATACCGCATCGTCTGCTGCATATTCGGGAACTGCACCATCAGTTCCTTTTGAAAATCATTACAAATCTGTTCAATCGCCGTTCCCGCCATTGCATCGGTCAGAAGTGCTCTTGGCATACTGGAAACCTGCAACTTACGCAGAAGTCCGTCCACGCCGCTTCCGAGCGTTGCAGCGAAAAGCACAGCCTGACTGCAGTTTTGGAGCAATTTCACAATGTCATGACCGCGAAGTTCAAGCGCGCACTCGGAGAGCACTACTCTGTCCTCGCTGCACAACAAAATATCAAATACGCCATAGCAAAATGCCGGGTGACAGGCCTCCATCAGGGGTGCTTCGCACTCATCCATCAGCTTAAGAATTACCTCGTCGGGTTCATTGTTCCCGTAACCAAGGTAACGTGCGGTCTCTTTTCTGTCTATCGGTCCTAATTTAACCATTGTTCTGTCCTTACGCGTTCAGTTTCGGATTAATCAAAGGAGCCACGGCATCCGTAATTTTCTTGGCTACATACGGACTGTTCATCGTGTAGAGATGAATGCCGTCGACGCCGCGACTTACAAGGTCTACAATCTGGTCAATCGCATAAGCGATTCCTGCCTCTCTGATGGCGTCCGGATAACCCTCGTAGCGTGCCATCATTCTGGTAAATTTCGCCGGAAGACTCGCGCCGCACATCGTAACCATACGCTCAATGGATGCCTTGCTTGTACAAGGCATAATGCCTGCCTCTATCGGCACGGTAATTCCTGCCTTTCTTGCTTTCTCGACAAATGTGAAGAAAGCATCGTTATCAAAGAACAGCTGTGAAAGCAGATGGCTTGCGCCGGCGTCAACCTTCTTCTTCAGATTTGCAATGTCGGCATCCAGACTTTCAGACTCCTGATGCCCCTCCGGATAGCAGGCGCCCATAATGTGGAAATCGCCCTTTGTCTTCAGATAGGCAATCAGATCAGACGCATGCTCGAAGTCATGCTGCGGTTCACGCTCCGCGTTCGGATTGAAATCCCCGCGGAGGGCAAGAATATTCTTTATATTCCTCTGTTTCAACTGCTCGCAGATTAAATCGATGTCCTCTTTACTGTTGTAAAGGCATGTCAGGTGAACTGCCGATTCCAGTCCGTATTGTTCTTTAATAATCTGGGCGATATCGGCAGTTTTCGTGTCAGCAGCACTTCCGCCTGCTCCATAGGTAACACTGATAAAATCAGGATGAAGCCCCTGCAGGCCGTCCAGGGTTTTGTAAATGGTTTCAATCGGCATATCCTTTTTCGGCGGGAAAATCTCAAAAGTAAACGCTGTTCTGCCATTTGCCATAATCTCACTTAAATCCATAATAAACTCCTCTTCAATCGTGAAATCCGGCCATCAGAATTCCATAACGACGTTGTATCGTCCTTTCCTCCTGCGCCTTGAATTCCGTATTTTGTTCTCTTGCTTCCTCGGGGGAAATCTCATTCCTCGCCATACGCATTTCATCGAACAGACTTTCCTCGGGTTTAAAATTATGCATCCATTCCTTAAGAATATCCGTCTTCTTCGAGTCCGGCTCGCCCGGATGCAGTAACCCGTATACCTTGCGGGCTTCCCAGTCTATATAAGCCGCCCTTGCGCCACCTGTAACCGAGCCGCCGAAATTCGTTCCGTTCTTACTGCGAATCATCGCAACCGTCATCCCGACTCCAAGTCGCATCCCGTCTACGGGTGTCACAACCTGCCCGAACAGCTGACCGTTGTCGGCAATCTTCAAACAATATTCCGTAGCACAGATTTCCGTACCCAAAACCAGTGTGGATACCTTACCGTCCTTCTCGATTCGATAGGTGCGAAGCGCCGCATCCGCAAAGATATTCTGAATTTCGATTCGAATCCCGGCTGCACACAGCTCCGAAAGACGTTCTCTGCTTCTGTTCAGTTCCTCAACCATTTCAGGTTCCTGACGGAATCCCGGGAGTTCCTCCTTCGCATATAAGCCAACCGGACTGCCGCCGCTGTAGCGAAGTGCCATTTTATCAAGATACTGCTCCGGAGTCTGGAAATTCCGCACCGGTGTCAGTGTTCTTTCATCGAAGTCCCCGTCCCGGTGCCGTTCTCCCGGACCGTATTTGATTTTGTGGTAGCACTCACCGGTATCATAGAAAAGCATCTTGCCTGAATTCTCACGGTTCAGTTCTACGATAGCGGTGAACGGACGCCCGTAACTCTGCCTCGTCGTAATCATGGCAGTACGCTGCTGCCAGCCTGCCGGAACCTCTCCGCTTGCTATGGTTCTGCCGGAAATCGGGTCGAGAAAAAACATACTGTACCTCCCCAAAAGGACGCTTCTTTCTGCACACCGGAAGCCTTTTCTGCTCTTCTTCGGCTTCCCTTAAGTAACAACTCTGTCCGGGCGAAGTCTATACTGCACCCATTCTATGAAAGTATATCACGATTCGCACATTCTTTCAAGGAAAATGCCCGTGAGAGAACGCCACCGAACGACATATTTTCTCCGCACCGGTATGCACATCCTTGACTGGTCGGATTTCTCTGCCCGAATCAGCGGGACAATGCCCTGTCCATACAAAATTACTTCATACACACCAAAAAGGTCTTCTATGAAGTAATCAACGAAAAAAGACACACGAGAACGATTCTTGTTCCCGTGTGCCCTAATCAGCCGTTCCCGTGCGGCAGCTTCACAAGCCTTTTGGCAAGGCTTATTTTACATCCCGTTTGGAAAGTCCGCTTGTTACTTCGTGATTTCTTCCACGAACACTTTCGCTTCCATCAGACCGACTCCGGTCACATTTCTCACAAGCTTAACAGCTTCCACATTCATGCCACGGCTGCAAAGCTTCCTGACCATGTCAATATCCTCGGCGCTGAGCTTATTATACTTCTCTTCGACAGGCTTACCATTTGCTGTCTTCGCACAATTCTTCAGCGAAAGTATACATGCAAAAAGATTCGTAAATGCGCAGAACAGCCACATAATCATTATGGACCAGTTTCGGTCTAAACCGTACATCACTGCAAGTGCCCCGCAGCATAAGGTTCCTAAGCCCCAAATCGCGCACATCTTCTTCGAATCTGCCTGATACTTCTTTCCTAATTCAATACTTTTACTCATTGCTTCTGTCATATCCATATCCTCCTTTAACATTGCATCGAGAGAATATCCGTATTTGTCACTGATATCAATTAAGGTGAATAAATCCGGATAGCTTTTGCCGTTCTCCCAATTCGAAACCGTCTGACGTGTTACATTAAATTCTTTTGCTAATTCTTCCTGTGTCAATTCGTTCTTCTTACGAATCTCTACAATAGTCTGACTCAGTTTCATGTTCGTGTCTCCTTTCGAGCTCCACTCTTACACATTTCGGATAAAATGACAAGCAATTTAGGTTTTACATCGGCTTTTTCGCCGCGCAAAGTTTCTTTGCGCATATGGAAAATGCAGTAAAATCAGGGCTTCCCGGAGATTCTCCCGGGAATGCGCAAGACATATACTTCTTCTCATTTTCAGGAAAATAACCGCCGTTATCTCTATTCATTGTAGCAAGCAGGACATATAATAGCAACCTCTTCTTCGCAGAAAAAGCCGGCAGAAGTCTGCTCTCTCCTGCCGGCTGAATGTAGCTGCATTATACTCTGTTCCTTGCGCGTTGGCGTCCCGGCACGTAAATTTATACTCTCGGTACCTTTGCAAGGCTTGCCGCAATCTCCTCGTCGGTCGGACGGTAATCGGACATCGTTCCGTCGTTGTAACGACCGTATGCGAACATATCAAAATAACCGGTTCCGGTAAGACCGAAAACGATGTTCTTCGCTTCACCGGTCTCCTTGCACTTCATTGCCTCGTCGATTGCTACGCGGATTGCGTGGCTGCTCTCCGGAGCGGGAAGAATACCCTCAACCCTTGCAAACTGCTCAGCTGCGGCAAATACTTCGGTCTGCTCGACGCTTCTTGCCTCGATGAGTCCCTGCTCGTAAAGCTCGGATACAACAGAGCTCATACCGTGATAGCGAAGCCCGCCGGCATGGGTGGATGTGGGGATGAAACCGCTGCCGAGTGTGTACATCTTCGCAAGCGGACATACACGTCCGGTATCGCAGTAATCATACACGTAGGAACCTCTGGTAAGGCTCGGACAGGACATCGGCTCGACCGCTATCATCCTGTAGTCAGCCTCGCCGCGAAGCATTTCTCCGGCAAATGGAGAAATCAGTCCGCCGAGGTTGGAGCCGCCGCCTGCGCAGCCGATGATGATGTCAGCCTTTACATTGTATTTGTCTAAAGCGGCCTTGGTTTCAAGACCGATAACCGTCTGGTGAAGCAGCACCTGGTTCAGAACGGAACCGAGAACATAACGGTAGCCCTCCTTGCTTGTGGCAGCCTCAACGGCTTCGGAAATCGCGCAGCCGAGACTTCCGCCCGTTCCCGGGAACTCTGCGTTAATTCTGCGTCCGACCTCGGTCTCCATGGAAGGAGAAGGTGTAACGGATGCGCCGTAGGTACGCATAACCTCACGGCGGAAAGGCTTCTGCTCGTAGGAACACTTAACCATGTAAACGTTGCAATCCAGGCCGAAGTAAGAGCAGGCCATGGAAAGTGCTGTGCCCCACTGACCGGCTCCGGTCTCGGTAGTAACGCCCTTAAGCCCCTGCTTCTTAGCGTAATAAGCCTGCGCAATTGCGGAATTCAGCTTGTGGCTTCCTGAGGTGTTGTTGCCTTCGAATTTGTAATAAATGTGTGCCGGTGTGCCAAGCTGCTTCTCAAGGCAGTACGCACGAATCAACGGTGACGGACGGTACATCTTGTAGAAATCAAGGATTTCCTGCGGAATCGGGATGTATGCGTCGGTTTCGTTCAGCTCCTGCTTGGCAAGCTCTTTACAGAAAATCGGCTCTAACTCCTCAACCGTCATCGGCTTCAAGGTCTTCGGATTCAGAAGCGGTGCCGGTTTCTTCTTCATATCTGCGCGAACGTTATACCATTCCTTCGGCAGCTCATCTTCACTCAAATAAATTTTGTAAGGGATTTCTTTCTCCATAACGGATTCCTTTCCGGGGCTTTGCCCCAATAAACAGTCTCGCGATTACTCGCAGTTGCTTCTATTCGGAATCGGGTGTAGCGGCATCCTT
Organism: Lachnospiraceae bacterium; assembly: GCA_045627305.1. Lineage (GTDB taxonomy): Bacteria > Bacillota > Clostridia > Lachnospirales > Lachnospiraceae > ISDg. Next base: position 22,506 of record JAZQNM010000034.1, read on the forward strand.
CTCAAAATAAAAAACCTGTCCTATATCGCTATAGGACAGGGATAAAATCTCTGCGGTGCCACCTATCATTTATGCTTTCGCATACTCTCAGTCATGTACTACCATACATGCATCGCTGTAACGTGCGATTCACGTCTCCCCTACTGACGGTTTCCGCGTTCGGTTCGCCCTCACAAGTCCATTCACCAAAGTTCCGGCTGTCGCAATTCCACCGCCTGCGGCTCTCTTTGTGCATTCCCCAAGGCTACTCTTCTTGTTCAACGGTTCCAAATATGCCTAAATAATAATAAAACCGATAGCATTTGTCAAGAGGAAAATCTTATTTCTGCTTCGCACGAATGCTGTCAGGTTCAGCCTCCCCTTAGGCGGATACTCTCCTCCTTACATACGGTAAGCGGTTTCGTTCTCTGCGAAACGGACGGGAACCCGGCCACATCCGAAATATACGCCGCCGACGGAATCCACCGGCGTTATACGCTTATGCCGCAAAGTGAACGATAAACTCAGTACCGGTCAACCTTCTCGTCGACTATACGAATGCCTCCCTCACCGACAAGACGTGCTCCTTCAGCGATTGTACCGCGACTCTCTACGATGCAGTTCTCAATGTATGCGCCGTCACGAATCTGTACGTCATTCAGTATAATGGAATTCTTAATCGTTACATTGTTACCGATATAAACCTTTTTAAACACTACTGAATTCTCTACAGCTCCGTTTACAATACTTCCGGAGGAAATCAGGCTGTTCTTTACAACAGCGGTCGGATTGTATTTGGCCGGAGGCAGGTCATCGACCTTGGAATAGATATCCGGATATTCCTTGAAGAAATAATCACGAATCTCACGGTTTAAGAAGTCCATGTTTGTGCGGAAATAGTCCTCAACCGTTGCAATATTGCTCCAATAGCCTTCCATACGGTAGGCGCAAATCTTCTTCTGCGTCTTGTATCGTGTAAGAACACCGCTTACAAAATCGAAGTTGTTATCGCGAATCGTCTTCTCAAGAAGTTCCATCAGAAGGCGGCGACGGATAACATAAATTCCGGTAGAAACCACACGGTTACTGGACTGAAGAGGCTTCTCCTCAAAGCTGACGATACGGTTGTCTTCATCCGTAATCACCGATCCGAAACGGGAGTTATCCACACCCTCGGGAAGCTCGGTGGTTACCACCGTGATATCGGCAAGCGTATCAATGTGCGCATTAATAACCTGATTATAATCCAGCTTATAAACACCGTCACCGCTCGCAATCACTACATACGGTTCGTGGCTGTTCTGCAAAAAGTCCATATTCTGATACAAAGCATCTGCTGTACCGCGATACCAAAATCCATTCTCCTGCGTGAGCGTAGGCGCAAACAAATAGAGTCCCCCCTGTTTACGTCCGAAATCCCACCATTTGGAGGAATTCAGATGCTCGTGAAGGGAACGTGAGCTGTACTGTGTCAGTACCGCAACCTTCTGGATATGGGAATTGGTCATATTACTGAGAGCAAAGTCGACTGCGCGATAGCTTCCTGCCACCGGCATTGCGGCAATGGCTCTGCGGCTGGTGAGTTCCTGCATGCGGTTGGAATTTCCGCCTGCTAAAATGATACCGATTGCTTTCATTGCTCATCACCTGCCTTTACCAGACTTTCTCCGCTTTCAAGGAGACCGTTTTTGTAATCCGCTTCCGTTGTCACACCATAAATGACGGTATTCTTTCCGACTTCTGTGTTGGAAGGAATCACGGAATCTTCTCCGATGGTAACAAGACCGTCGTTATAAATATGCGGTTTCCAGGTGTTCTCTTTCTCTTCCCCGACACCGATACGGCAATTATCACCGATTGTGACATTTTCCGCAATGATTGCCTTCTCGATATATGTGCCGGCGCCGATTACAGAGCCCTTCATAATGATGGAATCCTTTACGACTGCCCCCTTCTCGATGGTAACCCCTTCACCGATAACGGAATTGTGCACCTCGCCGTAAACCTCCGTACCTTCACCGATGATGGCGCGGTTAATCACTGCATTATCGGCAATGTACTGCGGACGAATCATATCGCTCTTCGTGTAAATCTTCCAATACTCATCGTAAAGGTCGAAAATGGGAACGATATCAATCAGCTCCATATTGGCAGCCCAATAGGAACTCAACGTCCCGACATCCTTCCAGTATCCGTTGAATTCATAGGCAAATACCCTGTCACCACGGTTGTGGCAATAAGGAATGATATGCTTTCCGAAGTCACATCCCTCCTGCTCGGAAAGGGTGATTAATGCCTCCTTAAGCACCTTCCATGTAAATATGTAAATACCCATGGAAGCGAGATTACTTCTCGGATTCTTGGGCTTCTCTTCAAATTCTTTAATGCGCATATCCTCATCGGTGATAACCACGCCGAAACGGCTTGCCTCTTCCCACGGAACGGAAATCGTTGCAAGCGTAATATCCGCATTGTTCCGTTTATGATAGTCAAGCATCTCCTCATAATCCATCTTGTAGATATGGTCACCGCCAAGGACGAGGACATACTCCGGATTATAGTACTCCATGAAACGGAGATTCTGATAGATTGCATTCGCAGTGCCGGTATACCATTCCGCATTCGTGCTCTTCTCATAGGGCGGAAGAATGGAGACGCCACCGATATTACGGTCCAAATCCCACGGAATACCGATTCCGATATGTGTATTCAATCTGAGCGGCTGATACTGCGTCAACACACCCACGGTATCCACGCCAGAATTAATGCAGTTGCTAAGAGGAAAATCAATGATACGGTACTTGCCCCCAAAACCAACTGCCGGTTTCGCAACGCTCTGTGTCAGAACCCCAAGACGGGAACCCTGCCCACCTGCCAAAAGCATCGCGATCATTTCTTTCTTAATCACAAGATCACCTCTCTATCTGTAGGAAATAAAGATATTTTAATCTTACCACACCCGTCGAAAAAAAGGAACAGATTTCGAATGAAAACATTGTATTTTTCTGAAATCATGCTATAGTATAATTGGTATTTTTTGAAACATAGAAAAGGAATGCAAAATATGTTTACAATAGATTTCAAAAAACCGATACATATCCACTTTTTGGGTATCGGCGGTATCAGTATGAGCGGCCTGGCAGAGCTCCTTTTGACCCGCGGTTTCACCGTTAGCGGCTCCGACCGTACGGAAAGTGCCTTAACAGACCGTCTTTCCGAGCTGGGCGCAAAGGTATTTTATCAGCAGGTAGCGACCAATATCACAGATGATATCGATTTGGTTGTTTATACGGCAGCCATTCATCCGGATAACGAGGAATATGCCGCTGCTGCCGGTGCCGGTATCCCGATGATGGATCGTGCCGAGCTTCTCGGTCAGCTTTCCGCAACCTATCCCGTATCCATCGGGGTATCCGGAACGCATGGTAAGACAACGACAACCGGAATGCTTGCCACAATTCTTATGGAATCCGGTCAGGACCCCACTGTTTCACTTGGTGGAATTATGGCAAGTCTCGGTGGCAACCTGCGTATCGGTAATTCCGAACGATTCCTCTTCGAAGCATGCGAATACACGAACAGTTTTCTGAAGTTCCATCCGAGTGACGCCATTATCCTGAATATTGACGCAGATCATCTGGATTTCTTTAAGGATTTGGACGATATCCGCCACTCCTTCCATAGGTTCGCGGAAAAGCTTCCTAAGGATGGGCATTTGATTATCAATGGCGAGATTCCGAATGTAACGGATTTCGTGAAGGACCTTTGTTGCTCCGTTGACACATACGGTCTGCTTCCCGAGGGGGTTGCCCCCAAGGACTCCCCTTACCGTTATACGGCAGCCAATATTACATTTGACGGTATGGGATGTGCTTCCTACGATTTGTATCGCGACGGAATCTATATCGAGCGTATTGCACTTTCCGTTATCGGTGTTCACAATGTCAGCAATTCCCTGGCAGCAATTGCAGAAGCTTTCCTTCGCGGAATTCCTGCCGATGTTATCAAGTCCGCTCTCCAGACCTTTACCGGTACGGAGCGCCGCTTTGAAAAGAAGGGCGTCAGAAACGGCGTCACCATCGTCGATGATTACGCTCATCACCCGACCGAAATTGCTTCCACGCTGAAGGCTGCACTCGCTTATCCGCACAACCGCCTCTATGTTGTGTTCCAGCCGCATACCTATACGCGTACGATGAAACTCAGAAAGGAATTTGTCGAGGCTTTGTCCATTGCCGATGTCATCGTTTTGGCAGAAATCTATGCCGCACGAGAAGTCGATACCGGTGCCATCAGTTCAAAGGATCTTGCTTCAGACCTCACGGCTCTCGGCAAAGAAGCTTACTATTTCCCTTCTTTTGGTGAAATTGAAGAATTTTTGAAAAAAAATTGTGTCAACGGCGACTTGTTGATAACTATGGGCGCCGGCAATGTAGTAAACATAGGCGTTTCCCTATTGAAAAGTTAATGTTATCAAAGTTATCCACAACGTATTCGACAAGCATCGTTGTGGATAATTTATTGTAATTCGGATATTTGTCAACAACCGTTGAATCCCCTTGTTTTTCTAGATTTCGCTGGAAAATGGGATGGCATTTTCCGGTATGGTGGCAATAAGTTATCCACAATATCAACAATCAAGTTCTACTCATTTAGGCTGCCTTTTCGCCTATTTACAAAAGAAAACCCGTAGGTTATAATGTGGACGCATTGGGGATTTCTGCCCTTTTTAGTAACCTTTGGGGGTTTATACAGTATGTGTACGATAGGCTTGATTTCAAAATCGAAGAACAGCACCGTAACGGAGATTTCGAACCGTTTCATCGACGAGTATATGGTGGATGCGAACGGGACCTTTGTGAAGGTATATCTGTATCTCCTGCGCCATTTGGATGACGATGCGGACTTCTCCGTAGCCGAGATTGCAGAGCTTTTGGATTGTACGCAGAATTTCCTTTATAAGGCACTGAATTATTGGGAGAAGGAAGGGCTTTTGGAGTACACCGTTTCCGCAGATGGAATGATTGAACAGATCAATCTCGTCAACCTCTCGGAATCCAGCGGTTCCGCAGCGCGCTATACAACCCGGCCGGCACAGAAAAGTGTTCCTGCAAAGAAGGTTGAACCTACGAAGCCGACACCCGCTCAGAAGTTGGATTTAACCGCAATGCTGGATGATGAGGATGTTTCTTTCCTCCTCTCGACTTTGGAACAGTATTATCAGCACCCCCTTTCCGCAGCGGAGATGGATGCTGCCCTGTTTATTCATGGGGAACTCGGTTTCTCCCGTGACTTGACTTTGCTTGTATTTGAACACTGTATTTTGAAAAAGAAAGCTTCTGCGAAATATGTTCGGACGGTAGCACAAGCCTGGCACGAAGAGGGCGTCACCACCGAAGAAGACGCTCAGACCTATATTCTCACACATAGTGAAGTATATCGTGCCGTATGTGAAGAGATGGGGATTGATTCCTCTCTCGGAACTTCGCAGATTAAATATATCCGCTCTTGGGTGAATGATTGGCATATGCCTATGGATGTTGTCCGTCTCGCCTGCTCCCGCACGATTCTTTCCGGCAAAGGAGCCAATTTCAACTATGCCAACGGTATTTTGAAGAGCTGGCACGAAGCCGGAGTTTCCTCCGTTGCTGATGTTGAGAAACTGGATGCGGTTCGTAAAGAAGAAACCAAGTCCAAGACGAAGCAGGGAACGAAGACCTCTTCTACCGTCAAGCCCAACTTGTTCACCGATTTTGAGCAGCGTGAATACAGTCCCGAAATGATGGCTGAACTTGAGAAGCGGATGCGCACCCGCAAGTGGGATTGATTGTCCGATTTATAGAAGAAACCGATACGACATTGCCCGAAGGTTCAACAAATGAAACAGGAGGTACAAAGGAATGGGATTAACCAATGCACAATATGACGCAATTCTGCGTGATTATGATGCACAGCAGACGCTCGACCGCCATGAGCAGGAAGCCCGCAAGGCTGAAGTATATACTGCCATTCCTGTACTGAACGAACTTGATGATCGCATTGCCTCCGGTTCCGTAGAGGCCACCATTTTAGCTCTTCGCGGTGATGAGAATGCCGTAGAGAATAATCGCCGAACGATTGAAATGATTGTGAACCAGAAGAAGCAGTTAATGAAACAGGCTGGTTTCTCTGAAGATTATCTGGATATTCATTATAAGTGTCCCGAATGTAAGGACACCGGTTTCAAGGACGGTGTAATGTGCTACTGCTTTAAGCAGGAAATCATTAATCGCTACTACCTTGAGCCCGGACGGAAAGAACTTCTCGAGAGAGAGAATTTCAGCACATTTGACCTGAATTGTTATTCCAATGAAGGGCTTGACGAATCAACAGGGCTCACTTTCCGCCAGAACGCAGAAGATTGCCTTCAGAAAGCTTACAGTTATGCGGCACATTTTTCAACCAATCGCCGAAATCTTCTGCTTACCGGTTCCACCGGAGTCGGTAAGACTTTTCTTTCCAATTGCATAGCAAAAGCATTGATGATTGCAGGCAACACCGTGATGTATCTGCCTGCATCGCGTCTTTTTGAAATATTCGAGCATTACAGATTCGGTAAGGATGAGGAGAATGCCCGTGCCGTCAGGGACTACGATATGATCCTTGACAGCGACCTGCTTATTATTGACGACCTCGGAAGCGAAATAGGAAATGCCTATTCCGTATCCCAACTCTTCACCTGCTTGGAAGAGCGTCAGTTGCATAATAAGCCTGTTCTGATTTCCACCAACCTTGGGATGGAACAGATTCGCGCACGCTATTCCGAAAGAATTTCCTCACGCCTGTTCCGGAACTACCAGAACATCAGGCTTGTCGGCGATGATATCAGAGTCCGCAAGGCCTTTTTTGATGAGTCCCCGGATTGATTTTCAATCCTAAAAATATAACATATTCAACGGAGGTACAAACATGTCTGAGGAGAATAGGTTGGTCGAGAATGTGTCATTTGGTCCTATGGGAATCATTGCACTCGAGAGCAGCAAAGCGATTGGCGGTTTAGTAGACGATTGGATTGTATCATGGAGAAATAACCGTGATTCCAAGTACGCAGGAACACCTGACCACGATCGTTATCAGAGAGATTCCTATTTGATTAATGCCAAATGTCCCCGTTTCGGTTCCGGTGAAGCAAAATGCATCATCAACGAGACCATTCGTGGATTGGATGTCTACATTCTGGTAGATGTCTGCAACTACAGTCTCACCTATAAGGTGTGCGGACAGGTGAATCACATGTCCCCCGATGATCACTTCGCAGATTTGAAGCGTGTCATCAGTGCTATGAGCGGTAAAGCAGCCCGTATAACCGTTATTATGCCGTTCCTCTATGAGAGCCGTCAGCATAAGCGTTCCGCAAGAGAATCCCTTGATTGTGCAGTAGCACTTCAGGAATTAATCAATCTTGGTGTTGATTCCATCATCACCTTTGATGCTCACGACGCACGTGTTCAGAATGCAATTCCTACCCATTCCTTAGAGAATGTTAAGCCTACCTATCAGTTTACAAAAGCATTGCTCCGTAACGTCCCCGACCTCAAGATGGACAGTCAGCATCTGATGATTGTCAGCCCTGATGAAGGTGCTATGAGCCGTGCCGTATATTTTGCCACAATGGTTGGCGCAGATATGGGTATGTTCTATAAGAGAAGAGATTATACCACTGTTGTTGACGGACGTAATCCGATTGTTGCACACGAGTTCCTCGGAACCGATGTACAAGGCAAGGATGTTATTGTCATCGACGATATGATTTCCTCCGGCGAGAGCATGCTGGATGTTGCTTCTGAACTTAAGAAACGGAATGCAGGACGAATCTTCGTATGTGCTACCTTCGGTCTGTTCACAAGTGGCCTTGACAAATTCGACCAGGCATTCAAAGACGGCTTAATTGACCGTGTTGTCACCACGAACCTCATCTATCAGACTCCGGAGCTTTTGGAACGCCCTTGGTACATCAATGCTGATATGAGCAAATACATCGCTCTATTGATTGATGCACTGAACCACGACGCTTCCATCAGCGAGATTCTGAACCCGACCGAAAGAATCCACAAGATTCTGGAACGCCACAGAAACGGGGAACAGATCTGATACATTTTCATAACAAAGAATATCTTTAACGAACAACAAAGGGGGCTGTGAAATAACCCCATGAACAAAAAGAGGCTATCTGGGCGAACCCAGGTAGCCTTTTTTGTGTTATAATAGTCTTACCAATGAACCACATAACACGAGATTATTCTAACCCAAAACAGGGATTTTTACCAGT
>JAZQNM010000035.1:0-48095 GCA_045627305.1 Lachnospiraceae bacterium
GAGAGAGTTCTTTGGCTTCATTATCGATTGTGCGGGTTAAGGATGTCCTGCACACTTTACATAACCAACGTTGCGAGCCAGCGTTTGTTTTACCAGATTTAACGCATTTGTTTCCGCAAATAGGGCAATTCACCTGTTTCATCTAATCTTCCTCCTAAATAGCTATTTCAAAGAAGATTAAACCCCTTACAGCCCTTATATATCAAGGGTTTCACGCATGTTTTATCAACACGTTTTGTCCTATATCTCGCTATTTCATATCGCAGACTTTTTTACGTTCATATCGCGTAAAATGATAAATGATATCGTAGTAGGTCTGTTCCTCCCCTTCTTCGACACATTCCCATTCGGGATCGTTGTCAAGGTTCGGGAAGAAGGTGTCAGCATCATATGCGAAATCAATTTTAGTTACATAGGCAACATCACAGTATGGCAGGAACTGCTTATAGATGCTGCCGCCACCGATGATGTAGACATCCTCTGAGGCATATTCGGCAGCAAGCTTTGCAGCCTCCTCAATGCTGTGAACCACAATGGCATCGGGAACCTTGTAACCGGGGTCATGTGTTACCACAATGTTGACACGGTCTGCAAGCGGTTTTCCGCCGGGGAAACTTTCTAAAGTAGCCCGCCCCATAATGACAACCTTTCCGGTTGTTGTTGCTTTGAAAAATCTCATATCTGCGGGAATACGGACAAGAAGCTGTTTTTTCAGACCGATGCCCCAGTTACTGTCGACTGCGACAATACAATTCATAGGTTTACTCCTCCAACAAAAAAGTATGCTATGCATAAACAATTCAGGGCTGCCATAAAGACAGCCCTGACATTTTATCGTGACAATCAGTTAATCTCGTAAATCCAGCCTTCGGGAGCTTCAATCTCGCCCATCTGGATTCCGGTAAGTGTCTCACGAAGCTTCGTGCATACAGGACCCATCTCTCTCATGCCACTCGGAAGGAAGATTTCCTTGCCGTGGTCGTCGATGCAACCAACCGGGGAGATAACAGCAGCAGTACCGCAAAGACCGCATTCTGCGAAGTCCTTAACCTCATCGAGGTAAACCTCTCTCTCCTCAACCTGCATTCCAAGATAATGCTCTGCAACGTAGCAGAGAGAACGGCGGGTGATGGAAGGAAGAATGGAAGGAGACTTCGGAGTAACAAGCTTGTTGTCCTTCGTAACGAAGATGAAGTTTGCACCACCGGTCTCTTCAACCTTGGTTCTGGTAGCAGCGTCAAGGTACATATTCTCATCATAACCCTGCTCATGAGCTTCCACAATTGCGAACAAACTCATTGCATAGTTCAAACCGGCTTTAACATTACCTGTTCCGTGAGGAGCCGCACGGTCATAATCACATACGCGGATGCGAATCGGCTTAACACCGCCTTTGAAGTAAGGACCAACAGGGGTGGTAAGAATACGGAACTGATATTCCTCAGCAGGCTTTACACCAATAACGGCGTTGGTACCCATAATGTAAGGACGAACATAAAGAGTAGCACCGCTGCCGAACGGAGGAACGAAATCAATATTAGCCTTTACAACAGCCTTAACAGCTTCGATGAACTTCTGCTCATCGTAAGGCGGAATGCGAAGTCTTCTTGCGGAATCCGCAATACGGGATGCATTCAGGTCAGGACGGAAGGTAACTACGCGGCCATCCTTGGTACGGTAAGCCTTGAGTCCTTCGAAAACGGTCTGTGCGTACTGGAATACGCAAGCACACTCGTTCAATACAACATTGGGATCGGAAGTAATCCGGCCTTCCTCCCAAGCACCATTCTTGTAGTTAGCCACATAACGGTAATCGGTCTGTACATAACCGAATCCGAGGCTGGACCAATCGATATCCTTCATAATATCACCTCTCAATTAACGTCTGACGACGAAATCACTGTACAAATTTTAACGCAATAACACACATTATTCAAGCCTTTTCTGCGGGAAAATCCTACACTGCCGGTATAATGGCACATACCTTGTTATTTTCTGGGAGACCACTCCCCATTTTCCATAAAGTAAAAAGCACTCTGTAAGGATACACACGCCTGTGCAAATGAAATATGTCGCATCGATTTGGCACCGTAAAGGCAACAAAAAAGTCTTTATTTGGAATATGAAAACTGTTATAATAATCCTATTCAGATACACCTTATTTGAAGGGTATCCCAGGTCTTGGGATTTGACGGCAGGACCAATTAATCGTGCAGGAGGGAGTATATGCAATACTTTAATCGTTTCGGATACGGCTATGATGTGGAGGCTTATTATGAGAAGGCAGTTGCGATTTTGCAAAAGACCTATTATTGGGTAACAAGAGAACACCTGAATCCTGAATGGCGCTTTGACATTCAGAAGGTTAAATTCGACGATTATCAGTATTTTCAGTATCATCGAAAGGAGGATGGAACCTATACCTGTGAGGCAATGACGGTTTGCTATAACGGGGATGAGTTTATCCGAAGAATTCTTGAGGTAAATGAGCAGTATGTGCTGGATGCGGTTCCGGTTATTGATGTCTACGAGGTGCCATTTTATCAGGTACAGTTGAGCACCGGCTGGGCATTGGAACATTACGAGTTTCGTCTCCTAAAGACAGGGGATTACGCAGTGGAAATCCGGGTTAGCAACCGCTCTGGCGGCTTAAAGAAATCTATATTTATTCCGCCGTTCTGTTTTGAAACAAGTGATTATGGTGAATTTTTGGATAAGTTTCAGGCAGTGGTACCTAGTGGCATATATCAGATTCCGACCGCTGATTTGCTTGCAGACGGGCAGCTGAAGGCCTTTCTTGGATTTACGGGGCGCAAGGAGCATCCGGAGGTCCGGGTGGTTGAACATCCGATGACATTTGTATTTGGAAAGTCTTATCAGTATCAGGGAAATCGCAATACACACATTAAGGAGAGTATTCTTTTAGAAAGCCCGGAAGGAATGGAGGACATCTGGGACGATGATATATTCCTGCAGAAATTCGGTGCAGAGGTTGCAGGTTATTGGGGTATTATGTGCCGCACAGATGAAAGTGATAACTTTGAGCCATGGACGGAAGGGTATAAGTCCGGACGCTATTTCGCGGGAGTTGCATTGGCCGATGCTTCGGAGATGCCGGAAGGCTATATGTGTCATATGATACCGGAAGGCACTTTTGTTGTGGCCGAAACCCGTGAGGATATGTACGATGAGGTTTTTGCGACAACACTTAATGTTACAATTCCGGAATTGGGCTATCGATTGGCAGGAAGCGTGTGCGAGCGGCTGAGTCCAAAGGGCGGGAAGATAGAGTTGTATTTTCCTGTGAAAAAACGTGCGGAATAAGTTTTGAGGGAGAGAAGATGAAGGTGAGAAAAGGGCTTCAAATTGGCATTATGGTTTTTTTGGCAGGGATGTGTCTGACCGGATGTGGAAATGTGCAGAATCCTGTCGAAAAAGAGTTTGCAGCATTTACAACCTATATGTCTCGAATTGGGTATCAGGAAGAAGACATAGAGCTCCTTTATGAAGAGGAGTATTCTTATGATGAGCATGGAAATGTTGTTTCAGAAAAACATCAGTATGATGATTATTCTTCTTTTTATCCTTTCTCCTATGAGTACGATGAAAACGGTAATATGATTAAGAAAACCACATACGATTCTGATGGAGAAATCTATCAAATATATGAGTACGATTACGATGATGCAAATAAAATGATTCATTCGGTGAATACTTTTTTTAGTACTGATGCAGTACATAGTTTTGAGGACTTTTACGGATATGATGACGAAGGACATGAAATTTGGGAAGGTGATCCGGGGTGTCCAACACATACATTTGAATATGACAGTAACGGAAATTTGATTAAGAAATGTGAGTACGGCGTTGATATCTTTGAATACTTTGAATACCAATACAATGAGAAGGGGCTTTTGTTAAGCGAGATAATAAAAGAATTAGAAAAAGAATCGGGAATCCCTTTGTATTCACATGAAACATCATATTTATATGACGATGAAGGAAGAATTCTTAAGACAGAGGAAATAAGTGTATATTACGACGCGGAAGGAAATGTAACAGAAACAATAGAATCTCTTTATTCCGATTCCTATTATGACAATATAAAAAGAGAAGATGCGTATTATATGGGTAAATGGTATATGACGCAGCTATGGCGTTATGACGAAGCCGGCAATGAAATCATGCATATGGTGTTCGAAGATTCCGAGGAAGGAGTGAGAATGTCTGCGTGGGAGGTAACCGCATATGACGAGCAGGACAGGATTACACAGAAAAAATACATGTGGGATCATTGTATTAGTCTGTATGGCGGCGGAAGCGGCACTGGTATTTATGTAAGCGAATTGCAGTATGACGAGAATGGAAATGTGATACGGAGGAGCGAAAAAAGCCAGAATATAAACGAAGATGGATTTTGGCTTTCGCGATGAAAGATAAACAAGTATAACACCATTTTTTGTTCGTCGAGTAAAAAGGCCCCGTAACCATAACAGAATGATTACGGGGCCTCTTTCAATCAGTTGATATTTTAGTTTCTCCACCCGAACTACTGTAACGGATTTCCACAGTTGGAACAGAACTTCTGATTTCCAGCATTGGACGCACCGCAGGCAGGGCAGTGAACCATGGAGGTAGGAGCATCCGCATAAGCCGGAACTGCGCCGTTAGCCATAGAAACGGATTCTTCGGTAATCGGAGATTCCTCCTGCGCCTTACCGAAGAGGCTCTTGAACTTACGGGAAAGCTTGCAGAGCTTGCCGTAAAGGTCGAAGGTGATAACGGTGCTCGGAGCAACTTCCATGTAGCTCTGAACAATACGAATCATAATATAACTGTCTACGAAGGCAGATTTTATTGCAAATGCACATGCAACTGCAATTACGAGAGCAATGATGGTAGCGTTCTCGGAGCCTGCTGCATTAGCAATACCAAGAATCGGCAGGAAGAACAGAAGAATGAGACCTGCCATAATCAGAAGAAGCATAAGTACGGTCTTAACGGCACTCTTTAACATCTTCTTGGTGTTCTGGAAGTAAATTACAACACCATCAACGGAACTCTTGAATGCACCTTCATCCTGACGGGTGAAACTGTAACCGAGTACACACTCATCAATATAGCCAAGGAATATAGCAATGAAAAGGTTAATAAGCTTCGTAATATACTGCATGCCGGGGATTTTGTTCAGCAGATTTCCGACTTTATTCACACCGCGCTGAAGCTGTCTGACGGAGCTGTTTACGAGCTTGTCGATTATGAAGAATACATTAGCCTGCACAAAACGCTTCTTAACCATGTTGAATGCGTAAGTAACCATTCCCTCTTCAGGAACTTCGTTATTCATAATCATCTCGGTGATTACGGCAACATGACCGGCCTTAACCAGGTATCCCACATAGTGGTTAAGGAAGTAGTTCAGTGCCTTGATGGCTACGACTATGATTCCAATCAGAATCAAGACAGCAGTGCCATTGCTTACATTGCTGAGAATCAATACACCGAGAAGCATCAGAATGATAGTGGCTACTACATAAACCAATCCCAATAAAAGCTTTAGCCAGCAAAACTTTATTGTTTTGAAGAACAACTTACTAGGACTCATTTTTACCTCCCTTTCCCGCTCCCACGGGAATTATATAATTTTATGCTCTAAAAATAGCATTTTTCAAAAGAAAATTCAAGTTTTTTGTATCATAGGAAATTGCGTCGCATTTCCTATAAATGATATTTGAAAGGGCTGTGAAAAATGTTTTCGCAGCCCTTGCTTTGTGCAATAGAATTTTCTTGTAGAAAAATGGTACTTGTGCTATAATTTAGTTTTAAAGTGGGTTTCTGTTGAAATCAGAAAGGAGGTCCGTAATGAGCAACGATTCCAAAGACTTTGGCCGTGTCGGTATGACGGTTGACTTTACCAATCCTGATGTACTGCATCAGCAACTTTTTGATACGATTCGTAAGTATCGTCCGAATACGGACCTGTCTTCGATTGAGGAGGCCTATCAGCTTGCTAAAAAAGCTCACGGTGACCAGCGTCGTAAGAGCGGAGAGCCTTACATTATTCATCCCTTGTCGGTTGCGATTATCCTTGCTGAACTGGAGATGGATAAAGAAACGATAATTGCCGGTATTCTTCATGATGTTGTGGAGGATACGGACATTACGGAGGAGGAAATCGAGAAACTGTTCGGTTCGGAAGTCGAGCAGCTTGTTGACGGCGTTACCAAACTGACACAGCTGAATTATTCTCAGGATAAGATTGAGGTTCAGGCGGAGAATTTACGGAAGATGTTCATAGCGATGGCGAAGGATATCCGTGTCATCGTTATTAAGCTTGCGGACCGTCTTCACAACCAGAGAACCATGCAGTATCAGAGCCCTGAAAAGCAGGTTGAAAAGTCCCGCGAAACGCTTGATATTTACTCACCGCTTGCACAGCGTCTCGGTATCAGTAAGATTAAGACCGAACTCGATGATCTTGCACTTAAGTATCTCGAGCCGGAAGTATATAAGCAGCTTTCCGAAGGTATCAAGGCCACAAGAGCGGAACGCGAGAACTTCATTAAGGATATTACATCCGAGGTGGAGATTCAACTGAAGGAAGCGGGCATCGAAGCAGAAATCAGCGGAAGAGCCAAGCACTTCTTTAGTATTTACCGTAAGATGGTCAACCAGAACAAGACGCTTGACCAGATTTATGACCTTTTTGCAATCCGTATTATTGTGGATTCCGTCAAGGATTGCTATGCGGCACTCGGTGTCATTCACGAGATGTATAAGCCGATTCCGGGCCGCTTTAAAGATTATATTGCCATGCCGAAACCGAATATGTATCAGTCCTTACATACATCGCTGATTTCGCCAAATGGCACACCTTTTGAGATTCAGATTCGTACCAAAGAGATGCATCGTATCGCTGAATACGGTATTGCTGCACACTGGAAATACAAGGAAGCACAGGAAGGACGTACTGCCAAGGAAAGTGAAGTCGAGAAGATGACATGGCTTCGCGAGATCCTCGAATGGCAGCGGGACATGTCCGATAACAAGGAATTCCTGAATTCTCTGAAGAATGATTTCGACCTTTTCAATGACAGCGTATACTGCTTTACTCCGAGTGGTGACGTAAAGACGCTTCCGGTTGGCAGTAACCCCGTTGATTTTGCATACAGCATTCACAGCGCGGTCGGCAACAAGATGGTTGGTGCCAAGGTTAACGGCCGTCTCGTTACGATTGACTATGAAATTCAGAATGGTGACCGTATCGAGATTCTGACATCTGCCAATTCACGCGGACCGAGCATGGACTGGTTAAAGATTGTCAAGAGTACACAGGCGAAGAACAAAATCAGCCAGTGGTTCAAGTCCGAACTGAAGGAGGACAATATCCTTCGCGGTAAGAACATGATGGCTGAATATGCGAAGCAGAAGGGCATTAAACTTTCTGATATTATGAAGAACGAGTATCAGGAGGTATGCCTTAGAAAGTATGGATTCCGCGACTGGGATTCCCTGCTTGCGGCTGTCGGTCACGGGAGTCTCAAGGAAGGCCAGATCGTTAACAGACTGTACGAGGAATGGAAGAAGGAACAGAACGAGAATCTTACCGAAGAGCAGATTCTTACCGCTGTTGCCGAGCAGACCGGTGTCCGCCCGCGTACCGTTCATCATAAAGGAAGTATTATCGTTCGTGGAATGGACGATGTAGCCGTACATTTTTCAAAATGTTGTGCTCCCGTTCCCGGAGACGAGATTATCGGTTATGTAACAAGAGGTCGTGGTGTCACGATTCACAGAACCGATTGTGTGAATATGATTCACCTGCCGGAAAGCGACAAAGTTCGTCTGATTGATGCTGAGTGGAATCTCGATGAGAGCGGCAAGGACGACCACATTTACAATGCGGAGATTCGCATCTTTGCCAGAAACAACCCCGGTGTTTTGTTGGATATTATGAAGATTCTGTCCGAGGAAAAGGTGAACATCAACTCTGTTTCCGCGAGACCGGGCAAGAATGACATCAGTACAATCAATGTGTCATTTGCCATTCACAGCACCGCGCAGCTGACGGATTTGATTAACCGTATTCGTACACTCCCGAATGTTGTGGATATTGAAAGAACTACCGGCTGATTCGCAGGCCTGGTAAGAAAGGAAATGTGCCATGCATGTTTTGAAGACGGTTCCCGTAGGACCGCTTTTAACGAACTGCTACCTGGTTGGAAACCCCGAGACGAAAGAACTTCTTATATTTGACCCGGGTGCCGAGGCAGCAACGATTAAACAGGAAATCAAGAAAATGGGAATGAAACCCGTGGCGATTCTTCTGACGCACGGACATTTCGACCATATCGGTGCAGTGCGTAATCTGAAGACGGAATATGGGATTCCGGTTGTTGCGGGCGAAGAAGAGAAGGAACTGCTGACGAACCTTGGGCATGTGCTTCCGGAGGGCTTCCGCGACGGGTATCCGAATCCCGAGATGCTTCTGATGGCACCGGACTGGTGTGCACAGCATGAAGAACTGATTAATCTTGCCGGTATGTTTATTACCTGTCTGAATACACCGGGGCATACGTTTGGCAGTTACAGCTATTTCTTCCCGGCGGAGAATATGGTTATCAGCGGGGACACGCTTTTTATGGAAAGCATCGGACGAACGGATTTCCCTACCGGTAACGATGATGAATTGCTCCTGTCAATCAGAAATATTCTGTATGAACTTCCTGAGGAGACAATTGTTCTTCCGGGACACGGACCGGCGACCAATATCGGTTATGAGAAGAAATACAACATGTATACATGGACCAAGAAGAAATGACGGCAGTCTTTTAGGACTCCGCAGACGATAGGAAAGTATATGGATATTCTTGTGGAACTCAATCTATTCGGCAGAGACTACGAACAGGAAATGCGCCCTTTGATTCGTGCATTCCTGCCGGGCGCTGATTTCGAAGTGACACATTATGAGGTCGAGGACGAATCGATGCGTGTTGTGTGGGCTTCCGAAAGCAATCCGATTATGCTTTCCGCCAACGCAGTCAATGACTACTCATTCTGCATGCTCCTAATGGAGGACTGGTACCGCATTCGCGTCTATCGAAAGGGCGAACTGATAGGCTCCGCTGACGGAGACGGTGTGGACGGTGAGCGAAAGGCTTTCCGAAACTGTATTGCACGCGAGGTCTACCGCATTTTGGAACGTGAAACCGGGCACGGACTTCCGTGGGGAATTCTGACCGGTGTCCGCCCGACCAAGTTGGTTTATGAAGCTTTGACGGAAGGTATATCTCCGGATGAAATCCGTAAACAGATGCGTTCGGAATATCTCTGCTCCGAGAAGAAGATTGCAACGAGCCTTACGATTGCGAAAAGGGAGCATGAAATACTGACCGGAATGGATTATCAAAACGGTTACAGCATATACATCGGCATTCCGTTTTGTCCGACAACCTGTGCATACTGTTCCTTCACATCCTATCCGCTTTCCAAATTCGGGACTATGGCGGATGATTATCTGGATTCGCTCGAGAAGGAGATTCGTTTTTTAGGCATATGCCGACCGAAGAAACATCTCTCAACGGTTTATATCGGCGGTGGTACGCCAACTGCCCTTAATGAAGTTCAGTTGGAAAGACTTCTTCGTATGGTTCGGGATTATCTGCCAATGGAAGAGGTACTGGAATATACTGTGGAGGCAGGACGCCCCGACAGTGTGACAAGGCGGAAACTCGAGCTGTTAAAAGAGTATGGAGTGACGCGTATCAGTATCAACCCGCAGACGATGCAGCAGCGTACCCTTGATTTAATCGGACGCCGCCACACAGTAGAACAGATTCGTGAGGCATTTGCCCTTGCAAGAGAATGTGGGCATGATAATATCAATATGGATATGATTATCGGGCTTACCGGTGAGAATCCGGACGATGTCAGCGATACGCTTTCGGAAATCGGAAAGCTGAATCCCGAGAACCTGACGGTTCATACGCTTGCCATCAAGCGCGCGGCAAGACTGACTACCGAGAAGGAACGCTACGAGGGGATGGAAGCAACCGGGGTTTCGGAAATGCTTGCAAGAACAATTACATTTGCCGACAATAATAACTATCAGCCCTATTATCTGTACCGCCAGAAGAATATGGCTGAGAACCTCGAGAATGTCGGCTACGCAAAGCCGGGAACCGAGGGCATATATAACATCCTCATTATGGAGGAGAAACAGACAATTCTTGCCGCCGGTGCGGGTGCTATGTCAAAGTTTGTATTTTACGACGAGGACCGCATTGAGCGTGTAGAGAATGTAAAGAGTCTGACCGATTATATCGGACGAATTGATGAAATGATACAGCGCAAGAAGGATTTTCTTCAGGCCAATGGAATGGGCAGTTTTCGTTAAGTGCGAGGTCGTCTGTTCAGCGCATTGGGAATGATTCAGGAGACAGGTATGGATTTTTCGAGAGAGATTGAACTGATTCGAAGAGTGGCCAACGATATCCCGCAGGAAAGTGATATGCAGGGATTTCTTTCGCATGCCAGAGTGGTATGTCTTCTGTCCGGTCTGGTTGCCGAGGAGATGGGACTTCCTACGGAGGAATGTGATGACATCCGTATTGCCGGAATGCTTCACGATATCGGCAAACTGACACTTGCTGAACAATTATACGGACACAATGAGAATATGCTGAATGTTGAGCATACGAAATATGTCCGTATGCATCCCGCCATGGGTAACGAGCTCCTTCGCTCGGAGGGCAGTTATTCGGAGAAGATTATTTCTTATATTGCCGCACATCATGAGAATTATGACGGAAGCGGATATCCGAATCATCTGGAGGAGGAAGAGATTCCGCTTGGAGCGAGAATACTGCGTGTCTGTGATGTATTTGCCGCTCTTGTAAGCAATCGTTCATATCGTGCTGCATTTACCGTAGATGCCGCAATTGAGATGATGATTGAAGATGTAAAGGAATACGATATGAAGGTATTTCTCGCATTTATGTCAGTTGTTCACAAGCCTGAATTCGACCAGGTTAAGGTATTCATCGATATGGAGCAACAGCTTGGTTTGTATACGAAAAGTAAAAGTGAATTATGAGTGTAAACTCTTATAGATAAAAGGAGATAACAATATGGACAGAATTAAAATCTGTGACGTCAAGAACTATGCAGAGAAAGAAGTCCTCGTAAAGGGCTTTGCGGAGAACTGGCGTGACGGCAAATCAATGGCCTTCCTTGTTTTGAAGGACATTACCGGTAAGGTACAGGTTACCATCGAAAAGGAATTGCACCCGGAGTGGGCAGATACGCTTGCCTCCATTACGCTGGATTCCGTGATTTTCGTAACCGGTATCGTAAAAATCAGTGAGTTTGTTAAGCTGAACGGTGTGGAGATTATCCCGACATCCATTAAGGTGGATTCCGTTGCAGCTCCGCTTCCGATTGCCCGTGAGTATATTCCGGCAACCAAGAAGAAGGCTGCAGTTGAAAAGTCTTCCATTGACCAGCGTATCGATTACCGTTGGATTGACCTTCGTACCGATGCCAACCAGTTGATGTTCAAGGCGCAGACTGCTCTGGTTCGTGCTATGAGAGATTTTGTTCTGGACCGTGATTTCATAGAGGTTCATACCCCGAAGCTGATTGGTGCAGCTTCCGAGTCCGGCGCCGATGTATTCCGTCTGGATTATTTCCCGAGTTACAATCTGCCGAATGCATATCTTGCACAGAGCCCGCAGTTCTACAAGCAAATGGCTATGGCAAGCGGTTTTGAGCGTTACTTTGAGGTGGGACCGGTATTCCGTGCAGAGAAATCCTTCACCAGTAAGCATGCAACCGAATTTACCTGCTTTGATGTAGAGTTCAGTTATATCGATTCCTTCGAGGATGTTATGACATTTGAGGAGAATCTCCTTACCTATGCACTTGGAAAGGTGAAGGAGCAGTATGGTGAGAAGATTAAGGAAACCTTCTCCACCGAAGAATTTGATGCTGAAATCATTGTTCCGACGACTCCATTCCCGAGAGTAAAGCTTGCAGACCTTTATGATGCTTTGGAGAAGGAATATGGTTACGTTGTTCCGGACGAGGAGAAGGGTGACCTGACTACTGAGGCAGAGCATCTCAGCTATGACTGGGTCAAGAAGCATTACAACCATGAGTTCCTGTTCATTACTGATTACAGCGCAGAAAAGCGTGCGTTCTATCATATGAGAGATGAAAAGGGTGTTCCGCAGGGCTATGACCTGATCTGGCGCGGTGTTGAGATTACAACCGGCGCGCAGCGTGAGCATCGTTATGAAGTACTGAAGAAGCAGGCGGACGAGAAGGGACTCGGAAACGACGTTCAGTTCTATCTGGAATTCTTCAAGTACGGCTGTCCGCCTCACGGTGGTTTCGGTGTCGGCGTTGACCGTCTGACGATGTTAATGCTTGGTATGCCGATTAAGGAAGCAATGTTCCTGTTCCGTGGCCCGGCAAGACTGACTCCGTAATCACATTGGGACATTGTTAGCGATTCGTCGATGGAAGGCGATAGAAGAAATGATACCGCAGAAAGACGGATATTTCATATGCTTGATTTTCT
Source organism: Lachnospiraceae bacterium (assembly GCA_045627305.1). Taxonomy (GTDB): domain Bacteria; phylum Bacillota; class Clostridia; order Lachnospirales; family Lachnospiraceae; genus ISDg. Next base: position 12,584 of record JAZQNM010000035.1, read on the forward strand.
GAAAGATTATAAGATTTGGATACTGATTGTATTTTTGGTTGCTGACATTGTGGCAGCAGTGCTCTACAAAATCGATAAGAAGAAAGCAACAGCACACCGGTGGCGTATTCCGGAGAAGGTACTTCTCGGGCTTGCGGTTCTTGGTGGCATAGGTGCCCGCATAGCAATGAAGGTGTTTCATCACAAAACACAGAAATGGTATTTTCGTGTATGGGACGGGTTCTTTGCATTGCTACAGACAGCAGTAATTGTTTTAGCATTTTGCTATTAAAATTTGATTAGGCGTAAGCCTGAGAAAGGGGTTTCATATGAGTATTGTAAAGCAGGATTTTGGTAAGACAAAGGATGGTAAGAAAGCTACTCTTTACACCATCGAGAACAAGAACGGCATGAAGGTTTCCTTCTGCGACTACGGTGCTTTGATTGTCGGAATATATGTTCCGGACCGTAATGGTAAGGTAGAGGATATCGCACTTGGATATGACGATGTAACCGGTTATGAGGATAATGGCTGTGGCTTTGGTTCCTTTATCGGACGTCATGCAAACCGTATCGGTGGAGCAAAGTTTGATATTGATGGCACAACCTATGAGCTTGCCAAGAATGATAACAACATCAACAATCTTCACAGTGGTCCTACCGGATACAATCATATGATGTATGATGTAGAAGTAACGACGGATGAAGAGAGCACAAGCATCGCATTTTCCAGATTGAGTCCGGATGGTGAGCAGGGCTTCCCCGGCAACCTCGATGTTACCGTAACCTACACACTGACCGACGACAACGATCTTGCAATCGAGTACTTTGCAGTCAGCGATAAGAAGACGGTGATCAACCTCACCAATCATACCTACTTCAACCTTGCAGGACAGGCAAGCGGAGACATCCTTGACCAGGAAGTTTGGGTTAATGCAGATGCCATTACACCTACCGATAAGTTCCTGATTCCTACCGGCGAGTTTATGGATGTTACCGGTACTCCCATGGATTTCCGTACCGCTAAGAAGGTTGGCAAAGACATCGGCGCTGATTTTGAACCGTTGAAGCTTGCAGGCGGATATGATCATAACTATGTTTTGAACCTTGATATCGAGGATGACGAGATGGAACTTGTTGCAAGCCTTTACGATGAGAAGAGCGGCCGTTTCATGGAGGTTTACACAGACCTTCCCGGAATGCAGCTTTACTCCGGCAACTTTATGAAGAAGGAAACCGGTAAGGGTGGAGCACAGTATGACCGTCGTTATGGTATCTGCTTTGAGACACAGTTCTTCCCGAATGCATGCAACACTCCTGAATTCGAGAGCAGCATCTTCGATAAGGATGAAGCATTCGATTATTGTACGGTATATTCTTTCTCTGTAAAGTAAGCTTAACTGAGGGTTTAGCCTCTTAATTTCTTCAGCGCTCCGAGTATCGGGGCGCTGTTTTTTTCTTTACAGAGAAGGCTTCGCAGGCCATATAGTTTTATTCCCGGATTGTTTATTATGCCCTAGTTTTCCATTGACAATATATATATATATATATATAATAATATGTGTGGGATGAATTGGGGGAATTGTTTGAAAAGTAGGTCGATGGTGTAACTATCTTTTGCAGTAAAGGCTTGATGAGTAGATTCGCTCCCTCCGATGATTACCACGAATAATCATTTGGAGGTTTTTTTATGGAAAAATCTATAAGGAAGAGTTTTTACTTGAAGGGACTTTTTAAAAGGATAATTGCGAGTCTTTGTTTGGTAACAATTGTTATTCCGATTAATATGCAAGGCTTGACGAAAAAAGCCATAGCTGCATCACCAACACTTACTACGATAAGTAAATCATTTGCAATAGAGGTTCCATCCAATACTAAAAAAGAGAGTTGCACATCAAGTTTTAACAACATAACTGGACAAACGATATATACATATTCCTATTATGTAATTCCGAAAGGAACTAAACTTGCAGAGGTTCAGATAGAATTAAATCCTGCAAGAACATCAAGGGTTCCCGGTTCGGTAAATTATAATGGAACGGTATATTCGGCTTATTGTGACTCTTTCATGTATGATGTTACGGTGAAGCCGAAAAATTTTAAGGTCGATAGTTATTTATCAACTAATAATAAGCAAAGTTGGACGAAATGTGGAACAATGACTATATATGCGGGCAGCGAATTACTTACCGTAACATCTGATTGTTTTCCTAAATTTGGTGTTAAGCAGACAACTGCAGAAATTGCCAATAACCAGAAACTAATGTATGGAGGAGGCCATATCAAAGAGTATGTGCCTAGGGCATCGTCGAGTGGCGGAACATCATATTCTATATCACTGGGAATACCTTGGAGTACATCTGCTTCGGTTAATATTAATACAGCATTTTGTAATGTGAGCGCCCTGACAAATGTTTTTGGCACGGAACAATTTAAGACGAAATATGATTATAAAAAATGGAGTGGCGCGCTACATACATGTGATAAAGAAAGGCAAAAGGTGATCTTTGACCAAACGACTCAAAAGGGAGGATGTACATGGTATGCACTGGATGACAACTATTCTTTTGGGGTTACATTTTATTACGAGTGTACCCTTTGTGCGGGCTCTAAAAGCACAATAACCGAAGTTGGTACATATTCTACAAGCAGTAGACTTGTAATGGGTTTTCATAATTAAGTTTAGTGTCTGATTAAATGATAAAGATGGAGTATATATGAGGAAAACGATTGTCGCCTTGCTTTTTGTGAGTATTGCTATTGCCGGATGTTTTTGGGGAATTAACTTATATCGCAATACTCATATTAAGGATGAACCTGAGCAAACAGAAAAAGTGTATTATCCATCCGAGCACGGTGTCTACATTTTGAGAGAAGAAGAACCGACGGATATAGTTTGGTATGGGAAGGGGTACAAGTTCCCGAACAGGTATCCTGATGTGTATAACTTCAATGTTCCGGTTCGATATGAGAATGAAGTGAGTGATGATATTCTTAAGATAAAAAAAGGGTTTGAAAGGCAAATTATTGTTTTGAGTGATTATGACAGTACACTTGAGTTTACTCATGAGGAACTGATTAGGTGCCTTTCTCAAGCGATTAATAGTCGATACTGCTATTTTCTATATTTGGGAACAAAGAAAAATGAAGAAATCATATCGGCGTTAGTTGAGCTTAAGGTGCTGGACCCTGTAGGATCAGATATTGATGTTCTTGAAAGCAACATGGGCAATTCGCTTTCTGTTCAACTGCTAGATAAGGGGGTAAAGATAAATATTACCCCTATACGAGAAGAAGGGTTTGAGGAATGGATATGGGATGATATTAGTTCTTTAGCAGAGGAAGGGGAAATAAATGGTACTGGGTATAAATGATTCATTGTATCCGTAATTATTTTAGATTAATGCCGCGGCGATTCTATTTGAATCGAATGCGGCATTTTTGGAGGTGAGAGAATTTGCTAGAACTTGTGAATGTATCTAAATCATATACATCGAAGAACGGAATCAAAATTGAGGCAGTAAAGGACGTGAATATTGTTCTTCCTGATACGGGTATGGTCTCTATATTAGGAAAAAGCGGATGTGGTAAAACAACATTGCTGAACTGTATAGGAACATTGGATATGATTGATTCCGGAGAGATTATCTTTACGACACCCGGTAAGGAAGGAAAAGTAATATCCGCGTTTGAAGAATCACAATTGGATTCGTTTCGAAATGTGTTTTTGGGATTTGTCTTTCAAGACTATTTCTTAATTGACAGTTGGACGGTCTATCAAAACCTCGATATTGTACTTAGCCAACAATGTCAAAAGGCAGAAGAGGTATTGGGATGTCAACGGATAAAGGAAATATTGGAGTTCGTTGGATTAAGCGGATATGAAAACAGATTTGTTAATGAGCTCTCCGGAGGTCAACAACAGCGGGTGGCGATAGCAAGGGCGTTAATCAAGAAACCGGCATTAATTGTAGCGGATGAACCGACAGGAAATCTGGATTCAGAAACAGCTTCGGAAATACTTGAACTGCTAAGAAGGGTTTCCAAGGATTGCTTGGTGGTAATGGTGACGCATGACACGGAATCAGCATATTCGTATTCTGATAGAGTGCTTCGAATTTCAGATGGTCACATCATCGCTGATGAGATATTGAATGAGACTGAAGGGAGAAGTAAAGATAAGAAGTATGAAATTCAAGCCAGAAATCTTCCCTTCCGGTCATTGCTAAATGTAGCAGTAGCAGAATTGAAAGTGAAAAGGTGGAAATTCCTTTTAATGCTATTAATCATGTCAATTTTGTTTGTTACGGAAGAAGTGATTGTTGGGTATTTGTCTTCTTCCGAATCAAAAGCCTTTGCCTCGTTAATCGAAAAGTCAGGAGTATCCTTTATATATCCCAAAACGGAATTCGCAATCGAGGAAAGTCCGGGATATAGCAGGATTTATGAAGTGGCTAATAGTAGCAGCCTTAAGAAGATATATTATGATGCTTTTGGAGCAAATAATTGTTATCCAATTCTCAACGGTGTCTCTGTATATGATAAGAACAGAAAGCATGGAATGGAAGGCTTTTTGGTCATAGGGGGTATAGAGGACACAAAGCATGAACTGATGGGAAGAATGCCCCGAGTCGAGACAGAGATTGTTATCTCCGATTATGTGGAGTCAATGCTGGGGTTTGGAGAAGGGGAAAGCATTTCAGAAGAAATTCTTGTAATGGGATGTAATATGACTGTGTGTGGAGTAGTGAAACTTGGATATAGGGATTACCTTTCTGAAGGAGAAAACTATTCGGAACAGGAGATGGAGTCATTTCTTTATGAATTGGAGCAGAGCGGTGAAAGAATGATTGTGTGCAACAGCTTTATTGAGACAATTAACAATTCGCGCTACATAAGTATTATGGGGGCTATACCGCATAAAAATGGTGAAATGTTAAGAGATAGCGACCAAAGAACCGTGATTGGGTCAGCCACGGATGAAAAGGTTACTCTGTTGTCCGGAAGAATGCCGGAGAATGATTCGGAAATAATCGTCTCTGAGAGATTTATGCTTACATATTTTCAAGAGGAAACAATATTTGAAGATTTCGGTCATGTAGAATTCCCTGACTTACATGGAGAAAAATACATGAATATTTTTGATGGTTCTATTTGTATGCATGATTATTTTCCAACATACACAATAGTTGGACAATATCTGGATGACAATAACACAAGGGCAGATATTATAGTGACAGAGCAGGTTTTTGCTAAGATGCAGACGGATTTTCAGAATGATAAATACTATGATGCCATTGAGATTAGTATATCCGAAAAGAATCTTAATCAGAAGGCCATAGAGAAGCTTATGGAGAACGGCGTTTCTTTTGAAACGCCTCGAAAGAATGAAGTGGAAATGTTCTATAATAAGAAAGCAATGACTTATGAGACATTGCAAAATGAAAAAATGGTTGTGGGTGTACTGATAGCTTTGCTTAGTATTCTGTTTTTTACTTTTAATGCGAAAGATAATCATGTAAGAATCGGAATACTTAGGGCACTGGGGGTTTCTAAAAGAGATTTAGCAATTAGTTTGATAATAGAAGGCACAATTATATATTGTATTACAATAATGGTAGGCTTCATAGGGGCTTTAGGCCGCTATGTCTACTCGCTGGAAATGACGAAAGCAGGATTTGGATATGCATATGAATTATTGAATTATAATGGAATGTCAATTTTGATTCCGCCTATATATTTAGCTGTTTGTTTCGTTATGGCAATTGCTTGTCCTTTGTTTATAATGACCGGAAAAAAACCGATTGAAGTCATCAAACAGTTTTGAGAGATTTGGTTGGAACTGGAGAATGACTTTATATCTGTTTTTATATTTAAGTTTCAGAAAGTGAAAAAATGCAGTGCTTTCTTTTGGGATTATGTGACGGCGTTCCTTCACAAATATCCTGCCGTATTGCCGAAATCACAATGGAAAGCCTTGTGATTCCGCTTGATTTTGGGCATATTCGGCAAAATGTGAATTCATTTTATTCATAAATTGTGAACGGAGGAGGTTATTCTACCGTTATTGAATTTCAAAATCTGAACATTTGACGATGCGGAAAAGGCCAAAACTGATTAAATGAATTCAATTTTGATAGAAATAGTGCGTAATATTTACAAAATGTTCACAAGTTTGAAATACTATTCTAATATATGTCCGATATACTTAAGCTCAGAAAGGAACGAGAGAGACAGAAAGTTCCTGAATAACAACTGACATTTCCGATTTGATTTTTTCATATAATATTAGCCCGGTGCGAAAGCATTCGGGCTACTCCTCTTTTTAGGGGGTAGAAATCTGTTTATTCATATATTCAAGATTTTATTCATAAAATAATAGCGAATGATTTACATAATATTTACAAGTTCGAAACACTATCCTAATATATGTCCGTTATACTAAAGCTCAGATAGAAACAAGAAAAACTAACTCCTCATTAGTTCTTCATATCTAAAAAACCTATTCATATAATATTAGCCTGGCGCGAAAGCGATCGGGCTATTCCTCTTTTTAGGGGATTTTTTTTGACTTTTGCTTTCGTGGGGAGTATAATAGATAAGAAGGGCAGAAAGAAGTTTTCTGCCACCCCCGGGACCTTGAAGAAACCGTTTCTTTTACGGTTTCCGTCGTTTACAACGATGAGATTTGTCTTCAAAGAAGGTACGGAAGATGCTTTATGGAGGATATGTATATGGGTAAAGTAGTTATTATGGATCATCCGCTTTTGCAGCACAAGATTGGCATTATGCGTATGAAGGAAACATCAACAAAGGATTTTCGTGAACTGGTGAATGAGGTTGCCATGCTGATTTATTACGAGGCAAGCCGTAACCTTCCGCTTCAGGATAAGGAAATTGAAACTCCGATCTGCAAGGCGACGGTAAAGGAAATCGCAGGCAAGAAGCTTTGTGTAGTTCCGATTCTTCGTGCAGGTATCGGTCTTTGCGATGGTATTCTTCGTATGAATCCGAATGCAAAGGTTGGTCATATTGGTTTGTACCGTGATGAGAAGACTTTGGAACCGCATGAATATTACTGCAAGATGCCGGCTGATGCTGCTGACCGTGAGATTTTCGTTGTTGATCCGATGCTTGCAACCGGTGGTTCTGCTATCGCTGCAATTGATATGTTGAATAAGCGTGGCATTAAGAAGATTCGTTTCCTGTGCCTGATTGCTGCGCCGGAAGGTCTTGAGGCTTTACAGAAGGCACATCCCGAGGTTGACATTTATGTCGGCGCTCTTGATGAGAAACTGAATGAGAACGGTTACATTGTTCCCGGTCTTGGTGATGCCGGAGACCGTATCTTCGGAACAAAATAGAATAGAGTGTTTACTGCACCGTCATACAGACGGTGCAGTTTTTTGTATCATAGGAAATTGCTTTACATTTCTTATGATATAACAGGAAATTGCGCTGCATTTTTCTATGACACAAAATAAAAAATGGGCTGTGATTCATCACAGCCCATCTGAATTTCTATAAATTGTAATGACCAATCAATTACATCTAATTACTGTTGGTCACTGCCACTGTTATTGCTTCCGCCGCCCTGAGCATTAAAGAATGTATATACACACAACAGAATACCAATAACGAACCAAAGCTCAATAATTGTACCAAGAATCCAACCTATAATCGGAATGAATTTAATGATGATACCACCAATGACAGCTACAATGATGTAAGTGATGACAGCTGTAAGAAGTCCCTGACTGTCAACAGCCTTTTCACTGAACGGGAAAAATTTCTTAATCTTTTCTAAATCAAAATTCTCCATGGGAAATACCTCCAAATAATATTATGCGTATTGTATCGCATCTATAAAAAGTATAGCATACTGTAAGCAAAAATCAAGTATTTGCTTTGCATTTTTCGTAGGTTTCCTCGGCCATGTCGAGAATTCTTTCAAATTTCTGCATTGCTTTTCGAACCGGCTCCGGAGTGGACAGGTCTACACCGCCATGTTTAAGGGCGTCCATACAATATACGGAATCGCCGAGAGACAGGAATTCGAGGTAACGCTTCACTGCGGGAGCACCCTCCGTGAGGATTGCTTCGGACAGCGCCACAGCAGAGGAATAACCGGTTGCGTACTGATATACATAGAAACTGCGGTAGAAGTGCGGAATACGACTCCACTCATAGGCAACCTCATCATCAATCACAAGTTCCGGTCCGAAGTAGAGAGCAATCAACTCGCGGTACAGATTATTAAGAGCAGATGTACTGAGTGCGTCACCTGCATCGATTCTGTCATGGCAGATTTTCTCAAATTCCGCAAACATTGTCTGGCGGAATACGGTTGCCTTGAAGCCTTCCATATACTCATTCAGAAGGAAGAGTTTCATGGTGTCGTCGGTTGTGTTCTTCAGAAGGGATTCGATCAGAAGATTTTCATTAACAGTGGAAGCAACCTCTGCGATGAAAAGTGCGTAATCGTCATACTGAACAGGCTGATTCTGATGCGTCAGATAAGTATGCATGGAGTGGCCCATCTCATGACAGAGTGTGGATACATCGTCCAGTGTTCCGTTGAAATTCAAAAGAATATTCGGATGATCCTTCCTGGTACCGATGGAGTATGCACCGCCCGACTTTCCGACATTCGGGTATACATCAACCCAGCGGTCCGAAAGTCCCTTCTTTACTGCAGAAACATAGTCCTCGCCGAGAGGAACAACAGCCTGCAATAACAGTTCTTTGGCTTCCTCGTAGGTGTACGTCTTCTTCAAATCTTTTACAAGAGGTGCATATACATCATAGTAGTGCAACTCGTCCAATCCGAGAATCTTCTTACGCAGTGCGACATAACGATACATTAACGGCATGTACTCGTGAATGGTATCCACAAGACTGTCATAAACACTTTCCGGGATATTGTTGCCGTCAAGAGACATTGCCCTTGAGGACGGATAGTGGCGAAGTCTTGCCTGCAGAGAATCCGCTTTGACATTCGTTGAATAAAGAGAGGTAAATGTATTCGTATGCCCCTTGTAGGTCTTGTAATAGCTACGGAATGCAGCTTCACGGATGGCACGATTTGAATTCCTCTGTAACAGAATATAATTGCTTTCCGTGAGCTCAATTGTCTCGCCCGGATGTTCCGGGTCGGGAATTGGGTCAAATGTGAAATCGGCGTCCGTCAGCATCTCCATCGTGTCGCCTGCGGCGCCGGTAATCTCACCATAGGAAGCCATAATTGCCTCCTCGGCAGCGGAGAGAATGTGTGCCTTGGTACGAATCGTATTTTCCAAAACATGGCGGTACTCCGCAAGGCAGGGAGCCTCTAAAAATGCCTTAACGGTATCATCGGGGAGTGCAAGAATCTCAGGGTCAACGAAGGACAGACTGCTGAAAAGCTGAACAAAACGCGAATAAACGCGAGAGTACATACTCTGTGCAGTGTCCTGACGGTTGTCCTCGGATTTGCGCTGATAAGCATAACCGTTTAAGCGGTTCATTGTTTCAAAAGCATTGAAGTAAAGGTCATAGAACTCCTTTAGGTGCTCTGCGGACTGCCCCAGTGTTCCCGGATACTTTGCAAAAGTTTCCGCAAGGTTTTCGGTTTCGGCAAATGCCTTCTCCCAAGCCTCATCCGATTCGTAAATCGGAGTCAAATCCCACAGGAATTCCGGGTCTATGTCCTTTCTTTCCTTTAAAATGTCAGCCATAAAGTAAACCTCCAAATGAAAAATCCCAGTCCTTTTATGATAAATTCTATGAAGGGAAAAGTCAAGAAATCCGTTATGAAGTCAATCACGTTGACATTTTGAATGGAAAGTGCTACATTTAAAAGAACAACCGGCAACGGATTCAGAAAGGAAATAAATTATGAAACGGAATTTGCGATTCCCTGAGAAGCTCTATTCGGACGTGCGGATAGAGGAAAGCAATTCACTTTGGTATACGATACAGAATGACGACGTAACCGGAGATTCGGACACGTCTGAAGTGGGGGCAATCATTCGTGTATTTGACGGCAGGCTCTGGTACACCACGTCTACAAATGATCTGAATTCCATCCAGGCGGAGCTGGATGCGCTTGCAAGGCTTGCGACGCCGAATCCGGATATTTACAATCATCCGGAAATTCGGAATCTTGAGGTTAACAAGGATTCAAAACTGATTTTCGCAGGAGAGAACGACACGCGAAAGGTTGGACGGGATATGGTCAAGGCGCTTGCGGAGGAGTACGTGGCGGCTTGTGTTGACCGCTCTGTGACCGAGATTAATGCGTGGGGCGTCAGCGTCAGTACATCACACTCCGTTTACAGCTTCTATTCCAGCAAGGGAGCGGAAATCGAGCGGGATATGCAGGAGGCGTTTCTCATTTTCTCCTTCGCCATTACCGTGAACGGTATTACCACATATGCCGGAAAGCCTTATATTACGCTGAGCTTTGACGAGCTTCGCGGACATCAGGCGGAGATTCTTGCGGAACGGGACAAATATCTTGATTACGCACACAACGCAGTCGATATCGAGCCCGGCGATTACACCTGCGTTCTCTCGCCGATTACGACCGCAATGTTTACTCATGAGAGCTTCGGCCATAAATCGGAAGCCGATTTCATGCTGAACGACCGGACGCTTCGTGCGGAATGGGTTATGGGCAAGAAGGTTGGAAACGACATCGTCTCCATCTGCGACGATGGCAACCTTGTCCGTCACGGATATGTCCCTTATGATGACGAGGGTACCGCGGCGAAGGAAACCTGGCTGATTCGAAACGGTGTCCTGACCGGACGACTTCATAACGCCAAGTCTGCCGCGGCTCTTGAAGAGGAACTGACAGGCAATGCGAGAGCGCAGGATTACAAGAACTTTCCGGTAGTTCGTATGACCAATACGTATATGGCTGCAGGCACAACCCGGGTGGAGGATATGATTCGTGAAATCAAGGACGGCATCTTTGTAGCGAATGTAACATCCGGTACCGGTCAGGCAATGTTTACAATGCGCCCGAGCCTCTGTTACCGTATCAGGGAGGGGCGTATCTGCGAGCCTGTACGGGTCAATGTGATTAATGGCAACGTCTTCCAGACACTGTTCGATATTGACGCGGTAGGCGATGATTTTGAGATTTTTGATACCTTTACGTGCGGAAAGAACGGACAGTCCGCAATTGTATCTGCCGGTGGTCCGACAATTCGTGTGAAGCGGCTTACCATTAACTGATTACCGGGAAAGGAGAAAGGGTTTACCCTACTGATTCTATGAAAGAACTGCAGAGAGAGGTATGTGAGAACATACTGATAGAATATGAGGAAAATGCAAAAAAAATAGTTACCAAACAGGTTTCCATCGAGAATTCCTTCCGTGTATACCGTGACGGAATGGTAGGAATCCATTACAATGTCGGAGACATTCCCGAAGAGGAAGGCTTCGCAAAGGCAGAGGCGAAGCTGCAGCGGGAGCGGCCGTATCCGTTTGTTCCGAAGCCGGGAACGCGACACAGAGACCTTTCACAGCATGAATTTACCGAGGAGGAGCTGGTCGATATTGCAGATCGGTGCATGGAGTATCTGCTTACAGCATACCCGGATTATACATTCGGCGCAACCTACTCAATCCGGAAGGAAACCGTAACGCGAAAGAACGACGCCGGAATGGATTATAGGAATGCGGACAGCTGTGTTGTCTGCAGCATCTCTTTTAAGCATAAGGAGAGCAAGGATGTTTCCGACGGCGGATTTTCCTATAACGAAAGAAGCTTCTGCTTTGATAAGTTCAAGAGAATGGCCGACGATTATCTTGAGAATTTCATGAAGATGGTTGACTTCCCGGAGGAACTGATTATTGACGAGCAGTATTACGGAATTGCAGGTGAGCTTCTCAAGAATCTGAACGGAGAGCGTATCTTCCGAAAGGTTTCGCTCTTCTCCGATAAAGTCGGAGAGAAAGTGTTCTCTGAAGACCTGACGCTTGCACACGATGTAAGCGATGCGGAGTCCTGGTTCAATCCGTTCTGGGACGGAGACGGAAGCACCTTCCCGGATGACCGAATCTTATTCATCGACCACGGAAAGATTCTTTCCGGCATTGCCGACAAGCGGGATGCAAAACGGTTTGATATTCCGTACACCGGTCCTGCCGGTACCTCTTATGCGGACATTCCGACAACCGGCAACGTGAACGTACGCCTCGAAAGAAGCGGGAAGACCGTAAAGGAACTCCTGAACGGACGATATGCCATCATTCCCGTAATGGCCTATGGCGGCGGATTTAACGAGAAGGGTGAGTACACGATGCCGGTTCACAGCTCCCTTCTCTTCGATGGGGAGAGGATTCTCGGAAAGCTTCCGCCCTTCACAATCGTGACCAATCTTTTTGATATGTTCGGAAAGGATTTCATCGGTGTCGCTTCGGATCAGCCGGTGTACAACGATAAGCAGATTCTGTACCGGGTTAAGCGAGGAGAACTGAAATAGTGCCGGAAGGGCATTTTCCGGGGCGCTGCGCTCCGCACAGTATTACAACACATGAAATATGCGTTTTGTCGAGTAAGGTCTTTATGTTACTGTCAAGTGAACGTGACCGGTCATGCTTGCTTTTTGAACCGGAATAGGATATTCTAAAGAGAAGGAATGCAATCCCGACGGAACGGATGTGTACATCGTTCCTTTTCGGATGATAAGACAGATAGGAGTTACTATGCACGATAAACTAACGCAAAGCGACATTGATAAAATCAAGAAGGAAATCGAATACAGAAAGTTAGAGGTTCGACCCGATGCCATTCAGGCGGTTAAGGAGGCGAGGGCACAGGGCGATCTTTCAGAAAACTTTGAGTACTATGCAGCCAAGAAGGAGAAAAATGCGAACGAGAGCCGTATCCGTTATCTGGAAAACATGCTGAAGACCGCTCAGGTCATTGAAAGCGATTCCTCCGAGGACGAGGTCGGCATGAACAATACGATTACTCTTTTTAACGAACGCACGCAGCGAGAGATGAAGGTGCGTATTGTCACGACAATTCGTACCAATCCGCTGAAGGGGCTTATCAGCATCGATTCGCCGATCGGGGTGGCGATATATCGTCATAAAATCGGTGAGCGTCGCGAGGTGACGCTTGATAACGGCGAGACCTATTTTGTTGAGATTCGCGCCATCGAGAAGACGGACGATGACTCTGAGGATACAATCAGCCGGTACTAGAGGCTTCCGGGAATAAAATCGCAGGTTCCGGGAGAGCGCCGGGAATACAGTCAGATACTACCCCTTCGGACGATATGTCCAAAAGGATACGGTTTGGGGGAAATATGGATACCTTTTTGTTTAGCATCAACGCAACCTTGCCGGTGTTTCTTACCATTATCATCGGATACATTTTAAAGCGGTGCGGCTTCTTCGACGAGAATTTTACGAAGGCTGCGGACCGCTTTACTTTCCGTGTAACCCTGCCGGTGCTTCTGTTCGTTGATATCGCCACCTCCGACATCAGTACGGGTTATGACCTGAAATTCATGCTGTTTTGTATGGGTGTCAGCTGCGCCGCATTTTTCACGATATGGCTGTTTGCAGTTTTTTTCATAAAGAATCGTGAACAGATAGGCTCCTTTGTTATGGCGTCATTTCGGGGAAGCGCCGCGGTTTTGGGAATCGCACTTGTGAAGAATATCTACGGAGACACCGGGCTGGCTCCTTTGATGGTTGTCTCGGTTGTTCCGTTTTACAATGCATTCTCCGTCATTGTTTTGACGATTTACGCGAAGCGCGAAGAAGGGGAACAGAAGAAGATTCCGTTCGGGAAGATTCTTTTGCAGGTTGTGACCAATCCACTGATTCTGGCAGTTGTATTGGCGTTGCCGTTTGCATTTTTCGGCATTACAATTCCATCCATTCCGATGAAGGTGCTTGATAATCTGGCAGGCATTGCTACTCCTTTTGCACTGATTATTCTCGGTGCTGAGTTTGAGTTTAAGGCAGTGAAGAGTAAGGCTTCGCTGACGATTATTGCTTCGGCGGTTAAGACCATTATCTTGCCGGCGGTGTTCGTACCGATTGCAGTGCTGTTCGGATTCGAGAAGGATGCGTTAGTGGCAATTGCGGTAATGCTTGCGTCTCCGTCTACGGTGGCCTGCTACATTATGGCGCGCGAGATGAACAATGATTCGCGGCTGGTATCCGGAATTGTGATGCTGACGACGCTGGTTTCGTCGGTTACAATAACGGCTTTGATATTTATCTTAAGAAGTTTATCGCTGATATGACAAACTGCATTTCAGAATTTTGAGGCGGTTGGGGAAGCAGGTAGCAGTGAAATAACTCTTGTATTTTGGAAAATGCATATATATAATGAATTTTAGAAACAGTATTGAGGGGTATAGACTGTATTCTGTATTTGTATTTGAGGAGGTTAAGATAGTATGAATATGGCCCAGGAAGAAACCTTATGGAAAGACCGTAAGCATCATATGTGGTTCCCGATTTCTTTTACCAAGTATACAGTGACGAAGAGTTCTCTTGGTGTTCAGCAGGGCTTCTTTAAGACAAGCTATGATGAGACCTTGCTGTATCGAATTGTCGACCTTCGCTTGAGTCGCACCTTCGGTCAGAAGATTTATGGTACCGGAACGGTTGAACTGTTCACACGTGTGGATACGCAGGGCGTCATTCAGTTGAAGAATATCAAGCATTCCAAGGATGTATTCCGTTTGCTGTCCGGTCTCGTTGAGCAGGTTCGTAACGAGAAGAACGTTGTCGGCAAGGAATTCTACGGAATGATGGGTGGCGGCATGCACGGCGCCGGAGGTGCTGATATGCCGGATGAAGGCCCGGTTGATATGGACGGCGACGGTATTCCGGATGCTTTCCAATAAGGATGATAGCGTAGTCTTGACAAGGAAGATTCGTTGTATTCCGGTATGGAGTGGAACCGTTAAAATTTCTATTGACATTTGAACGCTGTTAGAATAATATTCGTTTCGGATATATATCTTTCAAAGATAGAAGGAGTTGGTTTTATGTTTGAGAAAATCTTAGCAATTATGGAAGATCAGCTTGGAATCGATATCGCAGGCATCACGGAGGAAACCACTTTCCGTGAGGATTTGAGAATTGATTCTCTGGATCTTTATGAACTTGTTACTGCTCTCGAGGATGAGTACAATATCGAGATTCAGCCCGAAGAACTTGACGAGCTTAAGAGTATCGGTGATGTAGTGGAATTCCTCGCAGCTAAGGGGATTGAATAATTTAAGAAGAATCGGTACGAAAGCCGGCACAGAATACTGTGCCGGTTTTTTTATATCTTAGGAGATTACTTGGCATTTCCTATGATATAAATATGCTGTGC
Organism: Lachnospiraceae bacterium; assembly: GCA_045627305.1. GTDB lineage: Bacteria > Bacillota > Clostridia > Lachnospirales > Lachnospiraceae > ISDg. The sequence continues at coordinate 27,906 of JAZQNM010000035.1, forward strand.
TAAGGAGATACACGACTGTTCAGAAGCTGTCGCTATAAGGTGCACAGGCGGTACAAGCAATATGCGGATGTTTTAGTTTGCTGAACTTTTGGATAAATGAAGGAACTTTGGCGATACACAGGACAGACTTAACGAAGATTACCTGTAATTGTCCAATATCAGAGAATTCACATGTATGATTAGGAACTTCAAGAGATGGACTCTGTGAAATTACCTGTATTTTACCAATATTAGTGATTTCACATGTATGATTTAAGCTTCAAAACAAGTTAGCACTACGGGATTGCCTGTTTCTTGGATAAAAATCATATTTCCCGTGTATTATTCTGATGTGACTTATATAAAGGAGTAAGCATTGTACATGTAAATCGCATCAAAAGACGAAATTGTATGTATTTCCTGAAACACTGTCGTATCTTGCATGTATATCTTGAAACACTTATGTTTTTTTTGCAGGCATTTCCTGAAACACTGTCGTATCTTGCATGTATATCTTGAAACACTTATGTTATTTTGCAGGCATTTCCTGAAACACTGTCATATCTCGCATGTATTACGCTGTAGTCGCAGCATTATAGGATTAATTCACATCTTTTAACAGGTGATTGCTGTGCTGTTGCCCACTGCAGAACTGAAAAGAACCCAACTGCGCTATGAGACATATGCTGGAATAATCAGTATACAGTAAGAAAAAGACTTTTCACAACATATACACATTATTGTGTTATTTTTGTATCATAGGAAATTGTATCGCCACATATTATCTTTGGATTACGTTTTGGAAAGCACTGAAAGTGTAGCAGAAAATCGTTGTTCATCATCGCAAAATCCTGCTGTGATGTAGCGTGATTTGACATTTTCCGTCAGAAAATATATAATATAATCCAATTTGCTCAATTTTCGGGAGGCATAAGCCCTATGAAATTTACGAAGATGCATGGATGTGCCAACGATTACATCTATGTGGATGCGACCAAAGAGCCGGTTATGAATGCATCAGAACTGGCAGTAAAATATAGTGACCGTCATACCGGAATCGGTGGAGACGGTTTGATTCTGATCAAGTCGAGTGACCGTGCCGATTTCTTTATGGAGATGTACAATGCCGACGGAAGTCTTGGTCGGATGTGCGGCAACGGTATTCGTTGCGTCGGTAAGTTTGTATATGACCATCGCTTGACCGACAAGACCGAATTGGTGGTAGATACGCCTGCCGGTCTCAGATATCTTACCCTTCATGTTACAGATGGGTTTGTAGATTTGGTAACTGTTAATATGGGACATCCTTCCATGAATCCTGCAGACCTGCCACTTCTTTTAGGTCAGGCAGATGGTGTGGGAAATCGTTACACGGTGGAATCTATGGGACAGCGTTGGGAATTTACCCCTGTTTCCATGGGCAATCCGCATGCAGTCATTATGGTAGAATCCACAAAGGATTTTGAGGTTCAGAAAGTCGGAGAGCCAATTGAGAAAAATATCATTTTCCCGGAAGGGGTAAATGTGGAATTTGTCGAGAAAATCAGCGACAGCGAAGTAAACATGCGTGTGTGGGAACGCGGCTCAGGGGAGACTTGGGCGTGCGGAACCGGTGCCTGTGCTGTTGCGGTTGCGTGCTATAAAAACGGGTTCACCGATTCTGATGTGACAGTACATCTTTTAGGCGGTGACCTTAAGATTCGCTATGATGTTGATGAGGATATCGTGTATATGACAGGACCCGCGGTAACGGTTTTCGAGGGTGAGATTTAGTAGTGTGAGATATTGATAAGTATTATTCGGATATAGGCGAAGAAAGTCCGGCAGCGGAAAGGAGGGCATAACATGAATTCATTCATACGAAGAAGCATTTCATTCGTACTTGTTTTTGCTATGCTTATTCTTCCGTTCCATGGCTTTGTCGGAAGAGCCGAAGCAGCTACCGTTACAATTGATGAAACCTATACGACTCCGAGAAAAGGAACGGTTGAGGTTCCGACTTCTGCCAGTGCGAAAAAGGAATTGAATGCGCGAAGTGATGCACGTTCAGATGCCACACTTGTACAGGCTATTCCAAGCGGTACTGTGGTGGAGGTTATCGGCCGAAAGAAGTATTCCGACCAGAATAGTGCATACTATAGAATTCGATTCACCGGAACAGACGGGAAGACGAAGGAAGCGTATGGCTACGCAAACTATATTATTATGGAAAGCCTTGTGGAAAACTATTCGCCCTCAAAGAAAGGCTATGTGGACTATTCTCCGCTGACCAATGTGCGTACCGGTCCGAACCAGAGTTATGCTATTTTGAAGGATGCTGCCGGAAAGGATGTCGGTTTGGTTAACGGCACGAAGGTTGAAGTGCTTGCACGCGTAGGTTCCGGAACCGGAGGCGCTTATTACAAATGCAATATTCAGGTTGACGGAAAGACTGTTGTGGGGTATCTCTATGCTGATTTCGTTCGTATATATACCGACCCGACAGGAGACGATGCATTTGTTGCAGAATTGAAGAAACAGGGCTTCCCGGATTCTTATATTGAGCCACTTCGTATTTTGCATGCACAGCATCCGGCATGGACATTTATCGCCGATCAGACAGGTCTTGACTGGGAGACAGCACTCACTGAAGAAAGTGCATTTCAGCGTGCTTTGGTAAACTATGTCAGCCCGACTTCATGGAAACGTCTGGATGATTATGGATATACATGGCTTACATCGGATGGAAAGGATGGAGGCTTTAAAAAGTTGGATGGCTTTCATTGGGAAGCTGCCAACAAGACGTCAACAGCATACTTTATGGATCCGAGAAACTGGCTGACCGAATCCGAAATGTTCCAGTTTGAGTTACAGAGTTTTGACGAAAGCATTCACACGCTCGAACGTGTTCAGAACCTTCTTGCCGATACATTTATGGAAGGTGTGATTCCCGGTGAATACAAATGGGCAAAGCAGACGGTAGTTCGCGATGAGAAAACCGGGAAGATTCTCCGAATCGACACGGTTGAGGATACCTCTGCCAATAAGAAGCCGCTCACATATGCGGAAGTATTCCTGGAGTCCGCAAGAATATCAGGAGTAAGCCCTGATATGCTGGTAGCCCGTGTAATTCAGGAGATGGGTACGGAGGGTACCTCTCAGATTATCTCGGGCGTCTCCAATACCGCGCCCGGACACTACAATTACTATGATTTCGGAACATATGCGACCTCGACTGCAGACGCAATTACCAATGGACTTATTTACGCGAAGCAGACAGACGCAACGACATGCCGTCCTTGGAATACTCGCTGGAAGTCCCTTTATGGCGGAGCCATAATGATTGGTCGTGATTATATCAGCAGAGGTCAGGATACATTATATTATCAGAAATTCAATGTGAAGCCCGGTGATAAGGGCTATACCCTTTATTCCCATCAGTATATGACGAACATTCAGGCTCCTGCCAATGAGGCAAGAACCATGTGGCAGGCATGTCCTGATAAGAATGCAGCATTGGTATTCAAGATTCCGGTGTATAAGAATATGCCGGCCACTGCAAGTGCATATCCGGGAAATGCGACCGGTAATCCGAATGCATATCTGAAGTCACTTTCAGTGGACGGATGGAATCTGACTCCCGGATTTAATTATAAGTCTTTGGAGTATGACCTTGTTGTTACCGAAGAAACAGCCAATGTTGTAGTACGTGCCGAGGCAATTGCTTCTTCAACGAAAGTTGTCGGAACCGGAAAAGTATCCTTAAAAGAAGGCAACAATGTGATTAAGATTACTGCAACGGCTGCATATGGCAATAAACAGGAGTATGTAATCAATGTCTATCGGCCCGGTGGAGAAAATCTTGGTGGTATTGAGCATATAAAAACCTCCTATATTTTGGATGGAAATTATATATATGGGATTAACCCCAAAACAACTGTCGCAGATTTTCTGAAGAATTTTACGGTGGCAGAAGGTGGGAATGTCAGGATAAAAAATGCAGACGGGGCCTATATTTCGGATGGATATATTGGTACCAAATATGTTGTATGTACACCTGCAAACCGATATACAGTAATTATCACCGGTGAAGTCAGTCAGGATGGTGAGATAGAGTTCTATGACCTTCTCTACATTAAGATGTACATGTTAGAGAAGATTAAATTAGATGATGTAGAGTATAAAGCGGCAGATATCGATGGAGATGGTGTGGTAGATTTCTTGGATTTGCTGTATATTAAAATGTTTATGCTTGGGAAGGTTAATATTGACCAGCCCAAGGGAGAATTAAAGATATACGGACCGGAAGAACCTGCTACGACGCCGACACCGACAGCAACGCCTGTACCGACGGCAACACCGGTACCGACGGCAACGCCTGTACCAACGGCGACTCCGACTCCGGAGCCTACACCTGAACCCCAGGGGAACTAAGCCATTGGTTCACTTTTGATGGGATACTGCTTTTTTAGAAAGTCATGGATAACAATCGTTTCTTTTTGGATTGTTGGAAAGGAATCGTTTACTGTGAAAAATAAGTTTATGGATAAGCTTTCGTATGTGCTGATTTTGACAATGCTTATGATGCTTCTTCAGTCGGGAGGAGGAGTGGCAGAGGATGCATCCGGTCATGTTTCGGTATCATCCCCTTCCTGTGAGATTGACAACAATGTTACCGTAACGGTTACATTATCCGTTACGGGTGGCGTGAATATGTTGGGATACTCCTTCGATTTACAATATGATAATACTGCATTGGAATATGTGTCCTGTGACTGTAAGGATGCAAGTCCGTCCGGAACCGTCATCCATGCTATTGATGAAAGCGCATCCGGAACATCATTGTCAATTGGCTTTAAGTTTAAAGCCAAGAAGGTTGGTAAGGCTACTGTTTCAGTGGTTAATGCAAGTATCGGTTCAGACACACCGGTAGATGGTAAGCCTGTCAGATTTAAGCCGGGATCCGTTTCCGGAACTGTTACCATCAACCCGCATCCGGAGGCTTCTCACAATGCAGACCTTGCTTCCCTGTCAATCGGGGAAGGAAAGATTTCACCCGCATTTTCCGCCGATGTGACGAGCTATACGGCTTCCGTTGCCGGAACGGTCAGCAAGGCTACTGTTTCCGCACCTGCGGCAGATGGCAAGGCGAAGGTTGTAATTGGTGGTAATACCGGTCTCAAGGAAGGACAGAATACGGTTACCGTCAAGGTTACCGCAGAAGACGGAACGACTACAAAAACATATACCATTACGGTTACGAGAGCAAAGCCGCCGACACCGAAACCGGCAACGCCGACACCGAAGCCGACGGAGCCCGTTAAGGTGAAGATTGGCGAAGAAGAGTTATCGCTTAAGAATAAACCGGGTGAAAACTATACCTCTAATACAGAGGAATGGGAAGTAACGGCAATCGAATACGGCAAATACAAAATCGGTGCTTTGAAGAATAAACTATCCGGCATTGTGGTTGTTGAACTTTCCGATGGCAATCTGTACATGTTTAACACTGAGGATGGAACCGCTTCCCGGTACTGTCCGATGGAAAGCCCGAAGCAAAGCTTTATTCTGATGGATGTGACCGATGATGTCATCATCCCGATGGGATATCAGAAGACGACGAAAACCCTGAATGAAATCGAAATTCCTGCATATGTGACAAGCGAGACAAGTGAGTACGCAATTGTGTATGCAAAGGATGACAAAGGAACGATTGGCTGGTTTGAATGGGATACCGTGAACAATACCTTCCAACGTTTCAATACGGAGGAAGTGGAACTGATTCCGACGCCCACCCCGACGCCCACCCCTGTACCGACAGCAACACCTACGCCGACGGCTACTCCTACCGTGTCACCTACACCGACGATTCCGCCGAAGTCAAGTACATCATCCTCAGGCAGCCCTCTTTTGAACAAGATTTTGATGGGAACATCCGCTGCATGTTTTGTTCTGATGGTTGTGTTCCTTGTGTTATATCTGGTGCAGAAGGGACGGAACAATAAGCGTTTCTCAATCGACGAGAGTTATACGGATGACGATGATTATCTGTAAAACCATTGCGGACAAATGAATATAAATCTATGACTTTATGCCCCGACGATTCGCCTTGCGGATTTATCCGTGAAGCGGGTTATCGGGGCAGATTTGTATTGGGAATCCGAATCGAAAAACGAAAACTCACATTGCATATTTGCGGGTTATGTGGGATAATGAAGAGGCACGGAATGAACTGATGGGGAAGGCCGTGTGAAGGATTTTTACCTATGAAGGAGTAAATACTACATGATTGATATGAATGCAGTTCAGCATGAAGCTTATGAGAGATTGTATGGGGAGAAACTCGACGATTTTGGCGCCGAAGGGCTGGTGCTTCGCCATAAGAAAAGCGGGGCAAGAATATGCCTTTGTGCGAGTGATAATGACAACAAGCTATTCAGCATCAGTTTTCGGACTCCGCCGGCGAACAGTACAGGTGTTGCGCATATTATCGAGCATTCCGTACTGAACGGTTCAGAGAAATATCCTTTGAAGGATCCTTTTAATGAACTTTGCAAAGGTTCTTTTCAGACATATTTGAATGCAAGTACCTTTCCGGATATGACAACTTTTCCGGTTGCAAGTACTAATGATAAGGACTTCCACAATCTTGTGGATGTGTACATGGATGCGGTTCTGCATCCGAATATCTATAAAAGCGATAGAATTTTCCGTCAGGAGGGCTGGAGATATCATCTGGAAAATATGGATGACCCGATTACAATTAACGGTGTTGTCTATAGTGAGATGAAGGGGTCCTTCTCTGATGCGGAAACGCGGCTTTATCAGGCAATGAAGGCGAATCTGCTTCCGGATACCCCTTATGGATACTGTTCCGGTGGTAACCCGGAGAATATTCCGGAGCTTACCTACGAGCAGTTTTTAGCTTTCCACACGAAGTATTATCATCCGAGCAATTCCTATATATTCCTATACGGCGATATGGATATGGTTGCATATCTGGATTATCTTGATAAGGATTATCTGTGCCATTATGATGCAAGACCTGTGGATGCCGTTCTTTCGGTTCAGAAACCGTATGGTATTCGTGAGATGGAGATGTTCTATCCGATTGGAGAGCAGGATGAGGAGAACAACCGTGCATTTATCGCATGGGGAAGTGCGCTTGATAAGCATAATGCGCTGTGGTATAAGGCATTTTCCATAGTTATGTATGCTGTATTCTCCGTGCCCGGTGCGCCGATGAAGAAGGCTTTGATTGATGCGGGAATTTGCGAGGATACCGATTGGTATATTGAGAAGGATCGGCAGTTCACCGCTTATGTTTACGCCAAGGGGGGCGATGCATCCAGACAGAAGGATTTCAATGAGATTATCGTCCGTGAGGCAGAAAGACTTTACAGGGAAGGGTTGAATCATAAGACGATTTTAGGTTCCCTAAAGTCCAGTGAGTATGAATGCCGCGAGATAAAATCCAAGAAGGCCAGTGTAGGTATGTGTCTGATGGATTGGGTAAAAGACGGCTGGCTTTACGATGATAACGAGGCATTTTTCTACTGTAGGCAGATTGAAACTTTCGAGGAGTTGAAGAAGCGTTTGGAAGAGGGGTACTTTGAAGAAGTACTGAGTGACATTTTCCTGAAGCATGAGAATGAACTGCACATATTGATGAAGCCGAAGAAGGGATTGACGGCTTTGGAGGATGAGAAGCTTGAGAAGAAGCTGGCAGACTATAAGGCAACGCTTTCCGAGGAACAATTACGGCAAATGATAGCGGACACCAAGGCACTGAAGGAGTATCAGGAGACGCCTGACACGCCTGAGATGCTGGCGAAGATTCCGCATCTGCAGATTTCGGACATTCGTCGGGAGGCTAATAACTACCCGTACGAGAAGTATGAGGTGGATGGTGTGCCGATTCTGTTCCATGAGGGTGACACGAACGGGATTGTTTATTTCAGACTGAATATTGATGTGACCGATATGCCGAAGGAGGAATTGCCGTATCTTGCCCTATTGAATTCTCTACTGCTTCGTATGGACACGACAAAGCATACCTACCAGGAACTGAATGACGAGGTGATGCTCCATGCCGGTGCGATGTATTCGCAGTGTCTCGGTGTGGCAAAGGCGACGGATTACCGCAAATATACAGGTCTGTCCATACATAAGTTGAATGCGCTTGCGGAGGAGGCTCCGATTGCACTCGAGTATCTGCGCGAGATGTTGTGCGAGACGGATTTTTCCGATAAGAAGCGACTTCTTGAGATTATCCGAGAAGACCGCAATGAGATACGTTCCGGTATGGTTTACAACGGACATAATGTTGCAAGGTCAGAGTGCTTTATGCATTTGCATCCAATGGATTATTTCAAGTATTATGTAAACGGCAACGGCAAATACAATGCTTTGGTCGAGTGGCAGGAGCACTACGAGGAGTGTGCGGATGAGATTATTGCGCATTTGAAAGGCGTGCTGGCGTTCTGCCTTGACAAGAAGAGATTTATGATAGCAATCATCGGTGAGAAGAAAGGATTTGAGCAGATGATGCCGTTAATGCCGGAGTTCATTGCAGGCTTCAGTTCGAAGGGCGTGAATAACAGCGGAGATGCGGCGAATTCTGCGTATGAGGTGAAGCCTGCAGAGAAGATGCCGTGGGATGGCGGTTACCCGATTGGGAAGAAGAATGTGGCTGTTACCTATAGTGGAAAAGTGAACTACTGGGGCATCGCCGGAAACTTCTGCGAGGCAGGGTATGAGTGGACCGGACAACTCAGTTTGGTTGCCAGAATTGTTTCAAGGGACTACCTTTATCAGAATATTCGTGTAAAGGGCGGTGCTTACGGGTGCGGCTTCTCGGCACAAAGCTATACGGGAATTTCGGAAGGATTTACCTATCGTGACCCGAACTTGCGCAATTCTCTGGAGGTTCTTCGTGGCATTCCGGAGTATGTTCGCAACCTTGACATTTCCGAGGAGGAACTGACTAAGGCTATTATCGGTATGATGGGGGCGGCAGACTATCCGTCGAGCGTCGAGTCAGACGGAGAGCAGTCTGTCAACGACTACTACTCAGGTGTATGGCAGGAGAAACGGCAGCGCCGCAGAGATGAGATTCTTGATGCCACGCCCGAGATTCTTCGTGCACAGGCACCGATTCTGCAGGCAATCTTCGACAACAGTTGCTACGCCTGCTTTGCCAGTGAGGACGCCGTCAAGGGCGACCTCGACCTGTTTGATGAGGTGGTGGCAATAAAATGATAGCTTGGGGACGGGGGTGGAGATATCATTTTGATAGCTTGGGGACGGGGGTTAGGATATCATTTTGATATGTTAGGGACGGGCCTGCGTCACCGGAAAATGAAATAGATATATAATATTTTCCTTAAATGGAGGAAGTTTAATGGTACAGAAAAGTTTTAAATCTGGATTTATTGCACTGGTTGGACGTCCGAATGTCGGTAAATCGACATTGATGAATCGGCTTATCGGACAGAAGATTGCGATTACATCGAGCAAACCGCAGACAACGAGAAATCGAATTCAGACAGTATATACTGATGAGCGCGGACAGGCAATATTCCTTGATACGCCCGGAATTCACAAAGCGAAGAATAAGCTCGGCAACTACATGGTGGAGGCTGCGGAGAGCACCTTCAGCGACGCCGATGTCATCCTATGGCTTGTGGAGCCAACCAACTATATCGGTGCGGGTGAGCAGTACATCATTGAGAAACTAAAGGCTTCAGGGACACCGGTAATTCTTGTCATCAACAAGGTTGACAAGACTACAAAAGAGGATTTGGTTGAATTTATCTCGAATTACTCGAAACAAATGGATTTTGCCGAGGTGGTACCGGTTTCCGCACTGAAGGGACAGAATACCGACACACTGATGGACGTGCTGTTTAGCCATTTGCCTGAAGGACCGATGTATTTTGACGAGGACACGGTAACCGACCAGCCTGAACGGCAGATTGCAGCCGAAATGATTCGTGAGAAGGCGCTCCGTAATCTTGCAGAGGAAGTACCGCACGGCATCGCAGTTACTGTTGAAAAGATGCACGAGCGTGAGAGTGGCGGATTGATTGACCTTGAGGCAACAATCTATTGCGAGCGCGATAGCCACAAGGGCATCATTATCGGTAAACAAGGGGCGATGCTCAAGAAAATAGGACAGGATGCCCGCAAGGAAATCGAGATGATGGTCGGTTGCAAGGTCAATCTGCAATTATGGGTTAAAGTTAAGAAGGATTGGCGTGACAGTGAACTGATGCTGAAGAACTTCGGGTATGTGAAACAGGAAGAAGATACGGAATTTTGATATTTTGTGATATCTCCACCCCCGTCCCCAAGCATCACATTTCTCATTTTTTGCAAATTCGTTGTACGGTGATGACGGATATTCCAAGCAATCGGGAAATCTGTTTGAAAGTGACGCCGGTTGCATGAAGGGCGGATATAAGTTTATTTCGTTCCGTCTTATTGAGCATACGGGCGGCATTGATGGATGAGGTGTCTGCAAGTTCTTTCAGTATTTCTTGCACTTCTGTATCGGTGAAGAGGTGCTTTGGCTCGGCATTTTCCTCCTCTTTGATTCCATGAGAAGCAGGATCATCCATTTCGTGGTCTGCAAAGTACTGCTGTAGGAATTGCCTTGAGCCGACAAGATTCTCGGAAAATGCAACATCAATAAGGGCATTCTTCTGTCCGTAAAAGGTGCAATAGCTACTCCAGCGATATTCTGAAGGAAAACGGCATACTCCGGCTTTGACCGGATTGTTGTGAATGTAAATGAGTGTGTTCAGATAGTAATCAGTCGATTCGACTGCGAAACTGTGATATCGTTCCTGAAAGAGGTGCCCTGTGCGCTGGTACTTTTTGTTATACCAACGGACAAATCGTGCGCCAAGACTTTGAAAGAAACCCGCCAAGGCTTCTTGTGGGGAATGTAGCAGGAGATGGATGTGATTCCCCATTAGGCAGTAGGCATAGATGTCAATCCCATACTTTTCTTTGCAGTCAGAGAGGACAAATAGAAATTTAAGATAATCGAGGTCTTCTTCAAAGATAAGTTGCTGATTAACAGAACGAAGAACGATGTGATAGATTCCAGATGAGCAATAAATTCGAGGTTTTCTAGGCATAAGTCTCCTTTAATGGTAACATTTATGCTACAAAGTATAGTTGCAGTTTTTCTAATTTTCAATCGGTAAAACAAACAAAAATGAAGGCAATTTTTGACTATTTTGATATCTTGGGGACGGGGGTGGAGATATCAAAATGATATCTCCACCCCCGTCCCCAAGATATCAAAAGGAGGTCCCGTATGGCAGAGAAGATACAATTGACTGGTATGGTTCTGGCAACTTCGCCATCGGGTGACTATGATCGAAGACTTGTGATATTGACGAAAGAACGGGGCAAGATTGTGGCATTTGCCAAAGGAGCAAGAAGGCAGGGCAGCACCTTGCTTGCGTGCTCGCAACCATTCACGATGGCACGGTTTGAGATGATTGAAGGGCGCACCGCATACAATGTTATTACGGTCGAGGGAATTAACTATTTTGAGGAACTCAGACACGATGTCGAGCTGACCTGTTACGGTTGTTATTTCTGCGAGTTTGCCGAGTATATGACCGAGGAAAATAACGATGAATCCCGCATTCTGAAACTACTCTACCAGTCGCTTCGTGCATTGACAAATCCGCGCATCGGTGTGAAACTGACGCAGGTTATTTTTGAATTGAAAATGCTATATTTGAATGGAGAAGGACCACAGACAGAAGAGTGTGTTCGATGCAAAAAGGGCGGCCCATTTGTCTTCAGTGTTCGCTCCGGAGGTGCTGTGTGTAAGCACTGTGCCGGTGAGGATTATGACCCGATTGTGCGCCGTGATAAGGAACTTCGCCTTGGAATTGCAGATAATGATTTTCATAATATTAGTGATTCGGCGTGGTATGCGATTCGATATATCGGAGCCGTCGCACCTGAGAAATTGTTCTCCTTTACCTTAAATGAAAAGGTGCTCGATGAACTGTTGAGTATCATCAATGAGCTTCGGCGCGAGTATGTTAAGCATAGTTTTCATAGCCTGCAGTTGCTGGAAACACTGTGAATTAGGAAAATGAAGGGATGATTCCATACGTTGTGGAAGTAATGTCGGGGACATTTTTCCGAAACTGATTGACATTCCTTCTATTCAAGGCTAATATAGTGAAGTATATTTATAAAAAATGATATCTTGGGGAGGGGGGTGGAGATATCATTTTGATATCTCCACCCCCGTCCCCAAGATATCAAAAAAAGAAAGAGGTGCACCATTATGGAAAAGACTATGGATAAAATTGTTGCACTTGCAAAAGCAAGAGGCTTTGTATATCCGGGCTCCGAAATCTACGGCGGCCTGGCTAACACCTGGGACTACGGTAACCTTGGTGTTGAGTTGAAAAACAATGTTAAGAAGGCTTGGTGGAAGAAATTCATTCAGGAAAATCCCTACAACGTCGGCGTTGACTGTGCAATCCTGATGAACCCGCAGACATGGGTTGCTTCCGGCCATCTGGGTGGCTTCTCCGATCCTTTGATGGATTGTAAGGAGTGCCACGAGCGTTTCCGTGCTGATAAGCTGATTGAGGATTTTGCCGCAGAAAAGGGTGTCGCTTTGCCGAAACCTGTAGACGCATTTTCCCAAGAAGAAATGAAGGCTTACATCGAAGACAACAACATCTGCTGTCCTTCCTGTGGCAAGCATAATTTCACAGATATTCGTCAGTTCAACCTGATGTTCAAGACTTTCCAGGGTGTTACCGAGGCTGCGAAGAGCGTTGTATATCTTCGTCCCGAGACTGCACAGGGTATCTTCGTAAACTTCAAGAACGTTCAGCGTACGAGCCGTAAGAAGATTCCGTTTGGTATCGGTCAGATTGGTAAGTCCTTCCGTAACGAAATCACTCCCGGAAACTTTACTTTCCGTACACGTGAATTCGAACAAATGGAACTCGAATTTTTCTGCGAGCCCGGTACCGACCTTGAGTGGTTCCAGTACTGGAGAGGCTTCTGCCGTGACTGGTTGCAGACACTTGGTATTAAACCCGATGAGATGCGTCTTCGTGACCATGATCCGGAGGAACTTTGCTTCTATTCTAAGGGGACTACCGATATTGAGTTCCTGTTCCCGTTTGGCTGGGGCGAGCTCTGGGGTATTGCAGACCGTACCGACTATGACCTGACACAACATATGAATGTGTCCAAGGAAGACCTTACCTACTTTGATGATGAGAAGAATAACCGTTACACACCTTATGTTGTAGAGCCTTCACTTGGTGCAGACCGTGTTGTACTTGCATTCCTTTGCGCAGCATATGACGAAGAGGAGATTGCAGAGGGTGATGTAAGAACCGTTCTTCATTTCCATCCGGCTCTGGCACCCGTTAAGATTGGTATCCTTCCTCTGTCCAAGAAACTTGCTGATGGCGCTGAGAAGATATACACTGAGTTGTCCAAATACTACAACTGCGAATACGATGACAGAGGTAACATCGGTAAGCGTTATCGTCGTCAGGATGAGATTGGTACTCCTTTCTGCGTAACCTACGATTTCGATTCCGAGACCGATGGTTGCGTAACCGTTCGTGATCGTGACACGATGGCTCAGGAGCGTATTAAGATTGAAGATTTGAAGAGTTACTTCGAAAAGAAATTTGAATGGTAGGATTATAAATTATGATAACTTGGGGACGGTGGTGGAGATATCATTTTGATATCCCCACCCCCGTCCCCATGATATCAATTATCTGACAATTGTCGTTTTTTTATCTAAATGTATATTTCTTGGATAACTGCATATTTTGTTGTTTTGTACAAACTTACTAATTCTTTATTTTTTCATGAAAAGGCACATTGTGGATAACTTGCTGGAAAATGGCAGTTATCCACTCTTTTTTGTTTTGAAAAAAGGCTGATTTCATAGGAATTCCACCAATTTATCCACTTTATCCACAATTTTGTTCTTTTTTTGTAGTACATCTATGACTGCTTTTATTCGAAAGTTTGTTTTGTGAAAAAGTGAGAAAATGCACAAATTTTACATTAAATTTGAGGAAAAATGAAAAGAATAATTGTCTGACAACTTACTGTGTGATGTGAAAATATTGAGTTGTATTTTCCGTGATTTGAGTCGTAGGCCCGTCCCTACATATCAAAATGATATTCTCACCCCCGTCCCCAAGCTATCAAAATGATATCTCCACCCCGTCCCCAAGTTATCCTTGCCTGCACCCGCAAGAAGTGGTATAATGAATCAGAATGTGGTATTATGCGGTTCGGCCGGGAGGCGACATACCGCAAGACCATATAGAATAAGGGATGACAGTAGATTATCCCCTGTATGTGAGGAGAAGTAATATGAGTTTGATTACGAAAATTTTCGGCACACACAGCGAGCACGAGGTTAAGCGTGTCCTTCCGCTTGTGGACCAGATTGAAGCACTCGAGCCGGAATACGAGAAGTTGTCCGACGAGGAGCTTGCACATAAAACGGTTGAGTTTAAGGAAAGGCTTGCGAACGGCGAGACACTTGATGACATTCTTGTCGAGGCATTTGCAACGGTTCGTGAGGCCGGTAAGAGAACACTCGGGCAGCGTGCATTCCGTGTACAGTTGATTGGTGGTATCATTCTTCACCAGGGCCGTATCGCCGAGATGAAAACCGGTGAAGGTAAGACACTTGTTGCCGCCTTCCCGTCTTACCTGAATGCACTCGCAGGTAATGGTGTTCACGTCGTTACCGTTAACGATTACCTTGCAAAGTTGCATTCCGAATTGATGGGCAACATCCATCGATTCCTCGGACTTACCGTAGGCTGTATCCTGAACCATATGGATAATGATGAGCGCCGTGCACAATACGCATGCGACATCACTTACGGAACCAACAACGAATTCGGTTTCGACTATCTTCGTGACAACATGGTAATTTACAAGGAACGTCTTGTTATGAGAGGTCTTCCTTATGCCATTATCGATGAGTGCGACTCTGTCTTGATTGATGAAGCGAGAACCCCTCTTATCATTTCCGGTCAGAGCGGCAAATCCACAAAACTCTATGAAGTCTGCGACATCCTCGCAAGACAGCTCCAGAAAGGTACCGAGACCGAGCTCAACAAGCTTGACATCATTATGGGTAATGAGGCAGAGGAAACCGGTGACTTTGTTGTCAACGAGAAAGACCGTAACGTTGCCCTTACCGAACAGGGTGTTCACAAGGTTGAGCAGTTCTTCAAAATTGAAAACCTTGCCGATGCCGAGAACCTTGAAATTCAGCATAACATCAACCTTGCCCTGAAGGCACATAACCTGTTCCAGAAGGATCACGATTACGTTGTCAAGGATGATGAGGTCCTGATTGTCGATGACTTCACCGGCCGTATCCTCCCGGGCCGCCGTTACTCCGACGGTCTCCACCAGGCAATTGAAGCGAAGGAGCACGTAAAGGTTAAGCGTGAAAGCCGCACCCTTGCAACGATTACCTTCCAGAACTTCTTCAACAAATACGAAAAGAAATGCGGTATGACCGGTACTGCTCAGACTGAGGAGCAGGAATTCCGTGAGATTTACGGCATGGACGTTGTCTGCATCCCGACCAACAAGCCGGTAGCTCGTGTTGACAACGAGGACGCCGTATACCGTACCAAGAAGGAAAAGCTGAACGCAATTGTGGAAGCGGTTGTTGAATCCCACGCAATCGGTCAGCCTGTACTCGTAGGTACGATTACGATTGAGGCTTCCGAAATCATCAGTGATGCACTCCGCAGAAAGAATATACCTCACAAGGTTTTGAACGCTAAGTTCCATGAAATCGAGGCTGAAATTATCGCTGATGCAGGTCAGAAAGGTGCTGTTACCATCGCCACCAACATGGCAGGTCGTGGTACCGATATTAAGCTCGGCGAGGGCGTTGTTGAACTTGGTGGTTTGAAGATCATCGGTACGGAACGTCACGAGTCCCGTCGAATCGACAACCAGTTGCGTGGTCGTGCCGGTCGTCAGGGTGACCCCGGTGAATCCAAATTCTACATCTCCCTCGAGGATGATCTGATGCGTCTGTTCGGCTCCGAGAGAATGATGGGTGTCTTCAAAACTCTTGGCCTTGATGACGGACAGGAAATTCACCACAAGATGCTTTCCAACGTAATTGAGAAGGCGCAGAAGAGAATTGAGGACAACAACTTCGGTATTCGTAAAAACCTTATGGAATACGATAAAGTCAACAACGAGCAGCGTGAGATTATCTACGGCGAGCGTCTTAAGGTGCTCAACGGCGAGAACATGCGCGCCAACATTACAACAATGGCAAATCGCACCGCAGAACGCATCGTAGGTCACTTCATCAATGATGATGTTGTTGTGGAAGAGTGGGATATCGGTGGATTCATGAATGAGATTGAAAACGTCTTCGACATCGACCCGAGCGCATTTTCCAAAGAGAATATTCAGGATAAGAAAGCAAAAGAAATCCTTTCCGACTTGCAGGATGCTGTTGAGAAGCATTATCAGGAGCAGGAGGCTTTGTTCCCGGAGGAAGACTTCCGTGAAATCGAGCGTGTATGTCTCCTTCGTTCCATCGATAACAAATGGATGAACCACATTGATGATATGGACCAGTTGAAGGAAGGTATCGGCCTTCAGTCATTTGGCCAGAGAGACCCGGTACAGGAATACAAATTCCAGGGCTACGACATGTTCAACGATATGACCGACAGCATTGCTGAGGACACCATCCGTATGATGATGCATGTGCGTCCGAAGGAGAAGGTTGAGCGTGAAGAGGTTGCCAAGATTACGGGTACGAACAAGGATGATTCCACGACTCGTGAACCTGTTCGCCGTACCGGCAAGAAGATTATGCCTAACGATCCGTGTCCGTGCGGAAGCGGCAAGAAGTATAAGTTCTGCTGCATGAAGAAGGGAAACTAAGAAATGATTGAACTTGACCAGATGAAATTAACGCTTGGGCAGTACAAGGAGCCGCTGAAGGAAGTAGGCGCATCCCTTGACCTCGAGACTAAGACAAGAAAGATTGAAGAACTGCAGGGACTTCTCGAATCCCCCGGATTCTGGGATGATGTGGACAGAGCCCAGAAGATGTCCCGCGAACTCAACGAGTTGAAGCAGACCGTTGAAGGCTACCACAAGCTTGAGCAGCAGTTTGAAGATGTTCAGACCCTGATTGAGATGGGTTACGAGGAGAATGACCCCGAGATGATTCCGGAGATTCAGGCCGAGTTGGATGCTTTCACGGCAACGCTTGATGACCTCCGTCTTGAGACCCTTCTTTCCGGACCTTATGATAAGGAAAATGCCATCGTTACCCTTCACGCAGGTGCCGGCGGCACCGAGAGCTGCGACTGGGCAAGCATGCTTTACCGCATGTACCAGAAGTACGCACAGAAGAAGGGCTACACCGTTGAGACACTTGACTTTCTTGATGGTGATGAGGCAGGAATTAAGGCTGTAACTTTCCAGGTCAACGGAACCAATGCTTATGGACATCTGAAGTCCGAGCACGGCGTTCACAGACTGGTTAGACTGAGTCCGTTTAATGCCAATAACAAGCGTCAGACCTCATTTGTCTCCTGCGATGTTATGCCTGATATTGAGGACGACCTCGATGTAGAGATTAACGAAAAAGACCTTCGAATCGATACCTATCACAGTAGCGGTGCCGGTGGTCAGCATATCAATAAAACGAGTTCTGCCATCCGTATTACCCACCTTCCGACCGGAATCGTGGTACAGTGCCAGAATGAAAGAAGCCAGTTCCAGAACAAGGACAAGGCAATGCAGATGTTGAAGGCTAAGCTGTATCTTTTGAAACAGCAGGAGGCAGAGAACAAGACAGCTGGAATTCGAGGAGAGACGAGAGGAATTGATTTCGGAAGCCAGATTCGTTCCTATGTCCTGCAGCCCTACACGATGGTAAAGGATACGAGAACGGCTGTGGAAATCGGTAACGCCCAGAGCGTTCTGGATGGTAACCTTGACCCGTTCATTAACGGTTATCTGAAGTGGCTTGCGACCGGAGCAGGTGCGCTCGGCGAGGAAGAGTAGTATTTTCCGTATAGTTGAATTATTCAGTTTGACAGTAGAATATGCGGGAAATGATTTCAAAAGTACGCATATACTACAGCGGTAGAATATAGAAAGGATATGACATGGGCGAGTTTAAGCTGCATTCTCCGTTTGCCCCGACCGGCGACCAGCCGGAGGCAGTTAAAAAGCTTGTGGAAGGTTTTCAAAGCGGCAACCAGTTCCAGACGCTTCTTGGTGTTACGGGCTCGGGAAAGACCTTTACGATGGCCAATATCATACAGGCACTGCAACGTCCAACCCTGATTATATCCCATAACAAGACGCTGGCGGCACAGTTGTACGGCGAGTTCAAGGAGTTCTTCCCGGAGAATGCCGTCGAGTATTTCGTCAGTTATTACGATTACTATCAGCCGGAGGCTTATGTTCCGTCCTCCGACACCTATATTGAAAAGGATGCAGACATCAACAAGGAGATAGACCGTCTCCGTCATTCCGCTACCGCATCGCTAACTGAGCGGAGAGATGTTATTGTTATCGCTTCCGTGTCTTGTATTTACGGACTTGGAAGCCCGATTGATTACCAAAATATGACTTTGTCGTTACGGCCGGGTATGCAGCGTGACCGGGATGAGGTCATTGAGCGATTGATTGAGATACAGTATGTCAGAAACGATATGGATTTTCAGCGTGGAACCTTCCGCGTACGCGGGGACGTCGTTGAGATTTTCCCGATTGCGAGTGATGAAGGAGAAGCGTACCGCATCGAGTTCTTCGGTGACGAGATTGACAGAATTCAGTTGATTGATCCGCTGAAGGGCACGCCGAAGGCCAATCTGGAGCATATGGTTATATTTCCGGCTTCGCACTATGTTGTGGATCAGGAGCACCGCGAGAGGGCACTGCACAATATCGAGGAGGAACTTGTCGAGCGCGTGGATTATTTTCAGCGTGAGGAGCGATTCATCGAGGCGCAGAGAATCAACGAGCGGACCAGATATGATCTCGAGATGCTTCGCGAGACCGGTTTCTGCTCGGGAATTGAGAACTATTCGATGCATCTGAGCGGCCATACGCCGGAGGATTCTCCGAGCACACTGATGGATTATTTTCCGGAGGATTACCTGATTATTGTCGACGAGTCGCATATATCGATTCCGCAAATCAGAGGCATGTTCAATGGTGACAGAGCAAGAAAGACTACACTTGTAGAATATGGATTCCGCTTGCCTTCTGCACTTTGCAACAGACCGCTTTCCTTTGACGAATTTGAAAGTAAGATTAACCAGATGCTGTTCGTTTCGGCAACTCCGGAGGTGTATGAGGAGGAGCACGAACTACTCCGCGCCGAGCAGATCATAAGACCGACCGGACTTTTGGACCCTGAGGTCAGCGTTCGCCCGGTTGCAACGCAGATCGATGATCTTGTCGGAGAGATTCGAAAGGAAACCGCCAATAAGAATAAGGTGCTTGTAACAACGCTTACCAAGCATATGGCGGAGGAACTGACCGACTATCTGAAGGATGTTGGGATTCGCGTTCGCTATCTGCATTCCGATATCGATACTTTGGAGCGTGGCGAAATCATTCGTGATATGCGTCTGGATAAATTCGACGTACTTGTCGGAATTAACCTTCTACGTGAGGGCTTGGATATTCCGGAAATCAGTCTGGTGGCGATACTGGATGCCGACAAGGAGGGCTTCCTTCGTTCGAAGACCTCGCTTGTACAGACCATCGGGCGTGCTGCGAGAAATGTGGACGGCCATGTTATCATGTATGCCGATACGATGACCGATTCGATGAAGTATGCGATTGAGGAAACCAACCGACGCCGTAAGGTGCAGGATGCATACAACAAGGCACATGGCATTACACCGCAGTCCATCCGTAAGGAGGTAAGAGACCTCATCTCTATCTCAAAGAAGGCGGATAAGATTACGAACGATATCGAAAAGGACTATGAGTCCATGAGTGATAAGCAGTTGGATGATTTAATTACCAAGCTGAGCAAGAAGATGCATACCGCAGCAGCAGAGCTGAACTTCGAACGTGCAGCCGAGTTGCGTGATGAGATTGCTAAAATTAGAGAAATAAAAAACATGTGATAGCTTGGGGACGGGGGTTGTGTGCAATTTGGTA
>JAZQNM010000036.1:0-38354 GCA_045627305.1 Lachnospiraceae bacterium
TGTGAAAAATGAACTGCTCCCCGTCAAGTAGACAAATAAAATAATATAAATTTTTTTGCTGCCGTCAGTTCGTCTGGCGGCAGTTTTTATGCTGCTTCAAAATACATTGCATATTTCTCCAATGGAGTCAGTACACCAAGGTTTCGCTGCAAGCGTCTTCCGTTATAGTAACTTATGTAATCGTCAATCATTTTTACCAATGTAACTCGATCATGAAACTTTCTTCCGTAGTACCGCTCACGTTTTAATATTCCCCAGAATCCCTCCATGGGACCGTTATCAATACATTTGCCAACTCTTGACATGCTCTGTGTCATTCCAGCGCCTTCAAGTTTGTAATGAAACTCGCGACTGGTATATTGATATCCCCTGTCTGAATGGAACAACGGATGCGCCTCTGGATTTTCTTTGACAGCTATATCAAAAGTTTCGAATACCAGCGGATTGTTATTACTGTCGCCAATGACATAAGAAACAATCCTTCTATCATAAAGGTCAAGTATTGCACTAAGATATATCTTATGTTTCTCACCATTTATGTAATATTTGAATTCTGTAACATCCGTCAACCATTTTTGATTTGGTGCATCCGCGTGAAAGTCTCTATCAAGAAGATTATCTGCCAGAAAATGAGGTGATTTAGCATTTCTCGTACAACCATTGTTAGAATACTTTATGGTTGACTTTATCTGTTTCTTTCTGCAGATCCGAAGCACCCTTTTGTCATTGATATGAATCCCATGATATCGTTCCAGGTCATCCTTGATTCTTCGGTATCCCTTATCCGGACCCTGCTGGTGGATCCGTTCGATTTCTGCTGCAATACGAATGTTTTCGTTTTCACATGCAGGTATAGTACGATGCAGCCATTTATAGTAAGCTGCTCTGCATACTTTTCCAAGCTTGCAGAGAGCATCTATCGGATATCCGAATTCTTCGTGTTCCTCTTTAATTGCCTGATAGATGTGTTTGTGTCGTAAACGACTCAGCCCCGCCTCCTCTCTATTTCTTCGAGTTTTTTTAAGAAAGATGCCTCCATTTCAGCTCTTATCCGTTTTGCTTTCTCAAGTTTCAACTCCGCTTTTAGTTTTTCGATTTCCGTAAGCTCGTCAGTGCCTTTTCTTTTCCCACGTCTATCACAAAGGGCATCAACGCCACTCATTTCATACTTGATGGTATAGGATCTAGCTTGCTGATAAGAAACTAAGTACTTTTCTGCTGTTTCTGAATAATTATGGTTATGTTCTATACAGTATGCTGCAATTTCGATACGCTCTTCAAATGTGGTATTCCTTCCTTCTTTCAAGATGGGTCCTCCTGTTCCGGAAGCTTTTAGCTTCCCGGAACAATTATACCACATAACCCATCTTTTTAACTGTGTTGCAGACTGAATTTTATATTTTTTGCAAATGGATTCATACGAGCCTTCTCCTGAAAGGTAGGAATTTACAGCATCTTGCTTTAATTCTATAGAATAGTGCCTATTCCCTCCTTTATAAAATCCACTTTCCCCAAAGGTATCATACAGTCTGGTCCACCGTTGTATTGCCGTCCAGTTCGTACCATGTTTTTTAGCAATCATGCCTTGAGAACCTTTTCCTGATTTATACTCAAGAACTATCTGTATCTTTTCTTCAGGTGTAAAACTATTAGACAAAAAAACATGCCCCCTTCCAAGTAAACAAGTTTTTTATTATTTCACTTGTCTACCTAGAAGGGAGCATATCACTTTTAATTATACACACTATATTGTTATCATTTCTTATTCTTCTGAAGGAAATCAGGAATCTTAATTCCACTACCCTGGTTTTCTTTCGGTTCGGGCTTGCTGTACGCAGGAGCTGCTTCAACCGGAGCAGATACAAAAACAGGCTTCGGAGTGGAAACAACAGGACTCGGTGCAGGAGCAGGTTGAATAGCCGGCTGTGAAACAGGCTTAGCAACCGTAGATGTTGCACGTGTGTTCATAAAACCAAATCCGGTATATCCGGAAGCTGCTGCAGCATTATTGTTCTTCTGCTGGTTCTTTCCGCCGTAATAGTTTCCTCTGGAAGACGACGACTGATTGGAACCCTGATGTGCCTCATCAAGTCCGGTAGCAATTACGGTAATGCGGCACTGGTCCGGAATCGTCTCATCATACATGGCACCAAAGATAATATTGGCATCTTCGCCGCAAAGTTCCTGAACATAAGTTGCAGCCTCGTTAACTTCAATCAGGCTGACAGCGCCGGCAATCTGAAGAAGCACATTGCTTGCGCCTTCAATGTTGGTTTCAAGAAGCGGTGATGTGGTAGCCTGCTTAACAGCCTCCATACACTTGTCATCGCCGGTACCGTAGCCGATACCGATATGAGCTACGCCCTTGTCCTTCATAACGGTCTGAACATCCGCAAAGTCAAGGTTAATCAATGCGGTGTCATTAATCAAATCGGTAATACCCTGAACACCCTGCTGCAAAACCTCATCGGCCTTACGGAGAGCTTCCGGCATTGTCGTACGACGATCAACAATCTCAAGAAGACGGTCGTTCGGAATAACAATCAGGGTATCTACATGCTGACGCAATCTCTCAATACCGGAAATTGCATTAGCCATACGCTGCTTTGCTTCAAAACGGAAAGGTTTGGTAACAATACCAATGGTAAGAACGCCAAGTTCCTTAGCAATCTGAGCAACAACGGGAGCTGCACCGGTACCGGTACCGCCGCCCATACCACAGGTGACAAATACCATATCAGCACCCTTAATCATCTGGGTAAGCTCTTCCTTACTTTCCTCGGCTGCCTTCTCTCCTACATCAGGCTGAGAACCGGCTCCAAGTCCCTTCGTAAGCTTCTCACCAATCTGAATACAGGTGGGAGCTTTACAGTTCTTTAAATGCTGACGATCCGTATTAACACATACGAACTCGACACACTGAATACCTTCTTCAATCATTCGGTTAACCGCATTGTTTCCGGCACCGCCGACACCGATTACAATAATTTTTGCACCGGCTTCTCTCTCATCGCCTTTAATCTCAAGCAAAGGTTTGTCCTCCTTAAAAAGTATATGTTGAAAAACCAAAACTATTTTGCATCATAAAAACCTAATACTACTATAGTACGAAACCTTATGAGATGCAAGTAGAATTTTGAAAATCCTTGATTTTTTTCACTTTTTTCTGATAACTCAAAAAGTTCTATTTTTTATTCTACAGCATATCATTCTATTACTGTAGCATATACATCCTCAACTGTTTCCGCATTTTCCATATGAAAATGATATTTTACATCGCTGTTTCCTACCCTGTTGAGTATTCCGCTTATCATTCCGATCTGCACATCATAGGCGTCTCTCGTACCTAAATCAAAGCGGTTTCCACGGCAAATCAGATATACATCCTCTGCTTCTCCAAAATGGATTTCCTCAGCATCCACTTCATACTTCTGGATCTGATGAACAATATTCATTGCAACACGGTATAAGTCGGATTTCTGTGTTTCAAACTTTTCATACAAGGTTACCTTTGTATATTCAAGGCCGGTAATTACAGGCAGATTCTCAACATTTTCACGGTTAGTCGATACTACAATACCATCGGAATCAAAATAAATGTAGTATCCCATTTCCTTAATACAACCGATTGGAACCTTCTCATATGCCGTAATCTCAATCTTTCCGTTGTTGGTTACGGAAATAGTGATTTTCTCCAGATAAGGCATCGGCTTAACCGTTCTATATTTGTAGTACCACTTCGTAAGAATCCAATAATCTTCAAACCACGAGTCCAGTGTATAGTTTAAAATCTCCTCCTTGGTGTACCGATTGTTTCCACCGATAACCGTTACGGTAACATCATTCTTTCGGTCAATCCGATACTTCTTTTTAAACCACAGAAGGAAGCATAAAACAAGGACTGTTAGTGCTGCCAACACAACAATAACCTTCAATAGAAGCACTGCCTTTTTTTGCAGTCTGATCTCTTTTGCCATAAGTCTGTCCTCCTATTCTACACCTGTGGAGAAACTGCATCGTACTCAATTTGAGAGGATACATTCAGGACTAAACCGACTTCCAGCATAAGGAAGAATAACGAACTTCCGCCGTAACTGATGAACGGGAACGGAACACCGGTGGAGGGCATCGTATTCGTAACAACGGCAATATTAAACACAATCTGCAAAGCAATCTGAACGAACACGCCAACAGTAATCAGAGAACCTAACAAGTCAGGTGCATTGCAAGCGATACGGAACATTCTTCCGAGAAGAACACAGAATACACCAAGAAGCAAAAGGCCGCCAACAATTCCAAGTTCTTCTACAATACAGGTAAATATCATATCGGTATGAACCTCAGGGATATAACCGAGTTTCTGGATACTGTTACCAAGTCCCTTACCGAACAAACCACCGCTTCCAAGTGCATACAGTCCCTGACGAATCTGATATCCGCCAGGAGCGTTTTCTATATCCCTCCATACCTCAAGACGGGTAAGTCGATAGGATTTAGCAAAAATAGTAGCAATGCCAACTGCAGCCAAGGCTGCGGCAGATGCCACAAAATACCATTTCTTACGGCTTGCAACAAACGGAACAATAAATGTGATTCCCACCATAATGATTGCGGTTGTCAGATTTTCCTTGGCGACTAAGATAATCAAAGGGCAGGCATACAAAAATACTCTGAAAAATCCTCTGAAGCGGTCCAAGGCTTTCGGTGAAACATATACAATCAATGCAACAAAAAGAACGAGAAACACCTTTGAAATTTCAGAAGGCTGAAGTTTCATGGAACCCATCTGAATCCATCGGTTTGAACCATTCGTTCCGTCACCTTTAATCAATACATAAATCTGTAAAAAGAGGCAGAAAAAATACGGGATGTACAGAATCGGTATTTCTATTTTGCCCACTTTCATCTTAAGCGCATAAAAATGATAATTGATTTTAGAGAGAATAATCATTCCCGCTAAACCAAGCGCCGCATATTTTGCCTGATTTCTGACAAAAAGCGTAGCATCGTCATAATATTTAGTTGCATTGTAAGCACTGATACTGTAGATCATCACGAGTCCGAAACCAATCAAAAAGAGTACAAGAAATAAAAGAGTGTAATCGTAATACCTCTTCTTCTCGTAGCTCTTCTTACCGGTCTTACCGCCGTCCTCTTTTTTCAAAATTCCCTTTAGGGAGAGTTCCTTTGCCACAGTAACGTCCTCACATCGTCATTTTCTCAATCGGGAAGTGCACGGACAAGTGTTTTAAATATCTCACCGCGTTCCTCATAATTCTTAAACATTCCCCAACTCGCACAGCATGGAGAAAGTAATACGGCATCACCGCTTTGTGCGTTCTGATAGCAGTAATCAACGGCTTCTTTCATGGAATTTACCCGAACAATCTCGGAAAATCCCATACGGCGTGCACACTCTTCAATCTTATCAGCCGTCTGTCCCATCAGAATCAGTTTCTTAACCTTTCCGGGGAATGTTGCAATCCACTCCTCGTAGGTTGACCCTTTATCGTAACCGCCACCAATCAGATATGTCGGTCTGGTCATTGCCTTTACTGCCTGAATGGATGCATCGGGATTGGTTCCCTTGGAATCATTATAATAAAGAACACCATTCTTCGTCGCTGTATACTCAATTCTATGCTCTACGGCAACGAAATTACGTAAGGCCTCACGAATGGTATCCATCGGTACCTTCATAGAAATACCGGCAGCAATCGCCGCCATTGCATTCTCATAATTATGCTTTCCGATAATGTTCAGTTCCTGAACCGGGAGCACAATCTCTTCAATCATACCGTCGTTATATACAATATTGTCGCCGACAAGATACAAGCCACGACGAAGAATTCGGGAACTGCTGAACCAGAAAATCTTTGTATGAAGCTTGTCTGCAAGATTACGCAGGCGGTCATCCTCATAGTTCAGAATGCAGATTTCACCGGGAGTCTGATTTCTGGCGATATTCATCTTCGCATCGACATAAGCCTCCATCGTATGATGACGGTTCAGATGATCGGGAGTTATGTTCAAAATCATACTGACACACGGATGAAACTCCTCTATGGATTCCAACTGGAAACTGCTCATTTCGGCAACCGTCACACTTTCTTCGGTCATCTGCTTAGCAAAGTCGGTGTAAGGTGTCCCTATATTTCCTACAACAAAAACCTTCTCAAAATAGAGCTTCATGATTTCACCGGTCAAGGCAGTGGTAGTTGTCTTTCCGTTCGTTCCGGTCACTGCTATCAATCTACCCTTTGCATAACGGTAAGCAAGTTCAACCTCTCCCCAAATAGGGATTCCGGCTTCACGCATACGATTCAGAAAATCCAAATCTGCAGGAACACCCGGACTTAATATAATCAGTTCGGCACTTTCCTCCAATTCCTTTGTGAACTCGCCAGTAACGATTTTCCCGCAAAAACTCTCTCCAAGTTTCTCGCGAAGTTCGTTAATATCAAGCTTGTCGTTGCCATCATAGAGGGTAATGTTCGCATTTTCCTCACTGAGAAGTTTCGTGGCACTGATGCCACTCTTTCCGGCTCCGATTACAACAATATTTTTGTTACTTAAATCCATGCTGTCTCCCTTCCGAAAGCCCAATGCCTTCCAACCGGACACCATCAGTTCTGCTTCTGTTCCTGCTCCTGCTTCTCTTCCGGTTCTTCTATCGTTGTTCCGATTTCATCAATCTGATCTCCGGTGTATTCCACTCCATAGTCAATCTCACCAGTCGAAGGATACATTCCGAGGTGTGGCAGAATATCCTTTAAAATAGCAGATGTAAGCTCGGTTGCGGGCTTACTGGAGTTATACAGAGTATCGGAATTTACTTCGTCAATTACCACATAAATTACAACCTGCGGATTATCTGCCGGCACACTACCGATAAATGAAACGATGTATTTACCATCAGCACGACGTCCCTTTTGTGCGGTTCCTGTTTTACCACCGACAAGATAGCCCTCTACCTGTGCAGGTTTTGCAGTACCACCTGCAACAGTGCTGAGTGTTGCCTGTCTCATAAATTCAACCGTGGACTTGGATACTGTCCTTGCTGAAATCGTATTTTTAGCCTCATAAACCGTTGCACCATTCTGGTTTACTACCTTTTTAACTACATGCGGCGTGTAATAATAACCGCCATTTACAATAGAGCTATAGGCAGCTGCCATTTGAACCATCGTAACATTGAAGCCCTGTCCGAAACTACTGGTTGCCAACTCAACCAGGTTCAGGTTCTGTGCGTCTACAAGGATACCCTTTGCCTCGCCGGGAAGGTCAATACCGGTACGATAACCAAATCCGAAACGTTCCTGATAGGAACGGAATGTATCCTTTCCAAGCTTTCCGGCAATATCTATCATTGCCATATTACAGGAATTCATTAATGACTGTTCCAAAGTAAGTGTCTTATGACCGCTACGGTTATTACAGTGAATCTTGTAGGTGTCCAGTTCGGCTACACCGGCA
This sequence comes from Lachnospiraceae bacterium, assembly GCA_045627305.1. Taxonomy (GTDB): domain Bacteria; phylum Bacillota; class Clostridia; order Lachnospirales; family Lachnospiraceae; genus ISDg. The sequence goes on from JAZQNM010000036.1 coordinate 7,477, forward strand.
CAGTAATAGGTGCTTTCCGGTGTGGCAACACCTTCCTCCAATGCAGAAGAAACCGTTACACATTTGAATGTGGAACCGGGTTCATAAGTATCACTGACGCAGAAATTTCTCCACAGTGCATTCATGGCTGCAGCTCGTTTTTCATCGTCGTCACCGATTTCTGCAAGTTCCTCTTCGGAAAGATAGGACTCCAAATCTCTCGGGTTATTCAAATCATAGCCTTCATTGCTTGCCATGGCATAGATTTCACCATTATTCGGATTCATGACAACAACACCGATATTCTTACATCCCATTGTTTCGTTGAATTCTTTTATGTGCTTTTCCACCTGTGTCTGAACGGCAACATCGATTGTGGATACAACCGTAGCACCATCTTCTGCCGGCCAGGTTCTCTTAACCAAATTCAGCTCGGAATCATAGTAACCGCTCTCGCGTCCGGCCCTTCCGACAAGATACTGGTCATATTGAAGTTCAATGCCATTTGCCGCACTGTTATCAGCCTTCACAAACCCAATTACATGCGAAGCAAGACTTCCGTAAGGGTAGTCTCGCGTATATACGGTTTCAAACCAAACACCCTTAACATACTTATGATTGGCCTCCTGAAGATGCTTAAAGGTGGAAACTTCTTCATAGGTACGGTCTTTTAAAAGAATATAGTACTGGCTCTTTTCGTTCTTCTGTAAAATATCATGGAGATTATTCGATGTAATCTTCGGATCGTTAAATGCCTGTACCAATGCCTCTATGGTGGGTTCAACATACATACCGTCATTGGCATTCGTAACACTCGGGTCCAGAATAACATTGTAGGTGACAATGTTGGTTGCTATAACGGCACCGTTACGGTCAGTGATTTCACCGCGCTGATACGGAATATTCGTGTTGACATAGCTTTGATGGCTGAGTACTGCATTGGAATATTCGGAATAATGTTTTGCGTTCAAAAAAAAGATACGGCCGACAAGGAAAAGAAAAAGTGCAATGGTGGTGCCAAACACCCACAAAAAACGAATCTGCATTTTGCGGGTGAAAATCTTTTTCTTCTTCTGCGGCCTTTTTGAATGAACTCTATCGTCAGAATGGTCTTTCATACTACTGTCCTTCCGTCTGTTCACGGATTATTTCATCAGTTGGCGAAGAACATCCGTAATTGCGTTGGTATCTCCTTCGTCTGCTGCTTCCGGAACCTCGGAATATTGACGAACATATCCACTGCTTGCGCACTCATACTCGATAATCTGATTATGGTTCGGATAAACCATTCCGAGCTCGCCGACTGCGATTTCGTAAACCTCATTCAGATTGATATTATCTGCAATGTCTACAAGGCGTGCATCGTTCTCGCCCTGAAGAGTTTCGTAATTCTTCGTCAGATTCACGATTGCCTTGTTCGTTTCCTGTACTTCTGCGGAAACCTTCAGATAACGGATTGCAAGAACCATAACAAATGCTATGGCCACACCGATAACAACCATGTTCAGAAAATCCATCTGTCTGGTAATTCCGGCAACTGCTCTTCTGTCAATCTGCGCTCTTTTTTCCTTCTGGGACTCCTGAATATGTTCCGGGGTCTCTTCAGGCTTATATAAGGGCTTACGTACGGCATTGCCGTCAATATATTCCTGATTACGTAAACGTCTGTTCTCGTCAATATTCTGCTGTCTTTCTCTGTAAGCTGCCATGGCGGCAATCTCCTTTCATATCATACCCTAAAATTTAAAAAAACTCAATATTTTTCGAATATTCTCAGCTTTGCACTTTTCGATCTCGAATTGTTTTCGAGTTCTTCCTCACTCGGCAGAATCGGTTTCTTTGTGACAGCCGATCCAAGTGGCCTCTTTCCACATATACATACCGGAAAGCTTGGTGGACAGGTGCATGGGTTTTCCGCCCTTCTGAATGCTGTCTTAACGATTCTGTCCTCTAAAGAATGAAATGTGATAATACAGAATCTTCCGCCCGGTGCCAGTCTTTCAACCATTCCGTCTATGGAGTCCTGCAACACATTTAATTCACGGTTCAGTTCAATACGCAGTGCCTGAAATGTCTTCTTGGCGGGATGACCGCCTGTTGCGCGTAGCTTTGCGGGAATCGCCGATTTAATAATCTCAACAAGTTCTCCCGTTGTCTGAATCGGGCGTTCCGTTCTGTACTGAACAATATGCTTTGCAATATTCTTAGCGAAGTTATCCTCGCCGTAATCACGGATTACGCGAAACAGTTCGTTCTCCGAATATGTATTCACGATATCTCCTGCCGTGCGTTCCATTCTGTCATCCATTCGCATGTCAAGCGGTGCATCCTCCATATAGGAAAATCCCCTGCTTGCCGTATCTAACTGGTAAGAGGATACGCCAAGATCCAAAAGAATACCGTCAACGCTGTCGATAGACAATCTGTCCAGTTCGTTCAGCATATTTTCATAATTGTTTCGAATAATGGTTACTCTGTCTTTGTAAGGTTCCAACCGTTTTTTTGCGGCTTCTATAGCATCGCCGTCCTGATCGATTCCAATCAGGCGTCCGGTTGTAAGTTTGGAGGCTATTACTGAAGAATGTCCAGCTCCTCCAAGTGTTCCATCCACATATATGCCATCCGGTTTAATATTCAGGCCTTCTATCGTTTCGGGAAGCATTACGGAATAGTGCTTAAACTCTCCCATTTGCTGCCTCCTTAGAAGTGAATGAATTCCGTAAGATTCTCGACGATATCTTCAATCGAATCAATACTGTTCTGTGCTTCGTATACTTCTTTGCTCCAAACTTCAATTTTATCAATCAAACCAATAAGTACGATTTCTTTATCAATACCGATTTTCTTTCTCAATACTTCCGGTACCAGGACACGTCCCTGCTTATCAATATCACAGCAGGCCGCATTCTCCATAAATGCACGCTTAATCTTTCTATGCTCTGTAGTACCCGGTAAATTCGCCAACTCCCGTAAGAATTTCTCCCATCCTTCATCTGAGTAAATATAAAGACATCCATCCAAACCAATCGTGACAGTAAAAGAATCTCCAAGCCCTTCACGAAGCTTGGCGGGCATAATAAAACGACCCTTCGGGTCTATCGTATGCTCAAATTTTCCTGCCAGTGTCTTCATCATTTGCTCCACTTTGTATCATTTTTATGGAATTTCACTCCATTTCGCTCCACATCCTTATATTACAGGGTATTTTTTGAAAATGCAAGACTTTTTTTACAAAAATTTCATATTCTGTTCGATTTCACGGAAAAATGTAAGTAAACAAGGCATCTCGAGTGTTTTTTATAGGGGAAGGTACTTTTTGCGACATAAGAAATGCTGAACAAATTCCCATAACACACAAAAAAAGCGAAACAGCCGAAGCTGTTTCGCTTAAGTAATTTCATATAGAATTATTCGAGTGGAAATCGGCCTTATTATCTGCCTTCTTCATTCGAGGCTGTTGCCTTCTTCCTGCTCTTTACAAAAAGAATCACATATAGTACAAGTGCCAACGCCATAAGCACACCACTCAATGCCTGAGAAACCGGTATTCCGGTATTCCACAGAAAGAGCTGATCGGTACGGAGTCCTTCAATCCACAGACGACCAAGACCGTATCCAAAAAGGTATAACAGAATAATCTCTCCATTAAACTTCTTATGTTTTGTATAAAAAAGAAGAATGATCAGCAGAATCAGATTCCACAACGATTCATAGAGAAAGGTCGGATGAACCTGAATGTAGGTGGCAGTTTCCGTAACAATCGCATTGTTCCTAATCTCCATTACATTTTCCAGAGCCTTCGGTTTCCCTGCGAAAAGGTTTTCCACATAGGCGAGACTGGAATTCGGATTAAAATACGAAGATGCATCTCTGACATCAACCTGCATTGCAAACAAACTGTTCGTAAAAGAACCAAATGCTTCACGGTTAAAGAAATTGCCCCACCGTCCGATAATCTGACCGGTTAATAGACCAACGCCTGCGGTATCCAGGAACAATCCGACACTAACCTTTTTAATACGGGCAAATACAAAGGCCGTCGTAATACCGCCGATTACACCTCCGTAAATAGCCAGACCGCCGGTTCTCAGGTTAAATACACTAAGCGGTTTATCGGAAAAAGCATCCCAGTTGAATACGACATAGTATATTCTGGCACAAATCACACTGATTATAATGGCAATAATTGCGAAATCCAGATACATTTCAGCATCCTGTCCGGTTCTCTTCGCTGTCCATTCCGCTACCAGATATCCCATAATCATCGCAAATCCGATAATAATACCGTAAAATGCAATTCGGAATCCAAACACATTAATGCCGTCACGAACATTCTTGAAATACAGACCGAGATTCGGAAAATTGATATCCGTAAACTCAGCACCAAAATTCATAAGATACATATCTCTTCTCCATTAAACATTGAAACGGAACAGAATAACATCTCCGTCCTTCACAACATATTCCTTTCCTTCGGAGCGGACAAGTCCTTTCTCCTTTGCCTGAAGCATGCCGCCACAGCCCGTCAGATCATCATATGCGACAACCTCTGCACGAATAAAGCCGCGTTCAAAGTCGGTGTGGATTTTCCCGGCAGCCTGCGGTGCTTTCGTGCCATTTGTTATCGTCCAAGCCCTGGTCTCATCCGGACCGGTTGTCAGGAAACTAATCAGACCAAGCAGGTGATAACTTGCACGAATCAGTTTTTCGAGTCCTGCTTCCTTCAATCCCATCTCTTCAAGGAATTCTTTCTTCTCATCCTCTTCCAGTTCGGAAATCTCCGCCTCAAGTTCCGCACAGATGACAAAAACCTCGGAACCTTCCTCCGCCGCAAATTCACGAACCTTTGCTACATAATCATTGGATGCGCCATCATCGGCAATATCGTCATCGGAAACATTGGCCGCATATATAACAGGCTTTCTGGTAAGGAAGGAATATCCCTTAAGCCAGCCAATTTCATCTTCATCATCAGTCTGATACTCGGAAGCCTTCTTTCCGCTCTCAAGAATCTCCTTAATCCTGTGAAGCATTTCATTCTCTTTCGCCTGTGCCTTATCGTAGCTGGCACCCTTGGAAACCTTTGCGATACGACGTTCTACCGTTTCCAAATCGGCGAAAATCAATTCGAGATTAATCGTTTCAATATCACGAATCGGGTCAATACTTCCTTCAACATGAATGATATTGGAATTATCAAAGCAACGGACAACATGCAGAATGGCATCTGTTTCACGAATGTGTGAAAGGAACTGGTTTCCAAGACCTTCTCCCTTTGATGCACCCTTTACGAGCCCTGCGATATCGACAAATTCCACAACAGCCGGAACTGTTCTCTTAGATTGATACATATCGGTCAGAACCTGTAATCTTTCATCCGGTACGGAAACGACACCGACATTCGGGTCAATCGTACAGAACGGATAGTTTGCAGATTCTGCTCCGGCTTTCGTTAATGAATTGAACAAAGTACTCTTTCCCACATTGGGAAGTCCAACGATTCCTAATTTCATAAGGTAACCTCTATTTCTTCAGTATTTTCTCAAATGCTTTCACATTTTCCTTAATATCACCGCGGAATACCGCGCTTCCGGCAACAATCGTATCTGCACCGGCCTTCAATACCTCTTCCACATTCTCCAAAGTGATTCCACCATCCACCTCAAGAAGCGGCGGCTTCTTCATTCCACGAAGCATATTTCTTGTTTCCGTAAGTTTGGAAAGGGAATCCGGAATAAACTTCTGTCCGCCGAAACCGGGTTCCACAGACATCAGGAGTATCAAGTCCACATCCTTCAGATAATCCTTCAAAACACTGACAGGTGTCTTCGGCTTAATCGTAATTCCGACCTTACAACCCGTTTCACGAATTGCACATAGCGTTGCCTTCACATCCTCACATGCCTCATAATGAACGGTAATCAAATCAGCACCTGCATCGGCAAAAACCTTCACATAACGAATCGGATTCTCAATCATCAGATGAACATCCAGAAACATATCCGTCTTCTTACGGATACTCTGCAATACCGGAACACCAAAGCTGATGCTTGGAACAAACAGCCCATCCATTACATCAAAATGCAAAAAATCCGCTCCTGCATCTCTCACTTCTGCAATCTGTTCACCCAAAATATTAAAATCAGCCGCCAGAATAGATGGGGAAAGACGGTTGCATTTTTCTAACTTATCCATATCATCAGTCTCCTGAATAATAATTGTTTCATTAATAGCATCACTTACCATCGTTTTCGGTTCAGCAACTCATCGTGAAGCAACTGATAGCTTTCATAACGTTCGGAAGCAATCTCTCCGGAAGCCACAGCATTCTTTACCGCACAATCCGGTTCTTTTCTGTGAACACAGTCCGGAAATCTGCACATCCCTTCATACCGTCTGAATTCCGGATATTCAGCTGCAAGTTCTGAAGCCTCCATATCCTCCGGAAGGTACAGGGAACTGAATCCGGGGGTGTCGCACAGATATGTATTCTTTGTAACATAGTTCAACTGGGAATGTCTTGTTGTATTCTTTCCGCGCTGAATCTTCTCGCTGAGCCCTCCGGTTTCCATACATGCCTTAGGCTGTGCAAAGTTCATAATTGTAGATTTACCGACTCCGGAAGGTCCTGCAAGTACTGTCGTCCGATTCCGTAAAATCTCATAGACCTGCTGCATCGTTTCCGGATTTTTCGCTTCCACAAAACACATCTCACAGCCACTTCCGGAATAAATCGAACGAAGGTGCTCAATCTCTCCCTCTTTGGCTTTATCCGTCTTGTTAAAGCATATTACAACCTTAACATGTTCCCGATTCATCAGAATCAAAAAACGGTCCAACAGATTCAGATGAGGTTCCGGATCACGCATGGCAAATACAATCATTGCCTGGTCCACATTGGCCACAGCAGGACGTATCAGGGAATTGCGTCTCAAAAGCACCTCATCCAGATTTCCGATACGCTTCTCACGGTCAAGAATCGTAATCCTGACATCGTCTCCGATTAGCGGTCGAATTCCGTTATAGCGCAAAATTCCCTTGGCCCGGCATTCCACCGGACCAAGGTCCTCAACATACACTTCGTAGAGTCCACCGACTCCTTTGATTATTTTACCGTTAGCCTTCTCCATAGCGTGTCCGTTTCGTCAGATTAATTCTCACCGTTAGGCTGTCCCGAAGAAGGATCGCCCGGGCCGGGTATCGGCGTAGGTGTCGGTACCGGTGTTGGCGTAGGTTCCGGTGTAGGAGTAGGTGTCGGAGTCGGAGTAGGTTCCGGTGTGGGGGTAGGTGTCGGAGTAGGTTCCGGTCCATCACTGACGAATATGGTAACCGTCGCGCCCTTCTTCACTTCTGTTCCGGCACTGGGAGACTGTTCATATACGAGTCCCTGTGCCTCCTCGGAGTAACCGTTCTTAATCTCAAACTTAAAGTTCGCATTGGTCAGTTTGCTTTCTGCGGTTGACAGCGAATCTCCGAGAATATTCGGAACCTCAACCAATTCCGGCCCGATACTGTAATAAATCGTAATTGTTGAACCGATTTCTACGGTAGCACCTTCTGCCGGTTCGGTCCTAAGTACCGTATTCTCATCCTTATCGTTGGTTTCCGGTATTGATACAACCTGCATACTGCTTGAGAACATTGCCTTTGCCTGTTCCAAAGTCTTATTCTTAACAGACGGAATGACAAATGTGCCTCGTCCTATACTGATATACAAAACAACAGTATCTCCTTCAGACAGTTCCGAACCGAACATCGGCTCCTGTCTGGATACGGTTCCTGCAGGATAATCTTTATTGGGTTCCGTTTCCTCCGGTCCCATAATATTCAGACTGAGTCCCATCGATTCAAGCTTAACCTTTGCCTGCGTAAAGGTCTGTCCAACAAGGTTCGGCATACCTTCCGTCTTCTCAACCGGTGTCGGAGTAGGCGTGTCCGTAACCTTTTTCGTAGGCTTCAGTGTCTCGCCGACATTGGACTTCTTGAAGATATCCGTTGCCTTTCCAACGAAAATGATGACAACAATTGCAACGGCAATCATCAAAAGAATACTGGAAACCAGTCCAACCTTCTCCCAGATTCCGTTTACATCGTCAATATCCTCATCCTCGTCCTCATCATTTCTTCTGCGCATCACGGCAGCTGATTTCTTCGGATCTTCATCCTCCTCGTCACCGTCGTCTTCTTCATCAAAGAAGCCTGACTTTGCCCCACTCTTAATCTGTTTCAGTTCATCACCGGAAATAGAGCGTGTCGGTGAATCGGAAACCATTGCTGCAATGGTAGTAACAAAATCGCCCTTCGGGTTGGTCAGGGAAGCCTTTAAGTCTCGAATCAGTTCTCCGGCATTGGCATATCTTCTCTCCGGCTTCTTACTCATACATTTGCGTACGATTTTCTCGACCGCAGGTGTGATATTCTCATTCAATTCCGACAAAGGCGTTGCCACACCGTTAATATGCGCAAGCGCAATGGACACATTGTTATCTCCGGCAAAAGGAACTTTACCGGCAAGCATTTCATACATCGTGATACCAAGAGAATAAATATCGCTACGCTCATCACTGTAACCGCCTCTGGCCTGCTCCGGAGACAGATAATGAACGGATCCTACCGCTGTTTCACGAATGGTATTGGAGGTGGTAGCCTTCGCAATACCGAAGTCTGCAACCTTAACCTTTCCTTCACGTGACAGAATGATGTTCTGCGGCTTGATATCTCTATGGATGACATGCTTGGCATGTGCGGCCTCAAGACCCTGTGCAATCTGAATTGCAATACCGACAGCCTCTTTAATGTCCAGCTGTCCTTTCTTCTCAATATAACGTTTCAGGGTAATGCCTTCCACAAGTTCCATAACGATGTAGTGAAGGTCTCCCTCATCTCCTACATCATAAACACTGACAATATTAGGGTGCGTGAGTCCGGCGCAGGATTCTGCTTCGCCACGGAATTTTGTGACAAATATGTTATCACTGCTGTACTCTGCCTTCAGAAATTTAATCGCTACCATACGGTTGAGGCGATGGCATTTGGCTTTATATACATCCGCCATTCCGCCGGAACCAATCTTTTCGATAATCTCATAGCGATCACCTATCATCATACCCGGTGTAATCATACTGCTAAACTATCCTTTCCTAAATCAAATCGAATGAAACCAAAGTCTCATACTTTCAGTAAAATCAATGTGATATTATCCATTCCGCCGTTCTCGTTGGCCATATAGACCATTTTATCGGCGATATCTTTGACGTCCTCATACTCACTGACAAGTTTCAGAAGTTCACCTTCCTCCACCATCTCCCACAGACCATCGGAACATAAAAGAACGTAGTCTCCTCTGTTCACCTTAATCTTATAGTAATCCGGATTCACAACAGAACGGGTGCTGAGTGCTCGAAGCACAACATTCTTCTGCGGGTGAAAACGTGCCTCTTCCTTCTTCAGTTCTCCGTTACGAACCATCTCTGCAACAAGCGAATGGTCCTGTGTAATCTGGGTTATCTTATCATTTACAATATACAGACGGCTGTCCCCGATATTCGCAATCAGAAGGTTACCGTCACTCTCAAGTGTAGCAAGGACAAATGTGGTACCCATTCCTTCATACTCACGCTGAGCCTTGGCTTTCGCTATCAGTTCCTCGTTGGTTGTTCTGAGTGCAGCCTCAATTACCGATATCTCGGTTCGCTCCTTGCTCTCCCGAACTAGCTCGACAAATCTCTCTACGGAAAATCTTGAAGCATAATCTCCGGCATTGTGTCCGCCCATTCCGTCCGCCACAATGTAAAGATTTTGCATAATTCCGACAGGTTCGTCAGAACTGAAGAAATAATCCTGATTCATGCTTCGCTTGTTTCCAACATTGGTTACGGCAACTGCCTTCATCTTTCCGATTCCTCCTCGCTCGATACGGTTCCGCTCTCATAATGTCTGCGCAACTGACCGCAGGCAGCATTAATATCGGATCCCATTTCCCTTCTAATAGTAACATTTATCCCCGCTTTTTCAAGTAAATTCTGAAAACTTAACACATTTGTAATAAGTGAGCGCTTGTAATCTCTCTCTTCAACAGGGTTTACCGGGATAAGATTTACATGACAGTTTCTGCCCTTTAGGAGTGCAATCAGTTCCTTTGCACAGGCAGGTGTATCATTGACATCTTGAATCAGACTGTATTCAAATGTCATTCTGCGTCCCGTCTTTTCTATATAATAATCCACTGCTTCCATCAATTCTTTTATGCTGTACCGATTGGCAACAGGCATCAGTTTGCGGCGAAGTTCGTCATTCGGTGCATGCAGTGAAAGTGCGGGCGTGATTGCCAAATTCTCATCGGCAAGCTTTTTCAGTCTGTCAGCAAGTCCGCAGGTGGATACGGTTACATTTCGCTGGCTAATGTTCAGCCCATTCTCATCTGTAAGCATATGAATGAATCTTAGCAGATTATCATAATTGTCAAGCGGTTCCCCTGTTCCCATTACGACTACATTGGACACACGTTCCCCGGTATCACGTGCAATCGCATAAACCTGTTCGAGCATCTCTGCCGAAGACAGGTCTCGGATTCGTCCTCCAAGCGTGGATGCACAGAAGGAACACCCCATACGACACCCCACCTGTGAAGAGATACAAACCGAATTTCCATGGTGGTACTGCATCCACACGCTTTCAATGACATTCCCGTCATGAAGTCTGAAAAGATATTTCCTGGTTCCATCAATCTCTGATGTTAAAAGAACCACCTTTTCAAGAACGGTGTACCGATATTCCTCCGAAAGTTTCTTTCGAAATGCTTCGGACAGATTGGTCATCTCCATCGGAGAACATACAAGTTTCTTATGCATCCACTCATAAATCTGTTTCGCACGAAAGCTCTTCTCCCCGAGTTCTTTTATCAGTTCTGTCAGTTCATCAAGCGTCAGATTTTTCAAATCCGTATCTATCATATTAAGTTTCCTTTACAAACAGGGAGATGAAGAAACCGTCCGTTCCGTCCTGCGGGAACAGTTGTATGCTTCCGTCATGATAACGTTTCATCAGTGTTTCCGGAATCCGCTTCGAAAAATCGAAAGGTTTCATACCGTTCTTCATAAGGAAACGGCAGTTCTCGTCATTTTCCTCTCTGGTTATCGTACATGTGGAGTAGCACAGAAAACCGCCCTTCTTCACATAACGGATTGCATGCCGCAATATACTCTGCTGCAGTTCTGCTAGAATCTCCACCTCATCCAAACCCGTTTTAAACTTGATGTCCGGTTTCCGACCGATTACGCCAAGTCCAGAACACGGAAGGTCCGCAATTACCATATCATAAGCTTCTTCGGATGCCTTATCGTATTCGGTTGCATCCTTAATCTCACAAGTAACATTGTTCAGTTCAAGAAGCTTCACATGTTCCTTGATTTTTGCAATCTTCTGTGCGGAGATATCGCGTGACATTACGGATCCGCCACCAAGCGCACACAGTTCGTCTGCAATATGAATTGTCTTTCCTCCGGGTGCTGCACACAAATCGAGCACCTTCATATCCTTTTTCAACGGAAGAATATTGCCGGACAGTGCAGAGCTTTCGTCCTGAATACTGAACCAGCCGTTTTTGTATGCCTGCAGTTTAGAAGGATTTCCTATCTTTCCAAGTCGGAATGTATTGTCAAAAAGTCCCTTTTCATAAGCGGCTTCTTCACTCTTTAGGGAATCTTCCAGTTCCGCAAGCGTGCATCGGCTCTTATTCCAGCGAATTGCAATACTACCGTCCGAAAGAAATGCATCAAACATTTCCAATGCGTCCTCGGGATAAAAATCCAGATAATATGCTGCTAATTCCGCAGGCATGGAATAATGGAAACAAATCCTCTCTGTTTCCGTCATTCCTTCCTCGAGATGCTCCAGGTATTCCTTTCCGTTTCCCGCTGTTTCAATCTCTCGCGCAATATTTCGAAGGACCGCATTCACGAACCCGGATAGACCGGGAAAACCAATACTCTTCGCCATATTTACCGCTTCATTGCATACTGCGGAAGCGGGAACCTGACTTAAGAATACAAGCTGATAAACACTCATTCGCATCAGATTGCGAAGCTTCGGTTTCATCTTGGAAATCGGTTTCTGGGTTCTCCGCTCCAAAATCCAGTCGCAGGTCAGGCGGCGTTCCATCGTACCGTGTACTATCTTTGTAACGAATGCCTTATCTTTCGCATTCAGATCAGCAGTATCCAGCGCCAGAAGAACCTTATGGGCATATTCACCGTCCTCATTAATCCGCATCAGCATTTTCCATGCCAGATCTCTTGCCGTCATACCAATCCGCCTCCCTTTCTAAAACAAGTGTCTGTAATCCAATCAATGAAAATGATAACCTCTGAGGAATTCCTCCGTTGTCATTCTTCGCTTTCCCTCCGGCTGTAAGGAAAGAATCTTAAGTCCGCCATCCGCCGTAACATAGGTAAAGGACTTCTTTGTAATATCGGTTACCGTTCCGGGCTCCAGGTCAGTGTCAGAAAGCTTTGTAACCTCTGCCTGCCAGATTTTCAGCATCTTACCGTCCAAGGTGGTAAATGTCCCCGGCCACGGGTTCAGACCACGGATATACCTTTCAAGTTCCACTGCACTCTTTGTGAAGTCCAATCGGCCCATTTCCTTTGTGAGCTGTTTTGCATATGCCGTTGTCATCTCACCCTGCTTTAATGGCTGCAAGCTTCCGTCAAGAACACCGGGAATTGCCTCTGCCAAAGCCTCTGCTCCAAGCTCTGCAAGCTTATCGTGAAGAGAACCACCTGTTTCATCATCTGCAATAGCAACCGTCTTCTGCAAAAGAATGTCGCCGGTATCAAGGCCCTCATTCATATACATAATCGTGATACCGGTTTCCTTCTGTCCGTCAAGAATTGCCCATTGAATCGGAGCAGCCCCACGATATGCGGGAAGAAGTGATGCATGCACATTGATGCAACCATATTTCGGAATATCGAGAACCGCTTTTGGAAGAAGCTGTCCAAATGCTGCAACGATAATCATATCCGGCTTTGCCTTCTCAATAACCTTAACAGATTCCGGATACCTTAGTTTCTCCGGCTGGAACACCGGAATATCATATTTCAGTGCCAGTTCCTTCACGGCTGACATTGCCATTTCCTTTCCGCGTCCCTTCGGGCGGTCGGGTTGTGTTACGGCAAGTACGATTTCATAAGGCTCCTGAATCAGTCTGTTCAGAATGGTTGCCGCAATCTCGGGAGTTCCCATATAAACAATTCTAAGCATATCCTTCTCCGTTTCTTCTGTACTGCATTGATGCCGTCAGCGCAATATCAGTTCTGATTTGCCTGCTCAGCTTCCTTTGCAAGTATTTCTTCAATCTCTTCATTCGTATACAGCTTGCCCTCAACCTTCTCCACATAGAGATGGCCGTCCAGATGGTCATTCTCATGAAGAATGGCACGTGCCATAAAGCCCTCTGCCTCTATCTCCTGCCACTGCAGATTGATATCCTGATAACGGCATTTCACATAGTTCGGTCTGGTTACGGTACCCGTCTTCCCCGGAACACTGAGACATCCCTCAAATCCGGTCTGTTCCCCATCTGTTTCCAGAATCTCCGGATTGATAAACACTATCGGATTGTCTCCTTCCGGTGTTACATCTACAACGAACAGGCGTTTCAAGATGCCAACCTGCGGGGCTGCAAGTCCCACACCATCAGCCTGATACATCGTCTCAATCATATCCTCAATCAGTTCCTCGGTTCTTCCGTTCACCTCGGTAACAGGCTTACATACCTTACCAAGTACACGGTCGCCTTCTGTTCGAATCTTTCTAATTGCCATTTTATTCCTCCTGCTTTATGAACTGAATTCAAACTGGACGGATATTCCCTCAAAGGAATGTGCCTCCAATCTGTCCTTGCACGCTTTCAAATAATCTCTTTCGTCGCATTTGACGTAAAGTACCTGACGGAAAATCTCATTTACATACTTTACATAATCCGGTGCGGGGCCAAGCACCGTGATGCCTTCGGCCTTAGCTTCTTCCGACAGAACCTGCATTGCTTCGGTAAGCCTGCCCTCATCCTTTCCGAGTCCGAGAACTTTCAAAAGGAATGAACACGGCGGGTATTTTGCCATTTTCCTGTATAAAATCTCCTGACGGTAAAAAGACGGATAATCCTGTGCTGCGGCAAACTGCAAAGCATAATGCTCCGGCCGATAGGTCTGAATAATGACTCTCCCCGGATAATTTGCACGGCCGGCACGGCCGGCTGCCTGTGCCAGAAGATGAAAGGTTCGCTCTGCGGCCGTGTATTCGGAAACACCAAGCGACATATCTGCCATCAAAACACCCATTAGGGTGACATTTCCGAAATCATGCCCCTTGACAATCATCTGCGTTCCGACAAGAATATCTGCTTTTCCTTCGGCAAATGCGGAAAGAATCGTTTCGTATCCGTCCTTTCCTTTTGTTGTATCCGCATCCATACGAATGACACGTGCCTCGGGAAATTCCTTCTTCACATAATCTTCTATCTTCTGAGTTCCAGTACCGAAGGAAGCTATATAATTTGACCCACAAGCGGGACACACTTCCGGAAGTTTCATTGTATAACCGCAATAATGGCACTGCATATTACCGCTTCTGTGAAGCGTCATGGAAATATCACAGTGCGGACATTGTATTACCTCTCCGCAGCTCCGACAGGATACAAAACCGGAATAACCGCGTCGGTTCAGAAAAAGCATTGCCTGTTTCTTCGCAGCAAGACATTCCGTGAGTGCCTGCCGCATGGCTCTGCTGAATATACTCCGGTTCCCATTTGCCAGTTCCTCTCGCATATCCACGATGTCGGCTTTCGGAAGCATTGCTCCCTCCTTCGCTCGTTTTGTAAGCGTGAGGAGAATATATTCACCAATCTGAGACCTATGGTAGCACTTAATGGACGGCGTAGCCGAACCGAGAACTACGGTCGCACCGCAATCATTGGCACGCTTTATGGCAACCTCATCGGCATAATATTTCGGTGTTGTTTCACTATGGTAGGAATTTTCCTGTTCCTCATCAATTACAATCAATCCGAGGTTCGGGAAAGGTGTAAACAAGGCGGAACGCGGTCCAATCATAACCGATATCTCACCGGATTTGGCCTTTTCCATCTGCAGATAGCGGTCACCGGCAGCCATCTTGGAATGGACAAATCCAACACGGTCACCAAAGCAATTGTAAAACCGTAATACAGTCTGATAGGTAAGCGCTATTTCAGGAATCAAAACGATTGCCTGTTTCCCCTCACGAAGAATATCCGCAATGACACGAAGATAGACTTCTGTCTTTCCGCTTCCGGTAATACCGAATAAAAGAAACGGCTTGCCTTCCCCTCTTCCTGTAAGAATAGCCTGTGCGGCTTTCTCCTGCTCTTCGTTGAGTTCCACCTGAATTCCGTCTCCAAAGAAGCTCTCCGTTCCGGTTTCCACAACTTCAAGCAAACCATGTTCTGTATAATAATCAATCGTCGGTTTCGAGATATTCATCTTCCCGATTGCCAGCTCATAAGGGATAAAATCCTGTTCGCAAAGCGGCTCCAGGAGTCGTGCTTTAGCCTTATAATGCTTTGCTACCGCAAGCGCATAGGCTTCCTTTATCAAGTCAGCTGTCGCAGTTCTTCGAATGATTCGCTTCGGTTTTCTTGCTACCTTCTCATGCACCGGGATAACTGTTCTTAAGGCGTCATACTGTGTACCGCCATATTCCTCACGCATCCATCCTGCCAAGGCAACCATCGTATCTTCGATGGTCATATCCTTTTCGGGTACCTCGGAAATATCCTTTGTTCGGGCAACATCAAACTTCGGTACATCACTGATTCCGACAATGTAGCCTTTTCGCATACTGTTTCCTTTGCCGAATGGTATCCTGACCGGAGAGCCGATGCGAACCTTGTTCTCCAGTTCCGCAGGAATACGATACTGAAAAGACCTATCAAGCGAAGGTGCCGCTATATCAATTATCACATCTGCAAAAAGCAACTGTGTACTCCTCCCCATAATGCTGTCCGGCTCGTCTGAAGTTCCCTATGGAATATGCAATCACTTCAGGGCCGCAGCCTCGCTAAGAATCATCTCCCGGTCATCCATCGGATAATGTACACCACGGATTTCCTGATAATCCTCATGTCCTTTTCCGGCAATGACTATGCAATCACCGGGCTGTGCATTCTGTAAAACGTAACGGATTGCCTCTCGACGGTCTGTTATCGTAACATACTGTCCGTCGGCCTTCTTCACACCGGTAACAATATCTGCAATGATATCCTCCGGTTCCTCAAATCTCGGATTATCGGAAGTAACAACCGTAAGGTCAGCCATCCTAGAGGAAATCTCACCCATATCATAACGGCGGTCTTTAGAACGGTTTCCACCACAACCGAACATACATACAAGACGTTTCGGCTGATACTCACGAAGTGTGGAGAGAAGGCTTTGTAATGCCATTCCGTTGTGCGCATAATCAAGCATAACGGAGTACTTGTCAGAAACCTTTACCAGTTCTACTCTGCCACGAACGGAAATGTCCTTAAGGGTTTCCTTCATTGTCTCCGTCCCGATTCCCATTTCTCCGCACAATGCAATGCCGGCAAGAGAATTGTAAGCATTGAAGGCTCCGGGAATACCAATTTGCATATCCGCATTAAGCTTCCCGGACACTTGATAAGCAATTCCGAGAACACCATTCTCGTTGGTCAGTTTCAGGTTTTGCATACGGTAATCAGCTTCAGCCGTTTCTCCGTAAACTACCTTTCTGCAAGGCTGATTCGCTATCATATCTGCGAATCTGGCGTCATCTCCATTAAAGATTCCGGTGCGGCTCTGTGCAAAAAGCATGCGCTTGCACTCGAAATACTCCTGAATGCTTGCGTGCTCTCCGTCTCCGATGTGGTCATTACCGAAGTTTGTAAAGATACCGTAATCGAACATCATACCGCCGACACGTTTCATCTTAAGTCCCTGTGAGGATACTTCCATAACAACGGCCTTCAGTCCGTTCTGCACCATTCTGTGCAGGTATTCCTGCACAACATAGGATTCCGGAGTGGAACGTTCCGAAGGAATACATTCATCCCCCAGTATATTATATACAGTTCCAATCAATCCGCATGGAATGCCAGCTTTTTCTAACATTTCCCGAATCATAAATGCCGTGGTTGTCTTTCCCTTTGTTCCGGTAATCCCGATTGTAATCAGTTTCCCTGCAGGACATCCAAACCAAATGGTACTCATCTCACTCAGAGATGCACGGTCATCCTGCATACGGATTACTGCGATTTCGGGTGGAACGGATACATCCTTCGTTACGGCAATTGCCGTAGCACCGAGTTCGATGGCCTTGTCAATAAAATTATGCCCATCGCTCACGGTTCCGACGATACACACGAACAGATTGCCCGGCTGAATTTTTCTTGTATCATATGCGATTCCTGTTATTTCCTGTTCCGGATTTCCCGATACCAGAATTCTGGAATCACCGTTAATCAATTCACGAAGTTTCATAATCATTCCTCCGAAAGTGCATACTTTATCCTGTGATACAAAAAAGCATAATACCCACGGCACCGAAGTACCGTGGGAACATAGCATTCTTTACATGGAGCGATACAGATTCTCATACTGCTTTGCGGAATTCACCCAAGAATAATCCCTTGCCATTCCACGGTCGATAATCTTGTTCCACTCGCGTCTGTGGTTATAATATACATCCTTTGCATAACGGATGGTTCCAAGCATTTCATGCGCATTATAATTGCGGAAACCAAAGCCCGTTCCGGAATTTTCAAACTGATTATACGGTTCTACCGTATCCTTCAAACCGCCGGTCTCACGAACAATCGGTACCGTTCCGTAACGGAGGCTCATCAACTGGGAAAGTCCGCACGGTTCAAACAGCGACGGCATAAGAAATGCATCGCAGGAAGCATATATTCTGTGGGAACGTTCGTTGGAATAGTATATATTAGCGGATACTCTTTCTTTATATTTCCATTCGTAGTGGCGGAACAGATTCTCGTACTTCGGATCACCGGTTCCCAAAATAACAAACTGCGTATCCTCCGAGCAGATTTCCTCCATCACACAATCCACAAGGTCAAGTCCCTTCTGGTCGGTGAGTCTGGAAACAATACCAAGCATAAATACCTTGTCATCAACCTTAAGACCGAGTTCCTTCTGTAATGCTCTCTTATTCTTCACCTTCTCTTTACGGAAGGTAATTGCGTCATACGGGTTCAAAATGTACGGGTCGGTTGCAGGATTGTACTCGCTGTAATCAATACCGTTGACGATACCGGACAGGCAGTTGCTTCTTGCATTCATCAGCCCGTCAAGTCCTTCCCCATAGAACGGGGTCTTAATCTCCTCTGCATAGGTGTTGCTTACAGTTGTAATTCTGTCTGCATACACCAGACCGCCTTTCAGGTAGTTTGCATCCCCGTAGGCTTCCAATTTGTCTGAAGAAAAATAATATGCACCAAGACCGGTTATATCCTGCACGGATTTTGCATCCCAAACGCCCTGGAATTTCAGGTTATGAATTGTCATAATCGTCTTAATTCCGTGATAGAAAGGATTCTCTTGGAAGCGGTCATGTAACATTACCGGAATCAATCCGGTCTGCCAGTCATGGCAATGAATAATGTCAGGTCTGAAATCCAATACCGGAAGTGCGGAAAGACATGCCTTGTCAAAGAAAGCAAACTTCTCAATATCCTCATGGATATATCCATATGGCTTATCTCCGGCAAAATAATACTCATTGTCGATAAAATAGAACGTAATTCCATCCAACTCGGTTTTCAACACACCGACATACTGGCTTCTCCATGCAAGATCCACATAAAAGTGAGTTACATACTCCATCTTATCACGGTATTTCTGCGGAATGGCCAGATATTTCGGGACCATAACACGAATATCAAATTCGTTTCGGTCAATATACTTCGGAAGGGAACCGACAACGTCGGCAAGACCTCCGGTTTTAATGAACGGTACACACTCCGATGCAACAAAAAGTATCTTCTTCATGTTTCCTCCATACTGACAAATACTATATCTTTTTTGCTAACCTTCTCATTTCTTCGGCATTGTTCTTAACGGTTTCGGTAATCTCCGCACCGCCAAGCATTCTTGCCAGTTCCATAACCGTCTGTTCCTCTGACAGGGCTGTCACACGCGTTCTTGTCGACATATCGTCCGATGCCTTCTCAATCAGAAAATGATGGTCTGCCATCGCTGCAATCTGCGGCAGATGTGTAATACAGATAATCTGATGTTCGGCAGCAATTCCTGCCATTGCCTCCGCAACCTTCTGTGCGGTACGTCCGCTGATTCCGGTATCAATCTCATCAAGAATCAGAGACTCTGTTTCATCCTGTCCGGCGAAAACTGATTTAACCGCAAGACTGATTCTGCTCAATTCACCGCCACTCGCTATTTTCGTAATCGGTCGTACCGGTTCTCCAAGATTTGCGGAAATCAGGAATTCAGCCTCCTCCGTTCCATCGGCCGACATCGGTACTTCACGGATGGCAATCTCAAAAATCACATCCGGGAAATTTAAATCACGCAATACTTCGGCAATTTTCTGTTCCAGTTCTGCGGCACTTTCTTTCCGCACGCTGCACAGTCTGGAACAGAGTTTTTCCAATGTGGCATTTACGGAATCAAGTTTCTTCTTTAATTCAGCAAGATAAAGGTCATAATGCTCCATACGGTCAATCTTAACCTTCAGATCAGCATCGTAAGAAAGAATATCCTCTATCGATTTGCCGTATTTAGCCTTTAAGCGATTGATCAGATTCAGGCGTTCCTCGGTTTCTGCCAGTTCATCCCCGGACGCATCCATTTCGTCGATGTAATCCGAAAGTCGGCAACCGATGTCCGTAAGCTGCTCCTCCACCTGTTCCATCTCTTCATATATGCTATTCAACTTATCATCATAAACGAGAACTCTGGAAAGCTGGCGCAAGGCTCTTCCAACCTGATCCGCAGCACTGTTCGCATCGGTATGAAGCACCCTGTCGGCCTCACCGACTGCCTCGGTAATGCGACTGCAATTTGAAAGAATCCGGTACCGTTCCTCCAACAATTCATCCTCACCCGGCTTAAGTGCAGCAATTGAAATCTCGTCATGCTCAAAAGACAACAATGACTGTTCTCTTGCTCTGCTCTCGCCATGAGAAAGTGCTTCCTCATACTCACGACTGCAGTTACGATACGCAGCATACTGCGAACGGATTTCTTCCAGAATCGGATAAGTCTGTTCCTTCCGATAACGGTCAACAAGCGAAAGCTGATTCTTCGGAACAAGGAGTGTCTGATTCTCATGCTGTCCAAATATTTCAAGCAGCAAAGATGACAATTCCTTCAAAAGCCCGGTATTGACAACCTCACCATTTACGCGGCTGATACTCCGTCCGTTATCCGAAACCCTGCGCGAGATAATCAGGTTGTCTTCTATCGGAATATCCTGTTCCAAAAGAAGCTTCCTTACTTTCTCGTTATCACAGTCAAATACGAGTTCTGCCAGAGCATAATCCCCGTTTCTACCGAGCATTTCCTTACTGACTTTACCGCCAAGTGCAGCATTTACCGACCCTAAAAGGATCGATTTACCGGCACCGGTTTCACCGGAGAGAATATTCATTCCCTCACCGAAATCCACCCAGACCTCGTCAATAATCGCAAAGTTTTTTACATGCAAACTTAAAAGCATACTAATCCTTTCCCTCTCTCCGGGAATTTATATGAAGGAGGGGCCCGCTATGCGGGAAGATTCCTTCATATGAAGCGCACACTTTCATGCGCAGCATGAACTCCTATAAGTGTGCGCTACCCGCACACTTTCTACTCACTACCGTTTTTATCTGAAGCAGGTCCGCTATGCGGGAAGATTCCTTCACATGAAGCGCACACTTTGGGTATCAGTCTTCCTCAGGCAAAATTCCGTTGTGGTATACTTCCTGCACATCATCATCGTCATCCAACAAATCAAGTGTTCTGTTGAAGAACTTGATATCATTTTCATCGGTAAGTTCAACCTCGGTCTGCGGAATCTTCGTTACCTCAGCCTCAATCATCGGAATACCTGCAGCCTCAACTGCCTCTCTGACTGCGGAGAAGGAATCGGGATCGGTTATAATTTCATAGGAATCCTCTTCTTCGGAAAAATCCTCAGCGCCGGCATCCAAAGCAAGCATCATCAGCTCATCGGGATCCATATCGCACTCTTCCTTATCGATAATAATCTGTCCCTTCTCATCGAACATAAAGGAAACGCAACCGGGAGTACCGATGCTTCCGTTACCCTTTGTGAAAGCGCTGCGGATATTTGCTGCAGTACGATTCTTGTTATCGGTCAAAGCCTCAACGATAACAGCGATTCCCTTCGGTCCGTAACCCTCGTAAGATACAAACTCATAGTTTACAGCGTTGGCATCTCCCGCTGCCTTCTTAATACTGCGGTCGATGGTGTCGTTCGGCATATTGTTCGCCTTAGCCTTTGCAACGATATCCTTAAGCTTACTGTTGTTGTTCGGGTCGGGTCCGCCCTCTTTAACGGCTACGGCAATCTCACGTCCGAGACGGGTAAATACCTTTCCCTTTGCCGCATCGTTCTTCTCTTTCTTATGCTTGATGTTTGCGAATTTGGAATGTCCTGACATACCTATATTTCCTCTCTTTCAAAAAGTTTCTTATCGGAATACAGCATTGCTGTTATTCTTCATAATCATCACGGATGAATCCGTTAATTTTAGCGAGTACCTCCGAAGCTTCTTCTGCGGATTTTACGGCGCAGAATACCGTATCATCACCTGCCAGAGAACCGACGATTGACGGGATATGAATTCCGTCAATTGCAGCGGCAACTGCCATAGCCATTCCTGCACTCGTGCGAATGACAAGAATGTTCTGTGCGATATCCATGGAAACAAGCGCTTCGCGAAGAATCCGTCCAAAACGTTCGCGGCTCGACTTCGAGGAATCGTCACGGGACACGGATACATACCGCTGTCTGCCCCTGTCTATCGGCATCTTGGTTATTTTTAATTCCCTTATATCACGGGAAATGGTGGCCTGCGTAACTTTGAAGCCTGCATCTGTCAATAACTGTGCAAGTTCCTCCTGCGTACCGATTTCATTCTTCGAAATCAATTCCAGGATTTTTATCTGTCGCTTATTCTTCATGAAAACCTCCGATTCTTCTCACAATATTCTGTACTTTTCAGGAAAATATCATAGTTTACCGCGAACTCTTTCCCAAAAAGAAATGTCCTTCAGCATAACAACTGGGATTTCCCCCTCCGTCTTTTGAACGCAAACCTTTTCGCCGACGGAAAGCGACAGAATCTCATCACCGTCTGCGGTGACCTGTGCTTCCTTCTCCATAGAACGTGAACTGCGCATTACTTCTACCGTAATCACGTCATCCTCCGAAACCACTAACGGTCTGGCATGAAGCATATGCGGGCAGATAGGCGTAATCATCAGTGTCCTCGCAAGCGGCGAAACAACAGGGCCGCCCGCACTAAGACTGTATCCCGTAGACCCTGTTGGCGTTGCAATGATAACACCGTCACCCTGATAATTCTCAACTTCCTGTCCATTAACCGAAAGTCTTAAACGAATCAATCGGGAGAATCCGGTACGTGCAATAACAACATCATTCAATGCCAAAGTTTCGGAAATTTTACCTTCAAAGGATGTCTGCAAAAGTGCACGACGTTCAATGGTATATTCACCATTCAAGAGTTTTGTCACTGCCTTGTCGGCATCCTGATACTCTGCAGCAGTTAAAAAACCAAGATTTCCAAGGTTGATTCCCATAACGGGAATGCCACACGAACGCAGAACTTTCGCAGCTCTTAAGAATGTACCGTCTCCGCCAAGAATAACCGCAAGATCAGTTCCTTCCTCAAGTTTTACTTCACCGTAATCGTCACCCGGCACAAGCGGTGCAATCACATAAGCACTGCACCCCTTCTCACGAAAACAGTCTGCAAGGTGATTTGCAAAGCGTCCCTGCGGGTCCTTCTCCTTATTCGCTATAATGCAAAAATGCTTCATCTACTACTCTTTCTATGGATTTCGAATCCATAAGGGAATTCTCTTCTGTTTTGGTAGCCACAAACAGATACTCTATATTTCCGTTCTGACCCTGAATCGGTGACCAGGTCAGACCGTCAATCCTTAATCCTTCCTGAACGGCACATTGTAAAACATCGTGAATCACACTTCGATGAACCTTGCGGTCCTTCACGACACCATGCTTTCCGACGCAGGATTTGCCAGCTTCAAACTGCGGTTTAATCAGGCATACCATCCGTGAACCGTCTTTTATCAAAGAAGTAAACACGGGCAGTACGATTTGCAAAGAAATAAAAGAAACGTCAGCCGCAAGAAAATCAGCCTGACCACCGAGCATATCCGGTGTCACATTCCTAATATTAGTCTGTTCCATGGATACCACTCTGGAATCTGTACGAAGGCTGTCATCCAATTGGTCCGTTCCGACATCAATTGCAAAAACCTTAGCTGCTCCTTTTTGAAGCATACAGTCGGTAAAGCCACCCGTGGAAGCCCCTGCATCAATACAGGTAAGCCCCAGAACATCAATATCAAATACCTCTACTGCCTTCAAGAGCTTATATCCACCGCGCCCGACGAACTGCATTTCAGTCACACGAATCGTAATCTCATCCGCTTCGTCAACCATAGTACCGGTTTTCGTAACCTTCTTTCCATTGACGGAAACCAAGCCTGAGCGAATCAGATTCTGCGCCTTTGCTCTTGTTCCGCAAGTACCTTCCTCCGTCAATCGGATATCCAATCTTGTCTTCATAGGTTATTCTCCGAAATCCGTTCACGGATTCTTTTCAGAATAGTCTCCGAATTCAATCCATATTCCATACGAAGGTCATCCGGCTTGCCCTGCGGCATAAAACGGTTCGGAAGTGCGCATATCATTACCTGAAGCGGAAGCTTCTCCTCACAGACAAATGCCGCTACATGCTCACCGAAGCCACCGGCACGGATTCCCTCCTCCATTGTGACAAGCAGTTCATGACTGTCCGCCAGTTCACGAATGGTATCGGTATCAATCGGAGATACAAATCTCGCATTGATAACGGATGCTTCAATTCCATTCTCTAAAAGGCCTTCACTAATAGCCATAGCCTCGTTTCCAAGCGTTCCTGCGAACATAATGGCAACTTTACTGCCCTTCCTGATGATTTCGGAACGACCGTATACTATGTCTGAATCATCCTCCAAAAAGGCGATATCCTTGTTTCCTCTCGGATAACGAATGGCTGTCGGCCCGTCATAGTTCACTGCAAATAATAGCATTTTCTTCAGTTCGGAACCGTTTCTCGGAGCTAACACCGTCATTCCGGGCATCTGCGTCAGGTAACCGATATCAAAGAGTCCCTGATGCGTCTCTCCGTCGCTTCCGACAATTCCTGCCCTGTCTACGGCAAATGTCACAGGTCTCTGATTCAGACACACATCCTGAATCATCTCATCATAGCCTCTTTGCAAAAATGTCGAATACACAGCAACCACCGGATGCATCCCGTCAAGCGATAAGCCGGCAGCAAAAGATACTGCATGTCCTTCCGCAATTCCTACGTCGAAGAACCTTGACGGATAACGTTTCCCGAAAAGGTCAAGTCCGGTTCCGTCCGACATTGCTGCCGTAATCGCGACCACAT
This sequence comes from Lachnospiraceae bacterium, assembly GCA_045627305.1. Lineage (GTDB taxonomy): Bacteria > Bacillota > Clostridia > Lachnospirales > Lachnospiraceae > ISDg. Next base: position 32,207 of record JAZQNM010000036.1, read on the forward strand.
TCGGATTATCCTGACCTATCTTCACAATTTCCTCACGGAACACATCCGTATAGGAAGTTGTCTCATTCTTGATGACAGGAATACCGCTCTTTAGTTTAAACGGCGGAGTTCCGTGAAATCTGCTCGGCTCAGCTTCCGCATAACGGTAGCCCTTGCCTTTCTTGGTTACAACATGAATGATAACCGCACCTTTTATCTTCTCGGCTGCATGTAAAGCACGGTCCATATCTTCAATGTTATGTCCGTCCACCGGACCATAATAGGTAAGCCCCATCTCCGTGAAGAATTCACCGGGAACAACAATCGAACGAAGCATTGCCTTAGTCTTTCGCAATCCTCTGGCAACCTTTTCGCCGACACTTGTCTTATTCAAGACCGTTTCGACATTTCCCTTCCATTCGATGTAATTAACACTCATGCGAACCTTACGCAGATAGCTTGCCATGCCGCCGACATTCTTCGAAATTGACATCTCATTATCATTCAAAATAATGATGAGATTCGTATGAAATCGACCGACATTATTCAGTGCCTCATAGGCAGGTCCTCCGGAAAGGGAACCGTCTCCAATAACTGCAACCACACGATTGGTCTCGCCTCTTAAATCACGTGCTTTTGCAAGACCTGCGGCAACGGAAACAGATGTGGAGCTGTGTCCGGTATCGATTACATCACACTGACTTTCTTTGCGTTTAGGGAAGCCGCTGATTCCACCTTCCTTACGAAGCGTTCGAAAAGCCTCTTTTCGTCCGGTAAGTATCTTATGCGTATAGGACTGATGGCCTACATCCCATACAAGCTTATCCTCCGGAAGATTCAGGAAGCGATGTAACGCTACCGTTAATTCAACCGTACCGAGATTGGATGCAAGATGACCGCCGTTTTTGCTTACCGTATAAAGGATGTGACGCCGTATTTCACGGCATAATTCCGAAAGCTTCCCTTCGGGAATCTTCTTCACATCATTCGGTTGATTGATTTGATCAAGCCAATTGCTCATTGTCTTCTCCGGCCCGTAGTGTCATACAGGCTGCTTTCTTACCATAATCGGTACCCGTATCGGATACGGAAACCGTAATCATCATTTTGTTCTGTGAACAAGATATAAAAGGAGTTTCTGTAAGAATACCTCGTCCTCATTTACCGTCCCAAACTCCGCAAGTCTGCTGAGTGCACGGTCTGTTAACTCCTCAACCGTCTTTTGCGACTCTTCAATGCCGAAAAGTGAGACATAGGTGGTCTTCTTATTCTTCTCGTCACTGAATACAGCCTTTCCAAGCTGTTCCACCGTACTGGTAACATCCAGAATGTCGTCCTGAATCTGGAAAGCAAGACCTACATCGGCTGCGATATCCTCCATAGCGGAAACCGTCTCCTCCGAAGCTCCGGCCAAAATAGCTCCGATCATCATGGAAGCCTCTAACAAAGCACCTGTCTTCAGCTTATAGATGAACAGAATCTCCTCTTCCGTAAAATTCTTTCCTGTTCCGATTACATCGACGGTCTGACCGCCAACCATTCCGTATGAACCGGACTTCTCGGCAAGCACACGAAGTGCCTTCAGCACCTTGTCCTGCTCCGAAGGCAAAGCCTCAGCATGAAGTGCCGTTTCAAAAGCGAGGTTCAAAAGTCCGTCACCTGCAAGAATACCAACTGCATGACCGTATGCCGCATGAGTAGTCAACTTGCCGCGACGATACATATCATTATCCATTGCAGGAAGGTCATCATGCACGAGTGAATAGGAATGTACCATTTCCATTGCAGCCATAAACGGAACTACAATTGCATCCTCGCGTTCTCTGTCTCCGCCAAGAAAACGGTATGTTTCTAAAATCAGCATCGGACGAATTCTCTTTCCTCCGGCCAAAACACTGTAATTCATTGCTTCAAAAAGGATTCTTTGCTTACCTTCCTCCTTCGGAAGGAGCTTCTGAATCATCTCAGTAATCTGCACGGCTTTTTCTGAAATTTCTGTGCCAAATACGCTGTCACTCATTCTCCGTACCACCTTCCTCAATAATCTGAAGTTCTTTCTCCACAGTATCAATCATTCCGTTACAAAGCTGAAGCTGCTGCATACCTTCCTTGTAAAGCCGAAATGATTCATCCAAAGACAAATCTGACGACTCAAGTCTGTCTATAATATCCGTCAGCATCTCCATGCGTTCTTCCAATGTCTTTTCTTCTAATTCTTCTGCCATTTTGTAATCCCCTTTACTTCCGTCTGAATCTCTCCGTCACAAATTGTAATCCGAAGTTCGTCTCCAATATGCAATGTTTCCACCGTTGTCACAGGTGCTGCTGTTGTATCGGATATAAACCCGAAACCTCCACTTAGTTTTTTAAGTGGTGACTTCCCATCAAGCCTTGCCGCACAAATCTCCAACTCGTGACGTGCTTTCCTCACACGATTATTCATTGCCATACGAAGTCTCTGTTCTGCTGTCTGAACGAATTCGCGTTTTCTTTCAATCTTTGCAGACGGTTTCTGCATGGAAAGAAGCTTCTCTAAATGGATTAAATCCTCTCGCCTTCTATCCAAAATGTCTAACATTGCTCCGGTCAGTGCACTGTGATAATCCACAAGTGCAGCTTCAATATCCTCTGCTTCTCTGACAGCCAGTTCCGCCGCTGCAGAAGGGGTCGGAGCACGCAAATCGGATACATAATCGATAATGGTCGTATCCGTTTCATGACCGACACAGGAAATCACCGGAATGCTGCATTCATAAACGGCGCGGGCGACAATCTCTTCGTTGAAAGCCCATAAATCCTCAATCGAGCCACCGCCACGACCAACAATAATCACATCCACGCCGACCTTCTCTAAACGGTGAATAGCCCGAACCACAGTATCTGCGGCACCCTCACCCTGTACCTGAGCAGGTGAAAGAATTGGCTGTACATAAGGGTTTCGGCGATGCAGAATATTCAGAATGTCCTGCAACGCAGCTCCTGTTCTCGCCGTGACAATGCCAACCTTCTTCGGATAGGGCGGAATTTCCTTTTTATGCGAGGCGTCAAAAAGCCCTTCGGAATATAATTTCTTCTTCAGTTCTTCATAACGCTCATACAACTCTCCCAATCCTGCAAGCGCAATGCGTTCTGCATACATCTGGTAGGAACCGTCGCGTTCATATACGGATATCCGTCCGAGAACCTGTACCTTTGCTCCATCTTTCAATGGGAACTGCAATCCACGTTCTCTCGAAGATGCGAACATAACACACTTAAGCTGTGCACCTGCGTCCTTCAGTGTAAAATACACATGTCCGGAGGAATGGTATTTGCAATTGGAAACCTCCCCTTCTACCACGATACGTGCAAGAACACCGTCCCGTGTGAAGAGGTTCTTAATGTACAGGCTGACTTGTGTAACACTATACACCGGATTCATTGCTGTTCTCTATTACCTTTCCGAGAATACCGTTAATAAAACCATACGATTCACTTGCACCATATTTCTTGGCAAGCTCTACTGCCTCATTGGCTGCAACTTTGTTCGGGATATTGACGTCATATACAATCTCATATACAGCAAGGCGAAGAATATTGATTTCCGCCTTTCCGATACGATTCAAATCCCAACCGATTGCATAGCGGGAAAGTAAGGCATCAATAGCACCGATTTGCTCCCTTACAAGCACATAACGGTCATAAACAAGTGCCATAATCTCCTCACTGAAATTCTGCATACCGTAGTAGGTCTGCAACGCTTCCTTTCGCTCGTCTTCCTCATAGAAGCCTGCAATGAACAGGGAAATGAATACCTGCTCACGCTTTTCACTCTGCGTCAGTTTTACCACTTCATCCATCTGTATATCGTCACTCATGATGTGGTTCTCCTTATCTGAAATCAAAATAACTTATAGCGGAACATATTGTTGAAAAATAGAAAAAGGGAAGAAAACGCGCAATCGTTCACTTCCCTTTACCGTTCCGTTATGATTACGCCTTTTCAATGTCCACGCCTGCGATATGTACATTTACACGTACAACCGTAAGCCCTGTCATACCCTCGATAGCGGTTCTGACTTTCTCCTGTACAGTCTTAGCCACCTTCGGAATGCTGTAGCCGTAGCGGACTACAAGGGAAAGTTCTGCGCTAACCTCGCCGTTCTCAACGCCAATAACCACGCCTTTAGAGAGGTTCTTTATTCCAAGCTTTCCGATAATCTCTCTCGTTAAGTTACCGGACATATAAGCAACTCCTTCTGCCTCGGTAGCTGCCAGCCCTGCGACGGAAGCAATGACATCATTGGCGATTCTGACATTGCCTTCCATACCGTCCGGATTGAGGTTTACACCATATATCGGTTCGTTCTCTTTACTCATCTGTGAATCCTCCGTTTCTTTGGATTGCCCTTAACCCCATAATTATTTATTATTATACCAAAGAATACGGAAAATAGCAATGAAAAATGGCAAAAAGTATGTCACGTAAGTCACGTCAGTGACATTTTGTTTTACAGGGAAAATGCAAATCTATTTCCTGTTATTGAACAAAGCATATCGCTTGCGATATGCTCGCGCCGCCTGTGCGCCTTGTAGCGACATATTTCCTCTGCACAGGCGTGTGCTTCCTTAGGTATAACAGGAAATGCGGAGCAATTTCCTGTTATACAAAAAAGAGTTGACGAAATTCTGTTCCGTCAACTCACATAAACTACTCTATAACCCTTCCTTTTTCATCCAGTAAAAGCGTATATTTCTTCATTGTCTTGGTATCCATATTCCCAAAGGATTGATAGCCGTGGTCGGAATCCATCGGCTCGCTCCACGCAGTCACAAGTACTCCGTCTCCTTCCCTCACTACCTCCGTAATATAGACTACCTCATCACTTTTGTGTAAACGAGTCACAATATACGGATAATACTCCTGGCACAAAGAAAGGTTCTCGCAAAGAAATCGCATCTTTCCGTCGCCAAACAGAATCGTCGTATTTGCAAGTTCCTGTCCGTCACTCTCTTCTTGTGAATCTGATAAAGATTCGGGAAACGATGTTGAATTCTGCCCTTTGATTCCCTGCATATACTCTTTCTTCTCCGATGGATGTTCAATTTCACATGTCGGCATAGCAGCCTTAGTAACCTCTTGCCTTTGTTCTGCCATTGTTGCAGCCGATTTTGCACTTTTATCATATGATCTTGATAGTTTTGACTGGGAAAGAATTCCTATAAGCACCACCGAAACAAAAACGGCAGCAATTGCAACACTTACCCGTATAATCGTCTTCTGCTTCGCTGCAATCTTCTCCCAAATAGAGATCTCCTTTGTTTCTGCGCCGGAGTTTTCTGCATTGGTCACATGTGCCTGTTCTAAAGCCGCCTTGAGAATCCGCTCCTTTGCCTCATCGGACAACCGTTCCTCACGCATTGTCTGCTTCAGTTGTTCCTCTGTCTTCATATTGCCTCACCTCTTACGTTCTTCACGCGCTCAGAAAGCATCTCACGCCCACGTTTCAATCGCATTTTAATGGCGGATGCCGTCTTTCCCATAACTGTTGCAATTTCTTCAATCGAGTACTCTTCCACGTAGAAAAGCACCAGAACACTGCGGTATTTCTCCGGAAGCGACATAAGCGCATCCATAATCCCGTAATCCGCATCTTTCCCGACACTGACCTTAGTCCAGTCCGAAAGAATTCTCTCATGATTTCGATTCTTTCGAACAAGCATCAGGCTTTCGTTTCGAACCACCTTGACAAGCCACTGCTTCTCATGGGCTTCATCAGGAAAATCCGGTGCTTCCTTAAGATATATCAAAATCGCATCCTGTACCATATCCTCTGCGTCCTCGCGGTTTCCGACAATAGACAGACTCATACGATACATAAGGTCACCGTATGCATCAAGAATATAGCGCAGATGCTCCTCCCGTTGTAATCTTTCCTCGTTCATAATAACTCCCTGCGTGCACAGAATTGAATCAAATCCACACCGATTTGATTCGCCAATGCCTCATTCAGTATACAAATATTCGGAGTTTTCGTCAACCGAGTACATCGACGCGTAATTTTACTTGAAATTTCATGTCCTATATATTTTCATTGTTTCACTTTTTTACACCCGTCAAATGACCGGCATCCACCAGATTCCAGAGGTTTACCTTCAGCACGCTAAGCGGTGTCTTTCCGTCGTCCTC
>JAZQNM010000037.1:0-95546 GCA_045627305.1 Lachnospiraceae bacterium
AGAACCTTTTCCTGATTTATACTCAAGAACTATCTGTATCTTTTCTTCAGGTGTAAAACTATTAGACAAAAAAACATGCCCCCTTCCAAGTAAACAAGTTTTTTATTATTTCACTTGTCTACCTAGAAGGGAGCATATCAAATGAGAAATCATTTTCATACGCTTTTTTTATGAGAGTTAACAATAAAATGTATGTTAAACCAACACAAATGGATTACAAATAGTATTTCTCAGGCAGGAGAGGGAAGGAGCATTCTTGACTGTATTTCCCGTTTGTGGTATAATCCACTTATTAGCATGGCAAATGCTAATGATTAATTTTTCTAATATGAAGGAGTTATTATGAAAAGTACTAAGAAATTATTATCACTTGTGCTTGTATTTGCCTTAGCTGCTTCTTTATGCGCTTGCGAAACGAAGAAAGCAGATAATAATACAACCACGCCTACACAGGCACAGAATGAAGTGACTCCGACTGAGAACCCCGATAATCCGGGTCAGCCGACGCCTACTGCGGCTGTTTTGTTGACAGATGACAGTGCAATCTTCGATGCAGCACTCGGAGAGTACGCAGAGTATCTTGCAGAAGCGCAGGGTGAGGTTAAGAATATATCACTTCGTTATACGTTGGAAGCTATTTCCGAAGCAAAACTTATGGAATCCTGTGTATACATCCCCGGTTCCTGTCAGGGTGGTACATTTGCAATCGGTCGTGTAGTTCCCTACACTGCATCCCCTTGCCTTTGGGGTAATGATCAGTATCGTTACCACAACCTGTTAGTTGTTGCAGGAGATCCGCTTAAGCCTGAGGACAGAACAGCTTTAAAGACGGAATACATCAAGTTGAAGGGTACCGGAACTTATGAAGCATATGCGAAACAGTATCTTGCAGATAAGGGATATACTTTGAAGGATACCTATACAATCGGTTATTCTTCCGATCCTGAGACATGGGATATCTTCAATACTTATCTCGCTGCTGACGCAGAAGCAATTGTGAATACATTCGATAACCTGATTGAGTATGATGGTGAGAATGTTATGAAGCCCGCTCTTGCAGAGAGTTGGGAAGTTTCCGATGATGGACTTACTTACACCTTCAAGATTCGTAAGGGTGTACAGTGGGTTGACTCTCAGGGACGTAAGATTGCTGATCTTACCGCAAATGATTTCGTTACCGGTATGCAGCATTGTCTCGATTGCGAAGCAACCTCTTATCTTGTAGATGGTGTTATCACCGGCGCATCCGAGTATATGTATGGCGACACCGTTGATTTTGGTGATGTTGGTGTTAAGGCTACCGACGATTATACGCTTGTATACACATTGGCTCAGCCTACCCCTTACTTTATGACCATGATGGCATATAACCCGTTTGCACCTTTGAATGAGAAGTATTTCCTTTCTCAGGGTGGTGCTCTTGGCTATGATGCATGGGCAGAAGCAAACGAAGCAGGTACCGTAACATTTGGTATCGATCGTGACCATATCGCATACTGCGGTCCTTATCTTGTTTCGAACTTTACCGAGAACAATAAAATTGTATTCTCTTTGAATCCTACATACTGGAACAAGGATAACATCAATATTAAGACGATTACCTGGTTGTTTAATGATGGTAAGGATGCTACCAAGGCTTATAAGGATATGAAGGAAGAACTCCTTGATGGTTGCGGTCTGAATTCCGAAGCTTTGGAACTTGCAAAGAATGATGGTTGGTTTGATTTGTATCATTATGTATCCGGTACGGATGCTACCTCTTTCGGAAGCTTCCTTAACCTGAATCGTCAGGGTTATGCGTTGTTCAGCGACCCTACACAGGTTGTTTCCGGTTTGACCGATGAGCAGAAGGACCTTGCTAATCTTGCTCTTCAGAATACACATTTCCGTAGAGCTCTTTCATTTGCATACGATCGTATTGCTTACAATGCACAGGTTGTTGGTGATGAAATTGCAGCTCTTTCCGTAATCAATTCTTATACACCCGGAAACTTTGTACAGCTTTCTGAGGATGTAACCGTTAAGATTAATGGTAAGGATACGACATTTAAGGCAGGTACCTATTATGGTGCTATCGTACAGGCACAGATTGATGCTGACGGTGTTCCCATGAAGGTATGGGATCCTACTCTTGAAGAGGGTGCCGGAAGCAGTGCAGGTTTCGATGGATGGTATAATCCGGCTAATGCTGTAGCAGAACTTAAGAAGGCTGCAGAAGAACTCGGTATTACAATCGATAAGGATCATCCGGTACATCTGGAACTTTCTTATCCTTCATCCGTAGTATCGTATGCTAACCGTGCAAATGCTATGAAGAAGTCCGTAGAAGAATCTACGAACGGTGCAATTATTATCGATCTTCTTGATTGCGAGTCACTTGCAAACTGGTACTATGATGGTTATTACTGTCAGACCGGTGCACAGTGTAACTACAATATTTATGACTGCTCCGGTTGGGGTCCTGACTACGGTGATCCGCAGACTTACCTCAACACTTTCCAGAAGGAAATCGGTGATATGATTCACTGCCTCGGAATTTATTAATTGAGTATTGAAACATTTTTCTCAATTATGTTTGTGGGAGGATGAGAAAAACTCATCCTCCCTATTATGTGTATTTGTTGGACACGATTTATGGTAGTGTTGTTTTGTACTTTATTCTTTCTTGTAGTGGGATACGATCATGAAGAAATATTTAGCGAAAAGAATTATCGGAGGCATCTTATCCATTATCGCAGTTACGGCCATTGTTATGATTTTGATTTATTCGTTGATGGACCGTCAGTTGATATTCCAGTCCGATGCTCTTTACCTGAAGAAGGTAAGTAATGAGAAAACTACGTATATGTATACGAAGTGGCGCGAGTATGGATATGTGGATATGGTGAAGTACTCAGATTATCTGACGAAACGTTTGAATAACGGAGAGATTACGCAGGAGGAGTTTTCTGCTGCGACTTATCCGAGAACCGGTAAGGTTACAAAGCAGGAAGCGAAAGACAATATAGAGAAGTTTAAGGAGATTTATACCGCAAAAGGTTATAAAATCGTTGAACTGGAGGCTGATATGATGTCCGGCGGTCGAAAACTAAAGACCGGCGGAGCTGCTGTGTTGTTTGCTTATAAGGATATTCCGGTGGCAATACGTCTTACTAAGTATTTAAAGTCCATTTTTTCATTCGACAGTATTCACTATGTTGATTCTGAAACGGATATAGGGGAGAGAAAGCTTTCCTATACTCTTTATGATCCTCTTTATACACAATATAACCAGGATGGTTCTGTTGCGTCTAAAAAGTTTTCACCAGCTATTATGGGAAATGGTACGAAACACAAGTATTTACTGTATTTTGATAAGCAGTTCCCTTATCTGCATCAGAACTTTTTAACAATGAATCTTGGTAAATCTTATGCGATTAATTCCGGTGTAGACGTATGGGAAACAATGAATATTACGCAGGGTTCTCATGTTATGTCAATGGTTACATATCCCTCCGGTTTGCGTGAGGAGAGTGCAGATGATTTGCATAGTGCAACCTATGTGGAAGGTTCCCTCGAAGGTAATCTTGTCTATCAGGGACGTTTCACAGATGATTATACGAATATTTCAACTGTAAAGAACGGGCGTTCCAAGGTTGGTTATTCCTTTGTTATCGGTATTTTGGCAACAATTCTGGCGTACATTCTCGGATTGCCGCTTGGAATCTGGATGGCACTTCGAAAGGATAAGCTCGTTGATAAGATAGGAACTGCCTATAATATCTTCATTCTTGCGGTTCCGTCACTGGCATATATCTTTATGTTTAAGGCAATCGGAACATCGGTATTCCATTTGCCAAGAAACTTTGACGTGGATTATACGGACAAGCGCTTGTATTTGATGTATATCCTTCCAATTGTATCGTTGGCGCTTCCTTCCATTGCCAGTCTGATGAAGTGGCTACGCCGTTATATGGTTGACCAGATGAATTCCGATTATGTCAAATTTGCCCGTTCAGGTGGTTTATCTGAAGGCGAAATATTCCGTAAGCATATTTTGAAAAATGCCATGATTCCGATTATTCACGGCATTCCGGGCAGTATTCTTGGAGCGTTAACGGGTGCAATTATCACGGAAAGAATTTATAATGTTCCCGGTGCAGGAAATATGTTGACGGATGCAATCAATAAATACGATAACGGTGTCATAGTTGGATTGACTCTGTTCTATGCAACGCTAACGGTTACGGAACTGATTCTTGGTGATTTGCTTATGGCAGTTGCCGACCCGAGAATCTCATTTGACACGAAAGAAAGGTGATTTTCATGAATGACGAATTAATGAATCTCGACGAACTGGGCCTTTCGGAAGAGGAGTTATTCTCTCCCTTAAGCCATGATTCGATTGAGTCCGAGAAGATCACCGCACCGAGATATTCCTATTGGAAATCAGTATTTCGTGTATTTTTCCGAAATAAAGTGAATATAGTAGCGCTGATTATTCTTGCTTTTATTATCGTTTTTGCTTATGTGTATCCTTCGGTTACCCATTATGATCCCATGGCCAATATCATGGATTCGGAGGCAAAGCACCTTACGCCAAAGCAGGCTATTTCCAAGTTTGGTTTCAGCCTTCATAATATTTTGGGTACCGGTGCTTCCGGACAGTCAACCTTTGATGCGGTATGGTATGGCTCAAGAATTTCGCTTTCGTTGGCATTTATCTGTGCTGCCATTAATATGTTTATCGGAATCCTTCTTGGAGCAATTTGGGGATTCAGCAAGAAGGTAGATATGTTTATGACGACGGTATATCAGATTATTGCAAATGTGCCGAGTATTCTGATTATGTCCGTTATGGTTATGTTGTTTACGGCCGGTTTCTGGACAATGGTTTTCGCCATGACTGTAACCGGGTGGCTTGGACTTGCATACTTTATTCGTACGCAGGTGTTGATTATCAGAGACAGAGAATATAACGTTGCTTCCCGTTGTCTGGGTACACCGATTCTTCGTCTGACAGTTAAGAATATTCTTCCGTTTATGACATCTGTTATTATGCTTCTGTTGGCGGAGGAGGTTCCTTCCTACATTTCTTATGAAGTGTTCCTTACCTATATCGGTTTTGGTATGGGTACGAAGACAATTTCTCTTGGTCGTCTGATTGAGATGACGCAGAATTCGATGCTTGTTCCCGGGTGGAAGATTGAATTCTGGAGTCCTGTTATTGTTGCGTCCATTATTACTCTTGTACTTTATCTTGTCGGTCAGAATCTCGGTGATGCTTCAGACCCGAGAACGCATATGTAGGAGGGGAATATGGAAGAGAAAAAGAAACTTTTATCCGTTAAGGATCTTGTAGTTAAGTTTCATGTTCGTGGTCGTGTGCTGACAGCAATTCGCGGGATTACCCTTGATATTTATGAGAATGAATCCATTGCAATAGTGGGAGAGTCCGGTTCTGGTAAGTCTGTTTTTACGAAGACATTTGCCGGAATGTTAGATGAGAACGGTTTCATTGATCAGGGCAGTATAATGTTCTCTGATGATACACTGTCTGCTACGGAGATTCCGTATGGTAATTCTGAGAAGAAGGCAGTTGCTAAATATGCAGCGGAATTGGATGAGTATTCCAAGCTTTCCGGTGGCGCTGAGATATACGGAAAGATAAAAGCACTCAATCTTGAAAAGGAGAAGAGAGGCTTACTTTCCGAAGAAGAGAATGCCGAATTCCAAAAGAAACTGGAAGACCTTAAATACAAGCATGCAGAAACCTATAATTATCGTCTGACACTGGATTCCAAGAAACAGAAGGAAGAAATCAAACGGGCTGCGCAGGAAGTGAAACGTCTTTCCGAGGAGATAAAAAAGACGGAGGCAGAGTACGCAGTTGCTGTTTCAGGCAGAAAAAATGCATTGAAAAATGATACGAAGTATCTGCAGGAATGGGAAGAGAAGAAGGCAACACTTAAATCAGAATATGAGAAGGCAATTGCTAAGAATGATATAGATGATGCCACTCGTGATCGGAATAAGTTGCTTGCCAAGGAAATCGTGCTTTCTGTTGATCGTTTTCCTTTTATGAAGCGTAAGTCTTATGCAAAGTCTATTTTGAAGGGATTCAAACAGGCTATTCAAGAAGGCGTGGATATTAACAGAAACGAAGAACGTGACAAAATATATCGTGATGTTACTTTTCGTGTCGGATATCAGGAAGAAACGGACACTGTTCTTCGCGGTTATGCAGAGATTGATCTTGCCAAGATGAAATATTCCGGAGACTGGATGCAGGTTCGTGGAGAAAGAATTGCCACAGTATTTCAGGATCCCATGACTTCCTTGAACCCGATTATTACAATCGGTAAGCAGATTACTTCTGTTATTATTAAACATCAGGGCTGTAGCGAAGCAGAAGCAAGAAAGCGCGCGTTGATTTTGATGAAAAAAGTTGGAATACCGAATGCGGAGAAGCGTTTTGACGATTATCCTTTTCAGTATTCCGGTGGTATGAGACAGCGTATTGTCATTGCAATTGCACTTTCCTGTCAGCCTAAGATTCTGATTTGTGACGAGCCGACAACTGCACTTGATGTAACGATTCAGGCACAGATATTAAAGCTGATTAAAGACCTGCAGAAGGAATTCAAGTACACAATTGTATTTATTACGCATGACCTTGGCGTAGTTGCCAATGTTGCCGATAGGGTTGCGGTACTGTATGCCGGTCAGATTGTTGAACTTGGAAAGGTTGACGAAGTATTCTACGATCCGCGTCATCCGTATACTTGGGCGCTTCTTTCTTCTCTGCCTCAGCTTGCACAGAAGAATACAAAGCTTTTCTCAATTCAGGGTACTCCGCCTTCTTTGTATAATAAGATTGTCGGAGATCCGTTTGCACCGAGAAACCAGTATTGTATGAAGATAGATACGCTGAAGGAACCCCCTTATTTTCATGTGACGGATACGCATATTGCGAAGACCTGGCTGTTAGACCCGCGTTCGCCTAAGGTTGAAAAGCCGGATGCTATCGCGGATATTCATGAGAAATTGAAAAAGGCATTCAATATTTGATAAAGGAGAGCAGTAAAGTGGCTGACGAAGACAAGAAAAAAATTCGTGCGAAGCATTTGCCTGAAAAAGGTCCCATGACCGAAGATGGCAGAGAAATTCTGCTTTCCGTTAAAAACGTTGATATCACCTTCGGAAAAGGTGATTCTGCGGTGAAAGCTGTAAAGAATGCTTCCTTTGATATTTATAAAGGGGAAACATTTTCCCTTGTGGGAGAGTCCGGTTCAGGAAAGACAACTATCGGACGTGCCGTCATTCGTATCAATGAATGTGCGGCAGGCGAAATTGATTACAAGGGTGTAAAGATTTCCGGTGATATTCCGAGATCATTGGACCGTGATGTTATTCGAAATGTTCAGATGGTATTTCAGGATCCGGCTGCTTCTCTGAATGAACGTGCTACGGTCGATTACATTGTTTCCGAAGGTTTGTACAACTTCCATCTTTACGAAGATGAAGCTGACCGTGTGAAAAAAGTAGAGAATATTATTAACGAGGTAGGACTTCTTCCGGAGCATCTTACCCGTTACCCGCATGAGTTTTCCGGTGGACAGAGACAGCGAATCGGACTTGCCAGAGCAATGGTTATGGAACCGGAACTTGTTATAGCCGATGAGCCGATTTCTGCATTGGATGTGTCTATTCGAGCTCAGGTTTTGAATCTTATGAAGAAATTCCAGGAAGAGAGGAATGTAACATATCTCTTTATTGCACATGACCTCTCCATTGTCAGATTCATTTCCGACCGTATTGCGGTTATCTATAAGGGCGATATTGTGGAGATTGCCACAGCGGAGGAACTGTTTGATTATCCTCTTCATCCTTATACAAAATCTTTGATATCTGCAATTCCGATTCCGGACCCGCTTTTAGAGAAGAACAAGGTATTATTTAAATACGACCCCACGGTCCATGATTACAGCGTTGATAAACCTGAACTAGTGGATATCGGACACGGTCACTTTATCTACGGAAACAAAAAGGAGATTGCAGAATACAAAGCTATTCGTGAGGAAAATGTTCCGATTAAGTCTGTTAAGATTCTGACTCCGGAAGAGATGCAGAAGCTTTCGGAGGCAGCAACAGAACTTTCCGACGATGAGCTTCTGGCAGGGGACGAGGAATTTTTGGAGGCACCGGTGCATGATACCGGAAACTTCTGGTACGGTTTCTTCTCCTTCTTCCTTCCGATTATTGGATTGATAGCGGGATTTATCTTCCGCAAACATAACTATATTCGGAATTATAAGAGATGTAAAAGAGGAGCCATTGGAGGCTTGATTGTTCGTGCCATCCTGATTTTGTTCCTGCTCTTATTGATTCTGATTGCAAACCGGTAGAATATGAGAAGAATATCATCTTCCAATCAAACGAATAATGTACAGACGGTGGAGAAGATTACACTTGATGAAAGTGTTGCATCCAAGAAAAGAATCTTCTTCATCGTCTTGTTTGTGTGCCTTGGGATTGGTGCATTTATCTATGGCTTTACACATTTGGGAAACAATAAAAAAGGGTGGCAGAGAGTTGTAATCGAAAAATACGAGTACGAGAATTGCAGTTATGATTTTTCGTTCTTATACCGTTTCGGTACAACGAAACTTGGCGTGAATAAAGAATGTGAGCAGGTGCTTAACCTATATAAACAGCTCACAACAAAGGCATATCGCCTTTTGGACCGTGACAATGTCTATGATTCGGTTGCTAACATTTATTATATTAATCTTCACGTTAACGAGGACATTGTTTTGGAACCGATGCTTTACGAAGCATTGAAGAGCTTTGCAGATTATAACAATCGAGAGATATATGTATGTGCGCTGTCAGAGCATTATGATGCGTTAATCCGGATTGATTCCCTGGAGGCACTTTCGGAAGTAGACCCATATACATCCGAGGAAGTTGCTGCTTTTTTTAAGAAGGTTGCAGAATTCGCTGCCGATGAACATTCAGTCTATATGGAATTCCTTCCGGATTATCATATGATTCTTCATGTATCCGATGAATATCTCGCATATGCTAAGGAACATGACATTCGTTCTTTCATTGATTTCGGATGGATGAGAAATGCTTTTATAGCCGATTATATAGCCGATGAAATGGTAAAAAAAGGATTCACAAAGGGTATTTTGTCAAGCTATGACGGATTTATCCGTAATTTTTCTGACACAGATGAAAGCTATGAACTACCCATTTATCTGCGAGAGGAGAACACTGTTTATCCGGCTGTGACGTTATCGTACAGCGGTAAGCATTCAATAGTAATGCTTCGAGATTATCCTGTGGAATCTTTTGATTCTTATCGCTTTCTTTCGCTTCCGGATGGCTCGATTCGAAACTGCTATATCAATCCTGTCGATGGACTTGGAAAGGTTGCGGCGCATGACCTGATACTTTGGTCAGAACAGAAGAACTGTAAGGATATTCTTTTTGAAGCAATGCCGTTTTATCTGTCGGATTCGTCGTTGCCGGATGATGCGGCAGAACAGCTCTTGAAAGCGGGGATATATACACTGATTTCAAAGGACTTTACTGTCTTCATAAACGATTCATCGATGCTTGTGAAGAATTTGTATCATACGGGTGACATAGGATTTTCCGTGAAATAGATGGTTTTTGCTAAAAGCCTTGAAAAATGGGGAAGGATAATATAAAATACCATTCGGAAATGAAACAGAAAGAATATCTGTTGGAATAAAGGAGATAAATATTATGGCTAAGAAACCTACCGTACTTTTAATTCTTGACGGCTATGGATTGAATGACAAGAAAGAAGGCAACGCAGTTGCCAATGCGAAAACTCCGGTTATGGACAAGCTTATGAAGGAATGCCCTTTTGTAAAAGGTAATGCTTCCGGAATGGCTGTTGGCCTTCCGGACGGACAGATGGGTAACTCCGAGGTAGGTCACCTCAATATGGGTGCCGGCCGTATCGTATATCAGGAACTTACCAGAATTACGAAAGAGATTATGGATGGGGATTTCTTCAAGAATGAGGAACTTCTTGCTGCAGTAGAGAACTGCAAGAAGAACGATTCTGCACTTCATCTGTACGGACTTCTTTCCGACGGTGGTGTTCACAGCCACAATACGCATCTTTACGCACTTCTGAAGTTGGCAAAGGAGCAGGGTCTTTCCAAGGTATATGTTCACTGCTTCCTTGACGGACGTGATACGCCTCCGGCAAGCGGTAAGGATTTCGTAACTGCTCTTGAGGAGGAGATGGCTAAGATTGGTGTCGGTGAGGTTGCTTCCATCAGTGGCCGTTACTACGCTATGGACCGTGATAAGAACTGGGATCGTGTTGAGAAGGCTTATGCAGCTCTTGTTTACGGAGAAGGCAATACTGCTGACAGCGCTGAACAGGCTATGACTGAGACCTATGCAAATGGCGTTACCGATGAGTTTATGATTCCTACCGTTATCAAGAAGAACGGCGCTCCGGTTGCTACGATTCAGGCCAATGACTCTATCATTTTCTTTAACTTCCGTCCTGACCGTGCCCGTGAGATTACGAGAACGTTCTGCTGTGAGGATTTTGACGGATTCACAAGAAGAAATGGTTTCTTCCCGGTTAAATATGTTTGTTTCTCAGAATATGATGTTACCATTCCGAATAAGTCCATCGCTTTCAAGAAGGTTGAGGTTACCAACACATTCGGTGAGTGGCTTGCTGCAAACGGTCTTCGCCAGGCTAGAATTGCAGAAACCGAGAAATACGCACATGTTACATTCTTCTTCAACGGTGGCGTAGAGGCTCCGAATGAAGGAGAGGACAGAATTCTTGTTGATTCTCCGAAGTATGTTCCCACCTACGATAAGAAGCCGAGAATGAGCGCATACACCGTATGTGATGAGCTTTCCAAGGCGATTACGAAGAAGGATGAGGACGGCAATGCATATTATGATGTCATCATCTGTAACTTTGCTAACCCTGATATGGTTGGTCATACCGGTGTTTTGGAGGCTGCTACCGAGGCAATTGAAGTAATTGATAAATGTGTCGGTGAAGTAGTGAACTTTGTAGAGGAAGTTGGCGGACAGATGTTCATCTGTGCTGACCACGGAAATGCAGAGCAGCTTATTGATTATGAGACCGGTGCTCCGTTTACCGCTCATACCACAAATCCGGTTCCGTTCATTCTTGTTAATGCAGATGCATCCTACAAGCTTCGTGAGGGCGGATGCCTTGCAGATATCATTCCTACATTGATTGAACTGATGGGAATGGAGCAGCCGAAGGAAATGACAGGAAAGAGCCTGCTTGTGAAATAATAAGATTACTGTTTTGTCAGAATGCAGTATTTAAGAATAAGTATGGTACTGAAATAATGCTTGCATTTCCGATAACAGTATGGTAATATTACATTTGCGTTCTTGTATCATAGAAAATTGCGTCGCATTTCCTATGATATAAATTAACGCTCCGCTAAGGATGCGCGCTCGGCGCGTAGAGTTTCGCAAGCGAAACTCTTTGTTCTAAGAACGATTTGTATTTGATTATGGAGGTTATTTATGAAGCCCGGTTATATTGCTTTGATAATTGTATATATTATTGTTTGTATTACCATGACTGTAATCGTTTTGATGCAGGAAGGTAAGAATGCCGGTATCAGTTCCTTGACTGGTTCAGCTGATACATACTGGAGCAAGAACAAAGGACGTTCTGCTGAAGGAAAGCTTGTTTTGATTACAAGAATTCTCGCTGCAGTTTTTATTATTCTGTCACTCATTCTTGCAATGAATTTCTGGAATAAATAATTCATATGTTGTAAATCCGGCACTCTGAGTAATCAGGGTGCCTTTTTTTAACAGAAATTACGCCGCATTTTCGGTTATATAAAATAATAAGTTTGGAAAACACGCCTGTGAAAAGAGTTATTTCACACACGACGGACAGGTTGTGCAGGCATATGTGTAATGTATAAGGAGAGATATGTTTAGAGAAGAAAGAAAAGTGATGATAGAGGAGCTCATATGCGATCGAAAGCTTAAGCCGATGCGCTTTCGTGAACTGGCTGGTTTTTTGCAGATTCCAAAGGAAGAACGCAGTGAACTCTCTGAAATATTGGATGCATTGATTCGCGAAGGCAAAGTTGCACAGGACAGCGAAGGCCGGTATGTCAATGACGCCTCCATTCATGTGAAAGGACAGTTTTTTGGCACGAAGAATGGCTACGGCTTTGTTCGTCCCGAGGGAGCGGGAAGTGATGAGGATATTTTTATTCCTGCAGATTATGTGAAGGATGCCATGCATGGTGATACCGTTACGGTTTCCGTCACCAGACAGGCCTATCAGGCAAATGGAAAGCAAAACCGTGCGGAAGGTGTGATTGAAAAGGTACTTGAAAGAGCCAACGAGGAAATAGTTGGTATTTTCCAGAGAAGCAAGAATTTTGGTTTTGTAAGACCGGACAATCAGAAGTTGGATTTCGATGTATATATTGCGAAGGAACATACGAAGGGTGCTGTCAGTGGGCAGAAGGTAGTATGTAAGCTTCGCCACTACGGTACCGCTGCAAAGAATCCTGAAGGGATGATTACCGAGATTCTCGGACACATCAATGATCCGGGGGTGGATGTAGTATCCGTTGTTCGTGCATATGGGCTTCCGACGGAGTTCCCTCCCGAAGTATATGCTGAGGTAGAGCAAATCCCGGACTTCGTTTCTGAAGAGGAGACGGAGGGACGTCTTGATCTTCGAGATGTTCAGATGGTTACAATTGATGGTGAGGACGCAAAGGATTTGGACGATGCCATTTCCGTTGAAAAGCACGGGGATTCTTTTACTTTGGGCGTTCATATTGCAGACGTCAGTCATTATGTAAAGGAGAATTCTGAGATTGATAAGGAAGCAATCAACCGCGGAACAAGTGTGTATCTTGCGGACCGTGTAATTCCGATGCTTCCGCATGCTCTGTCTAATGGAATCTGTTCTCTTAATGCCGGTGAGGATCGTCTCGCACTTTCCTGTATTATGGAAATCAATGCAAAGGGGCAGGTTACGAGCCATAAGATTGCAGAAACCGTCGTAAGAATTGACCGAAGAATGTCATACAGCAAAGTTAAAGCGATTATCGAGGATCATGATCCGGAGGCTTGCGAGGCCTATGCGGATTTTGTTCCGATGTTTGAAACTATGGCTGAACTTTCTGCACGTATTCGTGAGCGCAGAGAAGAGCGTGGCTCGATAGATTTTGATTTCCCGGAATGTAAGATAATTGTTGGGGAAGACGGAAAGACAAAGGATATCGTCCCGTATGACAGAAATACTGCAACACGCCTTATTGAGGATTTCATGCTTGCGGCGAATGAGACAATTGCCGAGGAATTCTATTGGGCAGAGATGCCATTTGTCTATAGAAACCATGAGACGCCGGATCCGGAGAAGATGATGAAATTGAACATATTCATCAACAATTTCGGCTATCATATTCACAGTAACGGGGATACCGTTCATCCGATGGAGATTCAGAAACTGCTTTACAAGGTGACCGATACTCCCGAGGAGTCACTAATCAGCAGGCTTACGCTCCGCTCGATGAAGCAGGCCAAGTATTCGCCGGATTGTAAAGGGCACTTCGGTCTTGCAGCAAAGTATTATTGCCATTTTACATCGCCGATTCGACGTTATCCGGACCTGCAGATTCACAGGATTATCAAGGAATATCTGCACGGAATGAGTGAAAAACGCATACAGCATTATGAATCGATTCTGGATGAACGTGCGACGCAGTCATCTGTGTGCGAGAGAAGAGCCGACGAAGCGGAACGCGAGGTCGAAAAGCGTAAGAAGGCTGAGTATATGTCGCACCATCTTGGAGAGGTGTATGACGGCGTTATTTCCGGAGTTGCCAGCTGGGGCTTCTATGTGGAACTGCAGAATACCGTGGAGGGTAATGTCAGAGCGGCCGATTTGAAGGGCGATTTCTACCGCTATGACGAATCACAGGCAAGACTTGTGGGCGAGCGTACCGGATGTGTTTATGCACTCGGACAGAGGATTCGTGTGCAGCTTGCGGCCGTCGATCCTTTGATTTCCTCCATTGATTTTGTGCCTTACATGAAGTAAAATATTTTGAAACAGGTTGATTATATTGAGGAAGGACTTTTTTTATGGGCAAAGACTCTGTCAGGCTGATAGCCAACAATAAAAAAGCTTATCACGATTATTTTATAGAGGATACCTATGAGGCAGGAATCGTACTTGTCGGAACGGAGGTAAAGTCTATCCGAATGGGGCAGTGTTCCGTAAAGGAGGCCTACATTAAGAACGACGGTGCGGAACTTTTCATCTATGGGATGCATATCAATCCGTATGAAAAAGGCAATATCTTCAATCGTGACCCACTTCGTACCAGAAAACTGCTTCTAAACCGTAGCGAGATTAACAAGCTGAACGGTCGCTGTAAGGAGAAAGGATACACAATCGTTCCTCTTCAGGTATATTTGAAGGGCAATCTTGTTAAGGTGCAGATTGGCCTTGCACGAGGCAAGAAGCTTTACGATAAACGTGAGACAATTCAGAAAAATGATATGCGAAGAGAAGCAGAGCGCGACTTTAAGCAGAATGTCAGATAGGTGGGAGGAACGTTATGACAACTCACGAGAAAAAAGTTTTGGTAATCGGTCAATAAGAATCCGGATACGGACTCGGTATGTTCGGCGATTGCCTATGCGTATTTGAAGGAGAAACAGAGTGGAAAGAAGCATGTGCCGAGAGTTTGCGGTGAAATCAATGCGGAAACCGCTTATGTTTTGAACAGATTCGGTGTTACGGCACCGGACTATATTGAATATGTCGGAACGCAGGTAAAGGATATCGATATCCGTGAGATGCCCGGTGTCAGAGGGGATATGTCTTTGAAGAGAGCATGGCTTAAGATGCAGGAGAGCCATGTGGTTACCCTTTGTATTACCGATGAGGAAGGTCATCTCCATGGTTTGATTACAATTAGCGATATTGCGAAGGCTGCCATGGAACTGTCAGATTCCGGCATTCTTTCTGCGGCGCAGACGCCTTATGCGAATATTCTTGATACCTTGGACGGTTCTCTGATTACCGGAGAAGTGGAAGGGCGTTGCTATACGGAAGGTAAGGTTCTGATTGCAGCTGCCAATCCGGATTTAATGGAGGATTATATTAAAAAGGGTGACCTTGTCATTCTTGGAAACCGTTATGAATCGCAGCTTTGCGCAATCGAAATGGGGGCGGCTTGCCTCGTTGTCTGCGAGGGAGCCAAGGTTTCCCTGACGATAAAGCGCCTTGCAGAGGAGCATCAGTGTATCATCATTCAGACACCACACGATGCATTTACCGTTGCAAGACTGATTGACCTTTCCATGCCAATTGGATACTTTATGACAAGCGAGAATCTGGTTACTTTCCGTACGGATGATTTCATTGACAGTATTCGTGAAGTAATGGCGAAGAGAAGAAACCGTGATTTCCCGATTTTGGACCATAAAGGCATATACCGCGGTACTGTATCTCGTCGTAACCTGATGGAGATGAGCCGCAAGCAGGTCATTCTTGTGGATCACAATGAGCCGTCTCAGGCCGTTGATGGTGTGCACGAAGCCGATATTCTGGAAGTAATAGATCATCACAGAATCGGTGGATTATATACCTTTCAGCCTGTTTATTTCCGTAACGAACCGTTAGGATGTACCGCAACAATTGTATATCTTCGTTATCAGGAGTGCGGTGAGGCAATTCCGAAGGAGATTGCAGGTCTTTTATGTTCTGCAATTCTTTCCGATACGCTTGCTTTTCATTCACCGACATGTACGGCAATTGATAAAGACGCGGCTGAGAAACTTGCGGCAATAGCAGATATAGACATGGATGAGCTTGCTTCGAGTATGTTTGCAGCTGGAAGTCAGCTTTCTGAGCGCTCTCCGGAAGAGATATTCTATCAGGATTACAAGAAGTTTAAGATTGGTTCCATTACGATGGGTGTCGGTCAGTTGAATTCGATGAGTGCAGACGAACTTTCCGGAATTGAGAATCGACTGAAGCCGTATATACTTGGAATGATGAAGCATAGCGATTTGAATATGATGTTTTTCATGATGACGAACATTACGACCGAGTCAAGTCGTATTCTGTTCATAGGAGATGGTGCAAAAGAAGTCCTTGAGGAGGCATTTTCCGTAAAAGCTGAGGACAATGTCTGCGAGGTACCGAAGCTTGTTTCCAGAAAGAAACAGTTTGTCCCCGGTATTTCGGTTGCACTGCAGAATTAACAGTATGTTCGGAACATAAGAAATGTAATAGATTTGTAATAACTTCGTTATAATTATGCAATATCTTTTGGATATACTGTTTTTTGTCAGGTTGATATGACTTAAAATTTGTATGTGTTTTATGGGAGAGTTTGAGATGAAGAAATGTGCTTTACTGGTATTTGTTATTATGATGGTTATGACTGTGACCGCTTGCGGACGTAAGGAAAAGGAGACAACAGACAGCAAAGAAGTATCCCCGACAGCAGTAACAACTCCGACAGAGGTTATCGTTAATGAACCCGGAAACAACGTAGATGATTCCGAACAGAAACTGGAAGAAAGATATCTTCAGGCTTTCAATATGCTTGCAGCCGGAAATGAAGAGAATTGTATGCCAGCAGATGAAATGCTGGCAGAGCTTGAGAATGCCATTACGCAATTCGAACAGTTGGCAGAACTGGATTATAAGGATTCTGCTGAACAGGTAAAGGAAGCAAAATATCTATATGCGATGGCATTTCCTAATACGGACACGGACGATTTGGAAAAGAAGATAGAATTGTTTTCCGAACTGAAAGGGTACAAAGATTCGGATGTAATATGTGATAATTTGAAGTTTGAGAAAGCAATTCTTCAGGACAAGGTAAATGAATACATAAATGATCTGAATTCTCGTCCCGAGGAGGAAAGGTATCAGATGGCGATTAATCAGATAACCTTGGGACATAATTATTGTGATCCTTGTGTGAAAGCATTTGAAGAAGTGTTTGTCGGATTAGGGGATTATAAGGAAGCGCCTACATATGCGAAATACACGGAAGCCCTGTATCTTTATGAAAGTACATTATCAGCACAGATAAACATCCCGATTGTTTCTGTGGAAATCCAGGATGTGGAAGATGGATTAAAGATTTTTGAGTCGCTTGGCAGTTTTCTTGATTCTGCTAATAAAGCATATGATCTTAGTTATATTAGGGCAGAATACTATAGATTTTATGGTTCCGAGCTAAACAGTTATGACAAAGCAATTTCTCTATATACAGACTTATTGAAAGACGCAACAAAGGAGGAGCTTGAAGTTGATCTTTACAAGCCCTATTCCTTCATAGAGGAAAAGATTAAAGAAACCAAATACGAAAAGGCAATGTATTTTGTAGATAAGGGGCTTTATGATGATGCCCTGGTGATTCTGAATGAAATCAAGGATTATTCCAATATGGAAGAACACATTGCGCAGATTCAATTCATAAAAGCACAGACATTTGCAGCGGAAGGGCAATATGCTGAAGCAGTAAAATGTCTTGAGACAATCGGACAGATTTCCGATATGCGTGATGTTTCGGAACTGATTGCTTTCTATAGCAAATTGAGAGACGGTATTTCTGTAAAGGATGAGGAGAATCCTTACAAGAAAGCATATCAGGATGAAATCGCAGCAATTGCTACAGCGAAGCCGGGAGATTTTGTCTCTTACGGTAATTACTTTGGAGAAACGGAATGGGTTCTTTTAGAAAAACAGAATGGAAAAGCTCTTCTTATTATGAAGTTTTGTCTTTATGACAGAACGGCTAATGATTTGTGGTATTCCTATGTTTGGAACAATTCTTTGGCTCGTGAATATTTAAATCGTACATTCCTTTATGCAGCATTCACAAATGAAGAAAGAAAAGGTGTTCTTACAACTAAACTGAAAAACTCGGACAAGTACGTAGAAACTATGCTTGAAGATACGACAGACCGTGTATTCATATTGACCAGCGAAGATGTCAATAAGTATAAGGAAGAAGGTGTACGGTTTGGCTATGATGAGGAGGAAAACTATTATGTCGGATACTGGATGCTGAGAGATGGTGAGATAGCTCTTTCTGACTTTGTTGCGAATACTCTTAATGGTGATGGAGCATGGATTCGTCCGGCTATTTGGGTTACCATATCAGAGTAATGGGTAATATAGGAGTGACTACTTAGTTTTGAAGAAATTCAGTATACTATATGGTATAGTTCAGTCAGTTGAAAAATAGTTGTATTTTTCTGGCTTTGTGATATAATACCACTTACAACTCAACCGAGTTTACCCGGGCTTGTACCGGTTTCGACGGGGGTTTTTAAGTTGTGATAGCCATCCATGTGCCGGACACATGTAAAAAACCGGAAACTTAAATATAAACGCAGATAATAATCTTGCATTTGCTGCCTAATGGCAGCTGTCAGACAGAGTGCACCTACGCATTCTGACCCTGGCATCGATTTCGTAGGAAACGACGTACGGAAAGCTTTGACCGTGTGGGCGTATTATGAAGCTACTGATGACGAAAGCCCGTTTATCGGCTGAGTCGGAGGGAATGGCGCAAGCATGTAGGTAAACTGTGATGGGAGAGGTTGCAATGGCGAGGCTTTCGGACAGGGGTTCGACTCCCCTCAGGTCCATAATGTGACCACGCAGGTTCTTCGGAACCTGCGTTTTTTTTTGCTCTTTGGCATTATCCTTTTGTGCAAACCTTACAGGAAAATGCCATGAATTTATCCTTTACATTTTTCCCCTTCGTTGTTACACTATATATATAACAGACGAGATAGAAAACGTTTTTTTATATCGTGTTTTATACATTGTAGGAGGTGGCTTGCTTGCTGGTAAGAATTGATTATAACAGTGATGAGGCATTTTATGTGCAGTTGAAGAACCAGATTATTATGGGCATCGCCACATCTGAAATTCAGGAAGGGGAGAGTCTTCCAAGTGTTCGGGATTTGGCTGATTTGATTGGAATCAATATGCATACGGTTAATAAGGCATATTCCATTCTTCGACAGGAAGGGTATCTGAAGCTCGATCGAAGAAAAGGAGCAGTCGTATCCCTAACCCCTGACAGAGAACGTGCGATTGAGGAAATCAGGTTTCTCCTAAAGAGTGTTGTGGCAAGAGCATTATGCAGAGATTTGAACAAAGCAGAAATACATGCTATTTTGGATGAAGTCTTGTGTGAATTCGATGATATTCGTTCCTCGACTTATGAAAAGCAATAACAATATAAGTATTAATTTATGTAAGGACATTGACTATGAGACAATATACGGATAAAGCGGAACAGGTTTTGGATTATGCGGAAATGTATGCGAAAAGCAAACATTCCGGCTATATTGGAACAGAACATCTTCTTTATGGCCTGTTTAGCATTAAATCAACAGTCAGTACACTGCTTGAGAACTGTTTTGATGAGGAAGCACTTGAACTGCTCCTTGATTCCATGGTGAACACAGAATCCAGAAAGCGTAAGATTACACGTACGCCTGAATTGGAGGAAGTGCTGGAAGAGGCTGAACAGATTGCTTCCGGAATGCATATGGAACGGATTGGAACGGACCATCTCATGCTTGCACTGCTTCTTCGCAAGGATTGTATTGCGGTTCGTCTTTTGAATTCGCTTCACGTCAATCCGGCTAAGATGTATAAGGAAATCCTTACGGATATGAATTTGAGTAAGGATGAGATTAAGGAGCAGGTTGCCATTGTTAAGAACGCAAGAAAGGGACAGTCGGCGGCTTTAGAGTTCTGTAACGATTTGACGGAAAAGGCGAAGGATGGTCTTTTGGATCCTGTTATCGGGCGCCTTCCGGAAATGGAACGTGTGATTCGAATTCTGAGTCGTAGAACGAAGAATAATCCATGTATGGTCGGAGAACCGGGAGTCGGTAAAACTGCTGTTGTGGAAGGGCTTGCGCAGCGTATTGTTAACGGAACCGTCCCGGAGCAGTTGAAGAATAAACGAATCTTTACGCTTAATCTGTCCTCCATGGTTGCCGGGGCAAAGTATCGCGGTGAATTTGAGGAGAGAATTCGTCAGGTCATTGATGAGGTGACCAGTGACGGAAATATTATCCTGTTTATTGATGAATTACATACCATAATCGGTGCAGGAAGTGCCGAGGGGTCTTTGGATGCAGCCAATATCCTAAAACCGGCTCTCTCAAGAGGTGGTCTTCAGATTATCGGTGCAACCACAATGGATGAATATCGTAAGCATATCGAAAAGGATGCGGCTTTGGAACGCCGTTTCCAGCCTGTTACTGTGGAAGAGCCGAGTGAAGAGGAAACTGTTGATATCCTGAAAGGATTGCGTGAAAGATATGAGAAGCACCATAATGTGCGAATCAGTGATGATGCGCTTAAGGCTGCAGCTTCCTTATCCAAACGTTTTATCAGTGACCGTTTTCTTCCGGATAAAGCCATTGATGTTATGGATGAGGCGGCAAGTCTTTTACATCTCTCCGGTGATTCTGCACTGAAGGCACAGCTTTCTTTGCAGGATGAGATTCGTCGGTTAGCTGAACAGAAGGAATTGCAGTTTGCTTCAGGACATATGGAAGAGGCAAAAAAACTTTCCGCAAAACAATCCCGTCTTCAGAAGAAGTTTGATGCCATGCAGAATACAAAGGGTTCGGAACTTCCGACTGTTACCGAGAAAGAAGTATCTGAAGTGATTTCCTCATGGACGAAGATTCCGTTACAGAAGGTTACCGAAACGGAAGGAGAACGCCTGATGCATTTGGAGGAGGAACTCCATAAGCGTATCATCGGACAGGATGAGGCTGTTCGTGTGATTTCAAAGGCAGTCCGCAGAGGGCGTGTCGGATTAAAAGATCCGAAACGTCCTGTTGGTTCGTTCTTATTCCTTGGTCCGACAGGTGTCGGAAAGACCGAACTTTGCAAGGCTTTGGCTGAAGTCCTGTTTGGGAACGAGGATGCAATGATACGTGTTGATATGTCCGAATATATGGAGAAGCACAGTGTTTCCAAAATGATTGGAAGCCCTCCCGGTTATGTCGGATTTGACGAAGGCGGACAATTATCCGACCGCGTCAGAAGAAAGCCTTATTCGGTTGTTCTCTTTGATGAAATTGAAAAGGCACATGCCGATGTGTTCAATATTCTTTTACAGGTGTTGGATGACGGAAGAATTACGGACTCAACAGGTCGTGTTATAGATTTCAAGAATACCGTTATTATTATGACCAGTAACGCCGGCGCACAGTCCATTATAGAACCGAAGCGTTTGGGATTTGGCGGTAATGATAACAGTGATGCAGATTATAAGCTGATGAAGGATTCTGTGATGGAAGAGGTTAAGAGACTATTCCGTCCGGAGTTTTTAAACCGAATTGATGATACGATTGTATTCCGTACATTGAACGATGCGGAGCTGCGAGAGATTGTAGGACTGCAGACTAAGACGCTGATTGACCGCTGTAAAGAGAACTTTGGTATTCGGTTGACTCTTGATGAATCTGTTCTGTCGCATATAGCGGTACGAGGACATGATCCGAAATACGGAGCAAGACCGATTCGCAGAGCCATTCAGGAGGATTTGGAGGATATGCTTGCAGAGGCTATTCTTTCCGGAAGCATTCAGCGTAACAGTTCGATTGTATTAACCTATAGTGAAGACAAAGGATATACATATGGCGAAAGATAAATCATTATTTTTCTGTAAGGAATGCGGAACCGAATCGGCAAAATGGTTTGGTCAGTGCCCGGCCTGTAAGGCATGGGATTCCATGGTAGAGGCACCGAAGGAACGAACAAAATCCGTTACTCGTGTTAATTCTTTTCGCAGAAATACGCCTGTGGCGCTTGGGAAGATTTCTACCGAGGATGAAAAACGGACTGGTACCGATATGAAGGAACTGGACAGAGTACTTGGCGGAGGAATTGTTTCCGGTTCATTGGTGCTTGCTTCCGGTGATCCCGGTATCGGTAAATCCACACTGTTACTTCAGATGTGCAGAAATCTCAGTGACAGGAATATTCCTGTTTTATATGTATCCGGTGAGGAATCCTTAAGACAGGTAAAGCTTAGGGCCAATCGAATCGGAGAGTTCTCTGACAGCCTTTTGTTTTTAGCGGACAGTAATATGGACTCGGTTCGGGAAAGTATTATGGACACGCATCCGGAGGTTGTGATTATTGATTCCATTCAGACGATGGTTCTTCCTGAATTGGATTCTCCTTCCGGCAGTGTTTCTCAGGTTAAGGAGATTACGTCTTTTCTTCTGCGTCTGGCAAAGGAAGAGGAAATCAGTATATTTATTGTCGGTCATGTAACAAAGGAAGGTTCTGTTGCCGGACCGAGAATGCTTGAACATATGGTGGATACCGTGCTATACTTTGAGGGAGATACGACAACGCCGTACCGTATCCTTCGTGCAGTGAAAAACCGATTCGGTTCTACCAATGAAATCGGTGTATTTTCCATGGAAAGAACCGGTCTTGTGGAGGTGGAGAATCCTTCCGAGCATATGCTTTCGGGAATGCCGGTGGATGAGCCTGGGTCGATTGTAACTGTTACGCTTGAAGGGACTCGGCCTATTCTTGTGGAAGTGCAGGCGCTTGTATGCAGAACGAATTTTAATCTGCCGAGACGTACTGCAGCAGGGACCGATTTTAACCGTGTGAATCTGCTACTTGCCGTTTTGGAGAAAAGGCTTGGCATTGGTCTTTCGGGCTGTGATGCCTATATCAATGTCGCAGGTGGCATGAGAGTTACGGAACCGGCTCTTGATATGGGAATTGTGCTTTCCGTACTTTCCGGGTATACCAATCAGCCACTTCCTGCGAAGACTGTGGCATTTGGCGAGATTGGTTTGATTGGGGAAATTCGTTCCGTACCTCAGGCTCTGGCCAGAGTGAATGAAGCGGCAAAACTTGGGTATCGGTTGTGTATTATGCCGAAGAGTGATGCGGACCGCATTGGGTCGCAGGCACCCTCCGGAATCAGAATAATCGGGGTTTCGAATGTTCGTGATTTAAAAAGATTTATGACGGAAGGATAACGGATAACCGTAAAGGATTAATGGAATGATGAATAAGACCGTGCATAGATTGATTTCACTTATGCTGATGTGTATTCTTCTTACCGGATGTACTTCATCCAAGAAGAAGGATAAGCGTGAGGATTTTGCTTATTGTGAGCATATTGTTACTCTGGAGTCTGTATCAGCGGAAGATCCTTCCGTATCTGAACTGAGGGATGAAGAAGGGTTTCTTCATGTGAATGATATTGTCTATGTCAATACAGATACAATTAATATTCGTGAAGCTGCCAATGCAGAATCGGAACTTGTAGATGTTGCGGAATTTGGAACACAGCTAAATCGGACAGGCATTGGACAGGATGGTTGGGATCGAATTTCTTACGAGGATGGCTCGTGTTATGTAAGTCATGAGCTCGTCACGGTTGTTCCAATCAGCGCCAATAAGAGTTTTGAATACTCTGCAGCAGTACTTACGGTTGTAGACTCTAAACATAAACAGTATAGCTACGATGATATGGTTCTTGATTTAAAGGAACTTCGTGAAACATATCCGGATAAGATGAAGTTAAATGTTATCGGTACCAGTGTGGATAATCGTAATATTTTTGAAGTGGTTATCGGTTCTGAAAAGGCGAAGAAAGATATATATCTTGTTTCGGGTCTTTGCGGAGCAGAGTATATGTCCAGTCTTGTTCTGATGAAACAGATTGAGTATTATCTCCATTATTATGAGGCGGGATATTATGAAGGATATGCTTTCTCTGATTTGTTTGATAATGTACGTGTACATATTGTTCCGATGTTGAATCCGGACAGTGTTGAAATCAGCCAGCATTATCTGGCGGGAATGCATTCAGAAAAGATTGTAATGCATCTGAAGGAATGGTTTGACCGGGATCAGATGAATGGTGGAATTAATTCTAATTTGGACAATTACCTGATGTTCTTCTTTGCCAATGCTCAGGGTGTTGACCTGCGTAAGAATTTTCCTTATCAGTGGGATGCTACTGGCTCTGCATTACAGCCCGGTGCAAATGGTTATCGTGGCAATTCAGCAGGAAGCGAAGCAGAAACAAAGGCTATTATGCATGCACTTTCTGAAGTTAAGCCGGATCTTTTGGTTGTGTATCATACAACCGGAAGCAGAATCTATTTCAATTACGGTCAATCCGATGATATTCTGGCTAAGACAAGGTCATACGGAAGTTATCTCAGCAGGATGATGACCTATGAGTTGAACGATAAGAAATTAACAGAAGATGCTTGCGGTTCTCTTGCGGGATACAGCAACAATATTCTTCAGATTCCTTCCCTTACTGTGCATCTTGGAAACGGTTCCGCACCGTTGTCTCCGAATGAATTTAATGCTATTTGGAATGCTTGCCGCGATTCATGGGCTGCACTTCAGGTAAATATGATAGAGTGGTAAATGCTATTTCGTATTTTTCTATTGACATTCACTTTCTTGTATTGTAGTATTTGATTCAGTTATAAATAAAATGCTATGAAGAGGAATAGTATCGGATGGTCCGGTTTCAGAAAGCTGTCGGTTGATGCGAGACAGTCGAGGAGCATTGGAGAACTCGCCTTGGAGCAGCGGCTTGAAGACCGTAAGGTTGTGTAGATGCCGCCGGAAGCCCGCCGTTATTTGGGAAGAGCATCGAATGATTTCTGTGCTTATTGAGTGCATGTTTATCATGAAGTAGAGTGGTACCACGTTAATAACGCCTCTATTCCTTAGGGAATAGAGGATTTTTGTATGATGGAGGATAATATGAAAATCAGTTTTTCCACACTGGGATGTCCCGATTATTCTTGGACCGATATTTATACCATGGCTAAAGACCTTGGTTATCATGGCATTGAGATTCGTGGACTTGGAGAGAAAATCAGTGCATATAAGGCTAAGCCTTTTGCGGATGAGAACATTGATGCGACAGCAGCCAAACTGCGTGAAATCGGTCTTGAGATTTCCTGCTTTTCATCCGGATGCCCTTTGAAGTATGCGGATCGTCTTGAACGTTCCATAGAAGAACTTACTGCCTATGCGAAATTGGCAAATAAGCTTGGAACCTGTTATATTCGTATTCTTGCGGACGAGAATCCTAAGCCCGAGGGCGATGTTTCGGACGAACAGATTATTGCCGCATTAAAGAGACTTGAACCTGTTGCCGAAGAATACAATGTTACGATGTGCGTGGAAACAAACGGAGTATATTCCGATACCAAACGTTTGAGAAAGGTTTTGGATGCAGTTGGGAACCGTAAGATTGCTGCGCTTTGGGATATTCATCATCCTTATCGTAACTGTGGCGAAACTCCGGAAGAAACCGTTTCCAATCTCGGAGAATATATCAAATATGTTCATGTTAAGGATTCTCTTGTTAAGGATGGGATGGTTTCCTATCAGATGATGGGATATGGAGATATGCCGATTAAAGAGGCTTTTGCTGCTCTTGAGAGCATACATTATACCGGATATGTTTCTCTTGAGTGGGTAAAACGCTGGAGCCGTGAACTTGCGGATGCATGGGTAGTATTCCCGCAGTTTGCCAATTATATGGCTCCTTATAAGACAAAGCATAAGAATCCGTTGCAAACTGACCAGAGAGGAACGGGAAATTACATCTGGCCGAAGAATCATTTGATTCCTTATACATTCCCGGATATTTTGGACCGTATCTGCGAGGTATTTCCGACACAGTATGCTTTCCGTTATACCGAACTGGATTATACAAGAACCTATCCGGAATTTCGTGATGATGTCGACAATTTTGCACGTGCGCTGATTGCACTTGGCGTGAATAAGGGTGACCATGTGGCAATCTGGGCTACCAATATTCCCGCGTGGTATATTACCTTCTGGGCTACGACGAAGATTGGTGCCGTTTTAGTTACGGTTAATACTGCGTATAAGATTCATGAGATTGAGTATCTGCTCCGTCAGTCCGATACCCATACGCTCGTTATGATTGACCAGTATAAGGACAGCAATTATGTGGAGATTATGAAAGAAATCTGTCCGGAACTGGAAACCTGTGAGCCCGGTAAATTGAATGCACAGCGTCTTCCTTTCTTAAAGAATATCATAAATGTTGAAAGCAAACAGAATGGATGTTTTACATGGGATGAGGCTATTGAACTCGGGACTTCCGTTCCTGTAACTGAAGTTGAGAACCGTCGTAAGCTTGTTGATAAGGATGATGTATGCAATATGCAGTATACCTCCGGAACCACAGGTTTTCCGAAGGGTGTTATGCTCACACATTACAATGTAGTCAATAACGGAAAGGCAATCGGAGACTGTATGGACCTTTCAACCGCAGATCGTATGATGATTCAGGTTCCGATGTTCCATTGTTTTGGTATGGTACTTGCGATGACCGCTTCCATGACGCATGGTGTTACGATGAGCCCAATTCCTGCATTTTCCCCGAGAAAAGGCTTGAAGTGCATCAATCAGGAGAAGATTACATGTTTCCATGGTGTTCCGACTATGTTTATCGCAATGCTGGGACACGAGGATTTCGATAAGACAGATTTCTCCCATATGCGTACCGGTATTATGGCGGGAAGTCCTTGCCCGATAAAGGCTATGCAGGATGTTATTGAGAAAATGCATATGCCGGAGATTTGTATTACATATGGTCAGACTGAGGCTTCACCTGCAACTACAATGAGTAAGACAACCGATTCCATCGAAACACGTGTCAATACGGTTGGTGGTCCCATTTACGGTGTGGATTGTAAGATTGTCGATCCTGAGACAGGAGCTGATCTTCCGGACAATGTAGATGGTGAATTTGTTGCACGTGGCTACAATATTATGAAGGGCTATTATAAGATGCCTGAGGCTACTGCTGCAGCAATTGACGAGAAGGGGTGGCTGCATACCGGAGATTTGGCACGCAGACTTCCGGACGGTAATTTCAAGATTACAGGTCGAATCAAGGATATGATTATTCGCGGAGGCGAGAATATTTACCCTAAGGAAATAGAAGACTTCCTGTATTCCTATCCGAAGGTAAATGATGTACAGGTTATCGGTGTGCCGGATAAGGATTACGGCGAGGAGATAATGGCTTGCATCATATTGAAACAAGGCGAAGAGGCCACAGAGGATGAAATAAAGCAGTATGTACGTGATCACATGGCTAAGCATAAGGTGCCGAGATATGTTGATTTTGTTGATTCATTCCCGATGAATGCTGCCGGAAAGATTCTGAAATACAAGATGCGTGAAGAGGCTGTGGAGCGTCATAGTCTTCAGCAGGCTAATAGGATTGAAACTGCCTGATTGCGTCCAATTTAATGTTGACAATTCGGGTTATCTGTTGTAATATATGAAAGCGGTTGTGAAAACCGCAACATATATAGGGGTATAGTTCAGCTGGTAGAATAACGGTCTCCAAAACCGCAGGTCGTGGGTTCGAATCCTACTGCCCCTGGCATTATAAATGCACTTCCGTCTACCGATGGGAGTGTATTTTTTTGTAAACAAATCTGATTTTGCCATTAATCAGTGAACAGATTGTGTAATATGTTGTTATTTGAAAAGAAAAATGATATAATGTTGCTGTTGATTTGATGTCAACGAAAAGGAGACTTATTGTGATGAAGAGAAGTAGAAATCGTTTTGTAAGTAATTTCATGTTATTAGTTTTGATTGTATTTTCCGCTTGTGCATTTGTTGCTTGTGGCAAAGACAAGAAGAATACAACGAAAGGAGATATTTCTAATACGCAGGCGGCAACCACGTCACCTACGACAACTCCTACGGCTGTTACAACACCCGATACGACACCGGATGTGACACCTACCGTAGATTCAACACCTACCCCTACACCGGTTTCTCATGAAGGTATGGTACGCAGTTCCTTAACCAATGAGTGGATTTCGGAAGAAATCGCTAATCAACGTCCGATTGCCGTTATGATGAATAATCTTGGCGGTCCGAATCCCAAAAACAGCGGTACACCGCAGTCCGGTATCAGTGCTGCCGGAGTTGTTTATGAATGTAAGGTTGAAGGTAATATTACCAGATTACTTTCTATTATTGAGGATTGGGAAGACCTTCCCAAAATCGGTTCCGTTCGTAGTGTTAGAAAATATTATGTTTTCTGGGCTTTGGAATGGGATTCCATTTTGATGCATTACGGCGGTCCCGTTATTTATGTACAGGATACCTTGAACCGTAAGGATGTAGATAATTTGGACGGTCAGGTTTTAGAGGGAAAAGCATATTACCGTATTTCAGAACGTGTTGCTCCGCATAATGCATACGGCTCCGGTGAAGGTGTACTTAAAGGACTGGAAATCAAGAAATACTCCAGAACGCATACAGATCGTTATGCCGGACCTGATCATTTCAAGTTTGCTTCCGATGATGCACCTACCGTTCTTTCCAGTGGCATTGATGCAAGAATTGTTCGTCCGGGATATGAGGAGAACAAGCCTTGGTTTGAATACAATGCAGACGAGGATTTGTATTATCGTTACCAGTATGGTAAGGAGCAGATAGATGATACGAATAATGAGCATCTTTCCTGCAAGAATATTATCATCCAGTTTGCACAGTCCAGTTCTTATGAGGACGGTTATAAGCAGTTTACCACTAACGACAGCGGTAAGGGCGGATACTTCATTACAGGTGGTAAGGCTGTGCCGATTACATGGAAGAAGGAAAGTGATTACGCACCGACCAAGTTCTATTATGAGAACGGTGAGGAGATTCAATTGAATACCGGCAAAACCTGGATTTGTGTTGTAAGACTTCAGGATAAGAATTCGGTTAAGATTGAGAAATAATATTTTTATGTTTAACAAGGAGGAAGCTATGAAGGAAACAGTGGTTCAAGAACCTGTGAATGATTCGGTTAAAGAAGCTCAGTTGGCACATGATATGGCAATGGCGGCTGCAGAGAATGAAAATAGGGCTGTTGACGAATCTTTGCAGTTGATTCGCGAAGTATCCGAAGCAATGCCTGAGAATAATCATAGTACTTCAGTTGAGCGTACGACCGGTGACAATGTATTTCGTGGTATGCTTATCGGCGGGCTCCTTGTTGCCGGCTTGATTATGATCATCATTGCTTTATTATCCGAGGATAATAAGGATTTAATCATTGGTGGCGTTTTATTTTCCGGCTTTGGCTTGCTTTTGGAATGGCTGTCGCAAGCCATAAAGAAGGATTAGTGTTTTGAGGAAGTTAGTTTATGAAGTCTGAGTTTAGTGACCTCGTTAATCTTTTAAAGGGTCATACAGTTTATGTGCAGATGCATGATTTTCCGGACCCGGATGCCATTGCATCGGCATGTGGTTTACAGGCTCTTTTAAAGTGGAAGGGTATTGATTCAACGATTGTGTATTTTGGATTGATCGATAAAATCAATACCAAAACCATTGTGAATATGATGGACATCCGTCTGTACTCGATTGATGAGATACGGGACAGTATGGTAAGCGATTATGTTGTTACGATAGACGGACAGAAAGGAAACTCCAATTTCTCCGATCTGATCGGAGAGGAAGTGGCTTGTATTGACCATCATCCGTTAACTTCCAAATATCGTTATTGTTTTATGAAGCATCAGATAACCGGGGCGTGTTCAACCATCATTACGAAGTGGATTATGGAGGAGCATATGCCTCTTTCCGAGCAGATTGCAACACTTCTTTTGTATGGTATCAAGATGGATACGCGCAATTTTATGACCGGATTTACCAATGATGACATTGAGGCATTTGCATTTCTAAATGACTATGCTGACAACAGTCTGATTTATCAGCTTGATAACAGTGTTTTGGAGCTTTCGGATTTGCGTGCATATTCTGCAGCAATTGAGAATATAACGATATACAATGAGGTGGGTTTTTCCTATATTCCGTTTGAATGTTCGGATGGTCTGCTTGCTTCTGTAACGGAATTCATTCTTTCTCTTGCATCCGTGAATGTTTCAATTGTATATGCATATCGAAGCGAAGGATTGAAGTTTTCGGTGCGTTCAGAGCTGCCCTCCATAGATTGCGGAAATCTGATACAGATAGCTTTGAAGGGCATAGGAAGCGGCGGCGGTCATTATTCCATGGCCGGTGGATTTGTTCCGTATGATTCTCTTGAACAGATTGAAGACGATAAGCTGAGAAACCGGTATCTTCAGGAAAGCTTCATAATAGCACTGGAGAAGAAAAATTAGGTCTCCATAAGGAGTTACAATGTACAGATTATTACATACTGACGGAAATGCAAAACGCGGTGAACTTGTTACGGTTCACGGTACGGTTCAGACACCGGTTTTTATGAATGTCGGTACGGTTGCCGCTATCAAAGGAGCCGTATCTTCAATCGACCTTAAGGGAATCGGTACGCAGATTGAGCTTTGCAATACCTATCATCTGCATGTGCGTCCGGGAGATGAACTGGTTGCTCAGATGGGAGGATTAAATCCTTTTATGAGTTGGAACGGGCCGACACTTACGGATTCGGGCGGCTTCCAGGTTTTCTCACTTGCCAAGCTTCGTAAGATTAAAGAAGAGGGCGTTACCTTTCATTCTCATGTGGATGGCAGGATTATTTTTATGGGACCGGAGCAGAGTATGCAGATTCAATCGCATCTGGCATCCACAATTGCCATGGCATTTGACGAATGTCCCTCCAGTGTTGCCGAAAAATCCTACATACAACAGTCTGTCGACCGTACGACAAGATGGCTGAACCGCTGCAAAGCGGAGATGACCAGACTGAACGGACTTCCGGAAACCATTAATAAGCAGCAGATGCTTTTCGGCATCAATCAGGGCGGAATTTATGAGGATATCCGTATTGAACACGCCAAGCAGATTCGGGAACTAGATCTTGATGGATATGCGATTGGCGGTCTGGCTGTCGGAGAGAGCCATGAGGATATGTATCGGATTCTCGATTGTACGGTTCCTTATCTTCCAAAGGACAGACCGGTATATCTGATGGGTGTCGGTACACCTGCCAATATTCTGGAAGGCGTAGAACGCGGTGTGGATTTCTTCGACTGTGTATATCCGTCCCGAAATGGAAGGCATGGACACGCGTATACCAATCACGGTAAGATTAATCTTCGGAATGAAAAATACAAAACGGATGACCGACCGATTGAGATTGGGTGTGACTGTCCCGCATGCAGGAATCATTCCAGAGCATACATCAGACATTTACTTGTATCAGGGGAAATGCTCGGACTTCGTTTAATGGTCTTGCATAATTTGCGTTTTTATAATAGAATGATGGAAGAAATTCGGGAAGCCATTGAGCAGGACCGTTTTCAAGAATATAAAAAGATGCGACTCGAAGGCTTTGCCGCCGGTGAAGAGTAGTATAATGAAAGGAGTTTTCAAATGGCATTTTTGAATTTTTGTACAGAAACTGCCGCAGAAGCAGGACAGGGTGGAGGTTGGATTTCGATTATAATCTATGTAGCTTTCTTTGCCATTCTGATTGGTTTCTTTTACTTTTCTGCAATTCGTCCGCAAAAGAAGGAAGAAGCTAAGCGTAAGGCTTTACTTGAAACCATTGCGGTAGGCGACAGTGTTGTAACGACTGCAGGATTTTATGGCGTTGTTATCAATATGATTGATGATCAGGGTATTGTTGTAGTAGAGTTTGGTAATAACCGTAACTGCCGTATCCCGATGAAGAAATCTGCAATTGTTGAAGTTGAAAAAGCCGTTATTTAAGTTTTTTACAAGATTTTGCATAGTATTTAATATAAGCAGGTCAATCGGTTTCGGTTGACCTGCTTTATTTTATATAGTATTAAGAAATAGAAAACTCAAATTTCCTTGAGATTATTCATAATTCAATTTGCACATTTCCCATACTTGACCGAATATAAGAAAAAATATATAATATTTACATTCAAAATTTTGCTTTGGGAGGGCATTATGCGAAAGAGATTATCATTGTTGTTTGTTGCTTTTCTGACATGTTTATTCTTAATGACCGTCAAAAGTTTGGCAGGAGAAGTACCGGATTTTGAGATTGATGAAAACGGTGTTCTTGTATCCTATAACGGAAATGCTGAAAATGTTGTAATTCCTGATAATGTATGCCGTATCGGAGATCGCGCATTTATCGATAAGAGAATAAAGTCCGTAGTGATGGGAAGCAATGTGAAGGAAATTGGCGAAGAGGCCTTTTTGTATTGCGTTGATCTACTTTATGTAACTGCTCCCGGAATCGTTGCGATTGAAGATAAAGCCTTCTATGAGTGCTGGAAAATGGTATCGTTTGACTTGCCGGATACCGTGGCCCACATTGGATCCTATGCATTCTATCATTGTCAGAACCTGAGACTTGATTCCGACTCTTTGCCGGTGGCTTTGGTTACGATTGGAGACTCTGCTTTTAATGATTGTCCATTTACTAAGGTAATTCTCCATGAGAATGTTCAATCTATCGGTATCAATCCGTTTGAGGATTGCGATAACGTTATATTCGAAGTATCTTCTGAGAATAGTAGGTATGCTGATTGGGGGAATGCATTGGTTGATTCGGTTAGTAAAACACTCATTTCGGCATCTTTAAGAACAAGTATTAATTCTGAATTGACAACAATAGGTGCCCATGCATTTGCGAATCTTCCAATCAGTTCGGTTGAGATTCCTTCTAACATTACTATGGTTCAGGAAGGTGCTTTTTATCAATGTCTCGATTTGACAACAGTCACCTGGCCGCATAATTGTCAGGAGATTCCCAAGGAAGCATTTTATAATTGCCGCAAACTGAACAGTATCGTCTTTACACAGGGATATGCAATTACAAAGATTGGTGAACGCGCATTTCTTAATTGTTTAGAGTTGGAATCGTTTGTATTCTGTGAATGCACCGCATCCGTTGATGATTATGCATTTAGTGGTTCAGGATTGACGGAAATTGATGTCTACAGTACAACGGTTACTTTGGGAAATGAGGTATTCTTGGGTGCCCCGGCAGAGATGATTATGTACGGATACCTGGATTCTACGGCAGAACAGTATGCAAAGAAAACTAAGATCTTCTTTGTTCCTTTTGATGAGGAGGATGTATTCGTTATTCAGGACGGTATTCTGGTTGATTATATCGGTATGGGCGGAAACATTGTGATTCCGGAAGGTGTATCGGCAATTGCTGTCGATGCTTTTCAAGGACGCAGTGACATAACCGGCGTACTCCTGCCGAACTCCCTTACCGAACTGTATCCGGAGGCTTTTGCTCCATGCACGCTTGATATGATAAAAGTAAAATCGAACAATCCGTATTTTTATTCTCCGTGTGATGAATACGGAATAACAGGTCTTTATGCCCGACATGGTATATATAGCAAAGAAGGAAATATTCTTCTTCGTGGAACCAATGACGGAATAGTATTATATGAGGCAAATGGAATTGCTTCGTATGCATTTTCCGGAAGCAATTTTGAACAAATTACAATCAATACGGAGAATTCGATTTCGATTGGAGCCAATGCTTTTGAAGGTTGTGAGAAACTTACTCTGATTTTGACGGCGGATAAGATTTCCGGCATACAGGCGAACGCATTTAGCGGTATTCCGGATTATGCGGCATTTGTCGGAAGCCCCGGTACTGTTGCTGAGACATATGCCAAGAATAACGGATACCGTTTTGTTGAACTTCAGGCAGATGAATTATTCAGTTATGAGATTCAGGTTGATGAATATGATGTTACATTAGTGAAATTATACGGATATACTGATTGTATTGTAATTCCAAACGGTATTACGCGAATTGCAACGGATGCTTTAGTTGAGGATATCTCTTTTGATACTTCGATTAAAGAGATTGTCCTTCCCGAAACGATTCATGTCCTGGAAGACAATGCATTTATAGATTGTAAAGATTTAGTAAAGATTAACGTCCCAAGCAGTGTTACCGTTATAAAGGGAAATCCTTTCTTAACTATATCTAAATCTCAACTTGTTCTTTATGTAGACGAGGATTCCATAGCAGAGGAGTTTGCCATTGCAAATGGATATCAATATGAGTATGTGACACATACAGATTACTTTCCTTTGTTAGGTAATAAGATGTCTTTGTCACAGAACATTACGCTCACATATGTGTTTGATCCGGAATATCTTACGCATGCCAAGGTGACATCAAATCACATTAAGGCAAGGATTGTTTTGGAAGATGGAACAATCCTCGATAATCAGGAACTTACTACAATATTGTATGACGGAACGACCCGAGCAGAAGCAGTTCAATGTCAGATACCCGCTAAGGAAATGAATGACAGCTTTACGATTCAGCTCTACAATTCGGAAACCTATCACGCACTCAGTAAACCGTATTCGTACAGTGTTGCGGAGTATTGCAACAAATATAAAACGCTTTATGAAGCCGGGTTGCAATCTGGAGAACCGTTTGGTTCAGAAAATGAGCTTGAACTGGTGGATGTTCTTATGAATTACGGAAAGTATGCGCAGATATTCTTTGATTACAAAGCAGATGACATTCAGCCTGATGAAGAAGCATTATCTTCAGAATCAGAAGTACTGGTTGCTGTTACAGAACTGGATGAGACTTATGTGAGCGGGGATATTCCGGAAGGATTGGTTAGAGTTGGTGTATCCCTTGTATTGGAATCCGAGATTGAATACCGGTGCTATT
Organism: Lachnospiraceae bacterium; assembly: GCA_045627305.1. GTDB lineage: Bacteria > Bacillota > Clostridia > Lachnospirales > Lachnospiraceae > ISDg. Next base: position 34,734 of record JAZQNM010000037.1, read on the forward strand.
TCATGGTAACCGATGCAGATCTGGCAGAACCGTATATGGATGAGTTAACACCCGCACAGAACGGATTATATTATGTATCGAAATATGTTCGTATTTGTGATTTGGGGGATAATCAGATTTTCGGGCTGAATGAATATAATTATGAGTTTTTCAGTACTCCGCTGTATTACATCAGACTTTGCCTGAATTCCTCCGAGGACCGGAATCTGAGAAAACTTTGCTGTGCTTTGTATGATTATTATGCTGCAGCAGAAGCAGTCGCCTATGGAAAGTAAATAGAAGGATAATACAAATGCCACCCGAGAGTTATTTCGGGTGGCATTATTCATGTATATCAGGAAATTGCTCTGCATTCCGGTTATACAAACTTGAGTTCACTATATTGATTTACAATACTGTTACATCCTCCGGTTGTATCTTCCAATCATTTCCGTATCCGGTTCCAAGAGATAGACCTGGCTTAACAGTACCATGGTAATCAGAGCCTCCGGAACGCTTCAGACTATATCGGAGTGCAAGAGAGCGGAGATACATTTCCTCCTCGTTTCCATATGCGGAATACTTGGTTTCCATGGCATCCAGTCCATAGGAACAGAAGAATTCAATCATATTGCGAAGTTTCTCCGGGGAATAGCGGTATTGAAGCGGATGGGCCAGAACAGCAATCCCTCCGGCATTATGTATGGTTTCCAAAACAGTTTCCGGTTCCGAATAAGTCCTGTTTACATAGAAAGGACAATTGTCTCCGACAAAGCGTGCAAAGGCATCCGAGAAATCCTTTGCGTAATGCTTTTCAACGAGTACACGTGCGAAATGAGCTCTTGTAATCTCAGTATCGGATGAGAGCGAGAGTAGGTCCTCATAACTGATATCGTACCCCTTTTTCTGAAACCGTTTTATCATTTCACGATTGCGGTTTTCTCTTGAATGAGTCGCCTGCTCCAAAAGGTCAAGTAATTGTATATTTTTGTTGTCTAAAAATAAACCAAGCACGTGAATATCCCTGTTACAATACGAAACAGAAAATTCACATCCGGGGATAAGTTTCAGATTAATTCCTGAGGCTTGCAAGGTAAGTATTTCCTTACTTGCCTCGTCAATTCCTGACACGGTATCATGGTCTGTAACTGCGATGGTACTGAGACCGATTTCCGCTGCTTTTCGCATCAGTTCCGTCGGAGAGTCTGTACCGTCTGAAGCGGTAGAGTGGGTATGCAAATCGAAGCAGTTTTCGCATTCCTTTTGTATTTCAGCAAATTCTGTCATTTTGCCCCTGCCTTTCACTATTTCTGAGCGTATTATAGCATTTTCCTTATGTGCAGGCAAATGTTTTCGTTGCAGACATGCATGGAATTGAGTATAATAACATTAAAGAAAATGATTCCTGGGGTGTGCGACAACTCCTGTATTTTTGAACCTACAACTTTTAAAAGGGATTCCTATATCGGTAAGTGGATGTCAGGCCTCCTTCGAGTGGAAGGCAGTAAGCTTACTTGCGGTCACCCACCTAGCTTGTGCTAGGAGTCAAGAAACAGGAAACGGCATTCTGGGAATTATGTGTGTATACCATACTTCGCAGTTTTGCGGAGTTTTTTTGTATCATAAGAAAAGTAGTACATTTCCTATGATATACAATGCTCTGCAAGGAAACACACGCCTGTGCAGAGGAATTTTATCGCAAACGATTGTTCTATAACAGCAGTTGGAGGAGAGTATGGCAGTCCATTTTATCATTGGAAGTGAAGGAAGCGGGAAGACGGAATATATGTACCGTGAGATGCTTTCACTTTGCGAAAAGAACAATGACCAATCAATCTATTATCTTGTTCCTGACCAGGCTACATTACAGGCCCAGAAGGAACTTGTTGCCATGCAGGAAAATGGCTGTGTTATGAACATTGATATTCTCAGTTTCAGTCGTCTTAAGTATCGTCTCACAGAAGAACTCGGAGATTGCTTTCCGACTGTTCTTGATGATATCGGCAAGAGTATGATGCTTAAGAAAGTTCTTTTAGAACATGACAGTGAACTGACTGTATATGGTTTAAAGCATAAAAAACAAGGCTTTGTCGATGAGATGAAATCCATGCTTTCCGAACTGCAGAGATATCTTGTGGATGCTGACCGTCTTAAGGATTTGAGTGCACAAAGTGACGACAATATTCTTTCCGGCAAGCTTGCGGATCTTTCTTTGATTCTTAAGGAGTTCAGAAAGCTTCTCGGAGATCGTTTCCTTACCGAAGAGGATGTTTATTCTGCAATGTGTGGTCCTGTGGAAAGGTCCCAAAAGCTGAAGAATTCTGCCATTTATCTGAATGGCTTTACCGGTTTTACTCCGTCTCAGTTTTTGCTGTTAAGAAGCTTAATGCGTGTAAGTGGGGATATCACATTTGCCTTAACTATGGATGCGGAGCAGTTCGGGAAGACCATTCCTTCAACATCCATATTTCATATGACAGCGAAAACGATAGCGGGAATTCAAAAGATAGCAGACGAGGAAGGAATTCCTGTTGATAATGCAACCGTTCTGTTAAAGAATCCGGAAGAACCGGGGGCCCTTTCATTTTTAAAGAATAATCTGTTTCGCAGAAATGGTCGCATCTATCGTGAAAAATCTGATAATGTTGCCATTCGTTCCTTTGCAAACCGTTCCGAAGAGATTCGTGCGCTTATCGTGGAAATTGAACGGCTGATTCGTAAGGAGGGTTTAAGGTATCGTGAAATTGCGGTAATTTGCGGTGATGTTCCGGCATATTCGCAGGATATGATAGAAATGATGGAGGCGGCGGAAATACCTTTCTTTATAGACTATAAGACAGATGTAATGAACAATCCGCTGATTGATTTCATTCGCAGTGCACTGCGGGTATTGGTAACGGATTTTCGAATGGACACAGTCACCCATTATACTAAGAATTGTCTTTCCGGATATGATTATCTGACCGCCTGTCTTTTGGATAATTATATGCTTGCGAAAGGCGTTCGGGGTGCAGGAGCTTTTACTAAGGAGTTTCAATATCGTTACGATACCAGGCACGCTGACCCGCTTCCTAAGGTCAATGCGATTCGGGAACAGCTTGTTCAGGATTTGATGCCTCTGAAGGAAGCTTTTCATAATGCGGAAAATGTTTCGGAATATGTCCGTATCTTATATGATTTTGTTAAGAAACATAATTGCTATGGACAGTTGCAACTTCTTTCCGAACAGGTCGGAAAAGGAGAGCATCGTATTGCAGAAAGAAAGAGTGAAGAGTACCGCCGTATTTATGAAGTGGTAATGACTCTTTTCGATACTTTGAATGATTTGCTTGGACCGGTGGGACTGACGCTTTCTGAATTTGCCGAAGTATTGGATGCGGGTTTTCGGGAGTATCAGATGAGTATGATTCCATTGGGACAGGATTGTGTTCTTATTGGAGATGTAAAACGTTCCCGCTTGAATGGGATTAAACATTTGTTCTTTCTTGGGGTAAATGACGGTGCGGTTCCTAGTAAGGGCAGTTCCTCGAAAATCCTTACCGACAAGGAAAGAGAACAGTTGAAAGAAGCTTCATTGGAACTTTCCGAGTTACCTAAAGACAGTGTTCCTACGGAGGAATTTTATCTTTATCTTGCATGCGCGAAACCGTCAGACGGACTTTCGATTTCTTATCGAAGAACGGACGGGAACGGTAAAGAAACTAAGCCTTCTTATATGGTTTATCGGATTTTGAATTTGCTTCCGGAATTGAAGATTGGAAATGAATATACGGATGCATCCTTATTCAGTGAGATTGCATCCGATAAGGGGCGTAGAAGTGCTCTTAGGGCATTGCTTGGAGAAGGAGATGTTACCGATTTCGCAAAAGAAATTCTAATGTGGTTTCAGTCCGAAGAAGGAAAAGAATATGTTCCATTTGCTTCGGAAGCAGTTGAAACAGCAAAAAACTATCGGTTGATACCGACACAGATATCTCCCGATATTGTAAAAGCTCTTTATGGATATTGCCTAAAGGGTTCTGTTACTATGCTTGAGAACTATGCGGAATGCGGTTTTAAAATGTTCCTCGGGAAAGGCCTGTCGTTAGAGGAAAGAGCAGAGTTTACGCCAAGCTTTTTGAAGATTGGAAATGCCATGCATGAAGCAATCTGTGAGTACTCAAACGCTGTTATTGGCAGTGGAACGAGTTTTCATGAAATAGATTCGGAGCTGGCATTGGGACTTATGAATGCTGCAATCGATAAGGTTATGACTAAAGATGAGTATGATGTATTCCGTTCCTCACGAAGAAATGGCTATATTGCCTATTGCCTGAAGAAGACTCTGTTACATTATACCGAGGTGGTTAAGGAACAGATTGATGGTGGAAATTTCGAACCTTCCGCCTTTGAAAGAGAGTTTCGATTTACCTCGGAGGATATGGAACTGAACGGAAAGATTGACCGTGTTGACACCTGTAATCATGATGGCAGAAATTATATAAAAATCGTTGATTATAAATCCTCGGATAAGGACATTGATTTCGGTAAGATTTTCCTTGGTATGCAGTTACAGCTTCCGGTATATATGGGGGAGATTATTCGTGAGAATGGCGATGCTACAGTGCCTGCTGCAATGTTTTATGCGCTGATTGGTAATCCTTATGTCGATATCAGTGGAATAAAGAAGGAAGATATTGAGGATTTTGACGAGGCAATTGAATCGGCCAGAAATGAATGCCTGAAGCCTTCCGGGATTGTACTCTCAGATGATTATGCACTGACATCATTAGATCATAATCTGCCACATGGAAGGGAAGGCTATCATTCCACAATTGTTCCGTTGGAGATTGATAAAAACGGCCAAATTCCGGATGTATACAGTGATGAGGAAATTCATTCCATAATACAATTCTGTAATGATAAAATGCATGCTCAGGCGGCGGAGATTATGAACGGCATCATTGAAAGAACGCCGGTTAAAAGTGGCAGGAGCAGTTCGTCCTGTACATTCTGCCCTTTTAATGATATGTGCAGAAATGTTTCGGAAAATGGAACACTTCCGCTTCGCGAGATTCCTAAGATGAGCAGAGAAGAGTTTTTCTCTGTAATCGGGAAGGAGGAAGACTGATTATGGGAATACAGTTGACAACTGAACAACAGATGGTTGTAGATGCAAAGACTTCTAATATTTTGGTCGCTGCAGCTGCCGGTTCCGGTAAAACAGCTGTTTTGGTTGAACGTATTATGAAAAAAATATGCGACAGGGAGCATCCGGTTGATATTGATGAAATACTGATTGTAACATTTACCATAGATGCCGCTTCGCAGATGCGTGACCGAATCCGAAAGGCAATTGATCTAAAACTGGCAGATAATCCATATGATGACAATTTGCTCCGTCAAAGTGAACGGTTGAATTTTGCATCTATTATGACACTTGATGCATTTTGTGCCGAGGCAGTAAAGCGGAATTTTCAGGCATTGAATATTGATCCTTCCTTCCGGATTTTAGAGGATGCAGAGGGGAAAATCCTGCGCGAACAGGCGATTGAAGAAGTCATTGAGGAGTTTCATGAGGCAGGGAATCCTCTGTTTTTTGAGATGCTTGAAATGTATTCCGGTAATCGAAATGATTCGGAATTGCGTGAATTGCTGAAGGATTTGATAGAATTTGCCAACAGTTCAACTTATCCGAATGAATGGCTTCGTTCTTCCGCAAATCATCTGCTTGCTATCCAAACATATGATGACTTACAGAATTCCGTTTTCATGAAACATACGCTTGACTCCATCAAAACGCGTCTTCAATCTGCGGTCAATCATATGTCTGATTTATTGGAATTGTGTCATAAGACCGCTGGTCCTTGGTTTTACGAAGATACATTTACTGATGATATTGCCTTTCTGAATTCTTTGATTAGGGAGCCTTCTTTTGCACAAATCGGAAGAATGATTAAGGAGCATAAATTTGCCAGAATTGCTTCCGCACCGAAGAAAGAACCATTTAATCAGGTTTGGAAGGAATATGCGCAGGCACAGAGAGATATAATGAAAAAAACAGTAGCGGATATCGAGAAGTCGTTTTTTAAGGACGATGTGGACAGATATGTCTCCGATATTCAGAACTGTGCACCCGTTGTCAGTATGCTTTGTGAGTTGGCTATTGCTTGCCGAGGCAGAATGCGTCAGAAAATGGATGAGGTCAATGCGTACGATTTTTCCGAAGTGGAGCATATGACATTAGACCTGTTCCTGGAGAATCATGATGGTGTGATTGCATATACCGATATTGCAAGGAAATACCGTTCCTTCTTCAAGGAGATTATGGTTGACGAATACCAGGACTCCAACTATGTGCAGGAATTTTTCTTAAAAGCTGTTTCCGGAGAAGATGACGGAAAGCCGAACATGTTTATGGTAGGCGATATCAAGCAGAGCATATACAGATTCCGTATGGCAAGACCTGAACTTTTTGTTGGAAAGTATGATAGTTTTGACAGTGATGAGGGAAGCGCCAACAGGAAGATTTTATTAAATCGAAATTTCCGTAGTCGCAAGATTATTTTGGATGGCGTAAATCGTGTATTTGCCAAGATTATGATGAAAAGTATCGGCGATGTCGAATATGATGAGAATGCCTTTTTGAAATATCGGAAGGACGAAGGTCCCGACGATAACGAAGAGCCTTACCATAATGAAATACTGCTTGTCAAACAGGACGAGGTGGAGTCAAAGGGTAATGCCGAAATTGCTGCCATTATCAAAAGAATTCGTGAACTGACGCATCCGGTTAACGGACTTCGGATTTCAGACGATAACGGCGGGCATACCGCACGCTTCAGTGATATTGCAATTCTTACAAAGACAAGATCTCCGGAGTATTATTCTCTGATCAATCAGTTGAATGCTTCGGGTATACCCGCATATGCAACCGAATCGAGCGGTTATTTCGAATCTGAAGAAATCAGCAATGTTCTTGCTTATTTGGAGATTTTGGACAATCCTTTGCAGGACATTCCATTTGCAACTGTTCTCGTAAGCCCGATGGTCGGATTTGATTACGATGAGCTGGCTCTTCTTCGCGTGTATGCAACGGAAAAGGAGAAGAGTACGCATACCGGCTATTCTTTTACGGTTCTACGCGAACTCTGTAATGCTGAGTACCTGCAGGAATGTTATTTTGGTATCCGTCAAAAGGGGAAGGCTTTCTTAAGATTTTACGATTCTTTGAAGGAAAAGTCCCTGTACCTTTCTGTTCCGGAACTGATTACGGAACTGCTTCGTATGACTGGGTATCTGGACTATGTTTCCGTTATGCCTTCCGGAAGTATTCGGGAGAGGAATCTCAGGATGCTTGTTGAAAAGGCAAAGGATTTTACAAACGGTATCTTTACGGAATTGAGTGATTTCGTCCGATATATAGGTGATATGAAGAAATATCAAATCAGTCCATCAGGTGAATGTGCTGATGCAGGCAATGCCGTCCGCATGCTGACCATTCATGGTAGTAAAGGTTTGGAATATCCGATTGTTTTTCTTTTTCAGGCAGATAAATCTCTTCTTGGCGGTGGAAATGATAAGAAAGACTTTGTATGGGATACCGATCTTGGAATCGGAGCCGTTTCCAGATATGTGGACCGACGAATACAAAGTCATACATTTGCAGAATCTTCCATCAATTATAAAGAAAGACTGGATTCCACCGGTGAAGCAGTACGTCTATACTATGTTGCCTTGACAAGAGCCAAGGAGAAACTGATTGTCGTAGGTGGACTTAAGATATCCGAATGGACGAAATATATCGGTGAATGTGTCGTTAAAAGAAACCGTCTGATATATGAATATATATACGGTGCACCTTCTTTCCTCAGCCTTTTACTGAGGTCGGTTCTGCCAGAGGCTGACGAGGAAAGTCTTGATAAAGCCAGACCGATAGGAAACCTTTGGTCCGCTTTTCCGGAACTGATATGCAAGGAATGGGTTGTTATACCGCAGGGCAATGAAGTTTTTGAATCATTGAAAACAGCTAAAGAAGATATTTCCAAGCTTTCGCAGGAGGCACAGGAAGAATCTATCGGTCTTCTTCGTGAATACTTTAATTATCAGTATCAGCATGTGAGCCAGGATATTCCGATGAAGGTTACCGTATCCGCACTGAAAAAGAGTGCGATGGAGGAATATGCGGTTGTATATGACCATCCAAATGTTAAAATTGAACATGCTGCTGAGGAAGAACCAATGCCTGCATTTATCAGCAGTTTTTCTGCAGAAACCAATGTCACGGGAGCAATGACCGGTACCTTTTATCACCGCCTTTTGGAATTGCATGATTACAGACGTGACGGGAGCGTGGAGGATTGTATTAAGGAGGCAGAGGAACTGGTATCCGGAAAGTATGTGGATAAGGCTGTACTTTCGGCTGTTTCATTTCAAAAGCTTTCGAATTTTTACAAATCTGACATCGGTATCCGGCTGAAGAACGCTTATGAAAAGGGAACGCTGAAACGTGAACAGGCATTTGTCATGGATGTACCTGCCAATTTGGTTTCGGAGGAATATGATTGTAACGAAAAGGTTTTGGTGCAAGGTATCATTGACGCATTTTTCAGAGAAGATGACGGCATTGTTCTTCTGGATTATAAGACAGACCGTGTTCCCAAGGGAGAGGACGAGCAGTATTTGATTGCACGTTACAAACTGCAGCTTCGTTATTATGCGGATGCAATTCGTCGTGCAACAGGGGAAAATGTGAAAGAATCATTAATTTACAGTTTTGCTCTTCAAAAATTGATTCGTTTGTAGTATATATAGAATGGCAACATTTGAATGGGTTGCAGTAAATAAGTGAAAATTGATTGAAGATAGACGGTTGTGGGCAGTATGCAATCAGCAGTTGTTTAGTTGGAGGCTTTTATGCGGGAAAAGATAGTATTTATCTATAATCCGAATGCCGGAAAGAAAAAAATACAGGTTAAGTTGAATGATGTCGTTAAGGAACTGGTAGAGGATGATTGTGACCTTGTTCTTTCTCCGACGAAAAAACACGGAGATGCACAGGAGGCAGTCAAGACATATATCAAAGAGGGAAACTGTAAACGAATCATCTGTTCCGGCGGTGATGGAACACTTCATGAAGTGGTAAACGGTATGCTTTCGAGCAATACGCTTGGTCAGAAGGTACCCCTTTTGTATCTTCCTGCAGGAAGTACGAATGATTTTGGTAAGTCATTGAAACTTCCCGCTGATATGGTAGAAGGTGCAAAGCTTGGCAGAGAAGGTATGATTTTCCCTTGCGATATGGCTAAGTTTAATTCCGAGTATTTTGTTTATACGGCTGCATTTGGTGTGTTCACTGAGGTTTCTTATGCCACAAAACAGAGTATGAAAAATGCACTCGGGCATCTGGCTTATATTCTGAAAGGGGCAGCATCTCTTGGGAAAATCCAACGTTATGATATGAAGATTTCCTATGATGACCATTATACAGAGGGCAGGTTTGTATACGGTATGGTAGTAAGTTCCGAATCCATAGGCGGATTCAAGGGAATTACCGGAAAGGATGTTTCTTTGAATGACGGCTTGTATGAAATGCTTTTGGTAAAGGATTTCAATGCTATTGAATTGCCGAATATTATCAGTTGCATTTTGAAGGCGGATTATACACATCCGAATCTTTTGTATTCCAGAGTTAAGCATGTCAGAATAGAGAGTTCTACGCCGGTTTCCTATACGTTAGACGGAGAGTTCGGTGGAGAATATACGGTTTCTGATATCAGCGTACAGAATAAAGCTGTGGATTTCCTGATTCCAAAGTCGTTAATCGGTTTATGGGATGATGAATGGTAAAATGTGAGAAAATCACTGTGCGGAAGTAATCCGTAACCTTGACGAAACACAGAAAAATTGGTACAATATAGTTTGGGTTTTTGCAGGTTGAATCCTGCGATTATAAATATTATGGAGGTTTCGTATGTTTTATATCGGTGTAGATTTAGGAACGTCATCCGTTAAGCTTTTGATGATGGATGAAAAGGGTGAAATTAAGAATATTGTTTCAAAGGAATATCCTTTGTATTTTCCGAAGACCGGTTGGTCAGAGCAGAAGCCTGAAGACTGGTGGACACAGATGAAGGCTGGCATTAAAGAACTTGTTGCAGGCTTTGATGCTTCTAAGGTTGCAGGTATCAGTTTTGGCGGACAGATGCATGGACTTGTTATTCTCGATGAGAAGGATAATGTGCTTCGTCCCGCTATTTTGTGGAATGACGGACGTACTCAGGAGGAATGCGATTACCTCAACAATGTAATCGGACGTGAGAAGATTTCTTCTTATACCGCTAATATGGCTTTGACCGGATTTACCGCTCCGAAGCTTCTCTGGGTTAAGAAGAATGAACCTGAAATTTTTGCTAAAATCTGCAAGATTATGCTCCCGAAGGATTATCTTGCATACCTGCTTTCCGGTGTACATTGCACAGATGTTTCCGATGCTTCCGGTATGCTTCTTTTCGATGTAAAGAACAAGTGCTGGTCGAAGGAAATGTGCGAAATCGTTGGTGTTAAGGAAAGCCAGCTCGCTAAGATTTTTGAAAGCTATGAGGTTGTTGGAACCATTCTTCCTTCCGTTGCTGAGGAACTTGGTCTTCCGAAGACCGTTAAGATTATTGCTGGTGCAGGCGACAATGCTGCAGGTGCTGTAGGAACCGGTACTCTTGAGAATGGTATGTGCAGTCTTTCCCTTGGAACCTCCGGTACCGTATTCATCGCTTCCGATGAATTTGCCGTAGACGATAAGAACGCAATGCATTCCTTCGCACATGCTAATGGTAAGTATCATTTCTTGGGATGTATGCTTTCCGCAGCTTCCTCCAATAAGTGGTGGATGGATGACATCATCGGAACCAAGGATTATGCAGCAGAGCAGAAGAACATCAAAGAGATCGGTAAGAACAACGTTTACTACCTTCCTTACCTGATGGGCGAGCGTACTCCTCATAATAATCCGAATGCAAGAGGTTGCTTCATCGGTCTTTCCCTTGATACAAAGCGTGAGGATATGACCCTTGCTGTTATGGAAGGTGTTACCTATGCACTTCGTGATGCCGTTGAAATCGCCCGTTCTTTCGGTGTAAAGATTGAGCGTGTTCGTGCTATCGGTGGTGGCGCAAAGAGCCCGCTTTGGTGCAAGGTTATCGCTAACATCATGGATGTTAAGGTTGATAAGATTAATTGCGAAGAGGGTCCCGGATACGGTGCTGCAATTCTTGCTGCTGTAGGTTGTGGTGAATATGCATCTGTAGAAGAGGCTGCAGGCAAGTTGATTCGTGTCGTTGATACGATTGAGCAGGATCCTGCAATTGTTGCAGAGTATGAGAAGCGTTATCAGATTTTCCGTGGTTTGTATCCTGCTTTGGTTCCTTCCTTTGCTGATATGGCCAAGCTGAACGACTAATCTTTTGATAATTTAAGATACGATATGGCGGACCCTTGTATTAGGGTTCGCCTTATGCCGTTTTATTACGGGTATATGAATTGGAGAGTAATTCGCATATGGACGCCTATACCGGCTTTGCAGAAATCTATGATATGTGTATGGATAACATCCCCTATGATGACTGGGCGGGTGAAATCTGCCGTATTCTTCGGGTACATGGAATTAATGACGGACTTGTGTGTGAACTCGGTTGCGGAACCGGTGAAATCACGGAAAGACTCCTCAATTCCGGCTACGATATGATTGGAATAGACTGCTCGGAAGAAATGCTGATGGAGGCACGTGAGAAGCAGTATGAGAGAACCGATGAAACAAGCCCTCAGATTCTATACCTGTTGCAGGATATGCGTGAGTTTGAACTTTATGGTACGGTTCGAGCTTTTGTAAGTGTTTGTGATTCCGTGAATTATCTTCTTACCGAGGATGATTTGCGTAAGACTTTCTGCCTTGTAAATAATTATCTGGATAAGGATGGAATCTTTGTATTTGATATGAAAACAGCGGCCTGCTTTGCCGCACTTGGTGATGAAACGAGAGTGGAACAGTATCGCGATGCTACGCTTATATGGGAGAATTCCTACATGAAGCGTAAAAAGAGGAATGTATATCGCCTGACTATTTTTGAGAAGGAATATGACGATATGTTTCGCAAGATGTCGGAAACACATATTCAGCAAACCTATTCCGTTGATACGGTTATTCGCCTTTTGAAAGAAGCAGGAATGCAGTTTATTGAGTGCTTTGATGCGGATTCCAAGGGCGCAGTCAGTGCAGATACGCAAAGAATTGTTTTTATTGCGAAAGAAGGGTATCAGGAGGGCAAATGCTACACACCTTCTGGGGAGCAGAGTATATGAGTGATAGAATTGTTAGGGCTACGGCAGCCGACGGATTTATCCGGGCATTTGCCGCATCCACGAAGGAAATTGTAGAATATGCGCGTAAAGCACATAATACAAGTCCGGTTTGTACGGCGGCACTTGGAAGATTGCTTACTGCGGGCTCGATGATGGGCTCGATGATGAAGAGTAAAGCCGATATTCTTACTTTAAAGATAGGTTGCGATGGTCCGATTGGCGGTATATGCGTTACGGCAGATGTCTTTGGTAATGTAAAGGGCTTTGTGAAGAATACAGATGTTATGCTCCCTGCGAAACCGAATCATCATTTTGATGTTGGCGGGGCAGTGGGAAATGGTATTCTTTCTGTTATTCGCGACTTGGGGCTGAAGGATCCGTATGTTGGTGAAGTGGAACTACAGACCGGTGAGATTGCAGAGGATTTAACTTACTATTTTGCTTCCTCCGAACAGACACCGTCCGCTGTTGGACTTGGTGTTTTATTAACAAAGGAGAACGAGGTTTCCGAGGCTGGCGGCTTTATTGTACAATTGATGCCCGACTGTCCGGACGAGGTTATTTCCATCTTAGAGAATGATCTGAAGACATTACCGAGTGTTACGGAGATGCTTTCCGCCGGAATGACGCCTGAGGAAGTACTTGAGAAAGTTCTTGCGGGCGTAGATATTGAGATTACGGATTCACTTAGTCCTGCTTATGTATGTAACTGCTCTAAGGAACGCTATACGAAGGGTCTTTTGAGCTTGGGTGTGCAGGAACTGGAATCGTTAATTCAGAACGATGAGAGACTTGAAGTTGTGTGTCAGTTCTGTAAAAAGAAGTATTATTTTACGGTAGAAGAACTGAAGGATATGGTCGCTTTTTTGAAAGGAAGTAAATCAAATGGCTGATAAAAAGACTGTTGAAGAGAAAGATTCCAAGGCGAAGAAGAACGTAAGAAATACCGATAATGCCTGGTTGAAATACAATAAATCCGAGTTTGTTTCCGTTATGGAATTTGCAGAGGAATACCGCAACTTCTTAAGTTCCAATAAGACGGAACGCGAGTGTGCGGATACTATGATTGCAAAAGCAAAAAGCCTTGGTTTCAAGGATTTGATGTCAGTTAAAAAGGTTAAGGCCGGGGATAAGCTCTATGCTTCTCTTATGGGTAAGGCTGTTGCCCTGTTTCTTGTCGGTGAGAAGCCGCTTGAGGAAGGTATGAAGATTCTTGGAGCACATATTGATTCCCCGAGACTTGATTTGAAACAGGTTCCGCTTTATGAGGATACCGAGATAGCACTTCTTGATACCCATTATTATGGCGGCATCAAGAAGTATCAGTGGGTTACCACTCCAATGGCTATTCATGGTGTTGTATGCAAAAAGGATGGAAGCGTTGTAAAAATCAGTCTTGGCGACCAGCCGGGAGATCCGGTATTCGGTATCAGCGACCTTCTGATTCACCTTGGTGCAGATCAGCTTGCTAAAAAAGGAGCCAATGTTGTTGAAGGTGAGGCACTCGATGTAACATTTGCCTCTATTCCCCTTAAGAGTGCGAAGAAACATGCAGTTAAGGAAACTGCATTAAATCTACTTAAGTCACAGTATGGGATTGAAGAAGATGATTTCCTTTCAGCAGAGTTAGAAATTGTACCTGCCGGCGATGCACGTGACATGGGTATCGACAGTTCCCTTATTATGGGGTATGGCCACGATGACAGAGTATGTGCATATCCTTCTGCGGAAGCCTTATTCCGCCTTACAAAAACCGACCGGACTGCCGTATGTCTTTTAGTAGATAAAGAGGAAATCGGCAGTGTAGGTGCAACCGGAATGCACTCCAGATTCTTTGAGAATTGTGTGGCAGAGCTAATTGCACGTAAGGAGGATTATTCTGAACTGAAGGTCCGCAGAGCACTCCAGAATTCTGTTATGCTTTCCTCCGATGTCAGTGCTGCATTTGACCCGAATTACGATTCTGTCAGTGAGAAAAAGAACTGTGCATATTTTGGGCATGGTCTAGTATTCAATAAATACACCGGCGCAAGAGGTAAGAGTGGTTCCAATGATGCGAGTCCGGAGTATTTTGCAAGAATTCGCGATGTATTCGACCGTGAAGGTATCAGTTATCAGACAGCTGAACTGGGTAAGGTTGATCAGGGCGGCGGTGGTACCATTGCTTACATTATGGGCAATTATGGCATGAATGTAATTGACAGTGGTATTGCAGTACAGAATATGCATGCACCTTATGAGGTAATCAGCAAGGCTGATTTGTATGAGGCTTTGCAGGGCTATATGGCATTTTATAAAGGAATGTGAGGTTTCCATGGTTCCGATTAAGATTCGTTATATCAGTAAGGAAATAGAAAAGCTTCGCTACATTGACGGCAAATCCGATTGGATTGACCTTAGGTGTGCTGAGGATGTTGATTTGAAGGCAGGAGAGTCCCGTTTGATTCGACTTGGAATCTGTGTGGAACTTCCGGAGGGCTATGAGGCACATATTGTTCCTAGAAGCAGCACCTTCAAAAATTTTGGGATTATTCAGACCAATCATATGGGTGTTGTTGATCACAGCTATTGTGGAGATGAGGATGAGTGGAAATATCCTGTTCTTGCAATGCGTGATACGCATCTTTCGGTTAATGACCGTATCTGCCAGTTCCGTATTATGGAGAATCAGCCCGTTCTTTTCTTCGAGGAAGTTGAGCATTTGACCAAAAAATCCCGAGGCGGATTTGGCACTACGGGAGTGCAGTAGAGGATTCCTCCCATTTGTTTTTGTAACAAAGTTCCCTATAGGAATTTTCGACGCGATTGCGCCAATATATAAGATGAGGTGATAGATATGAATAAAATTGATATTTTCTCCGGCTTTTTAGGAGCAGGAAAGACAACTCTGATTAAGAAACTTCTTGCAGATGGTTACAAGGGTGAAAAGGTTGTTTTGATTGAGAACGAATTTGGTGAAATCGGTATCGACGGTGGCTTTTTGAAGGAGGCTGGAGTGGAGATTACCGAGATGAATTCCGGCTGTATCTGCTGTTCTCTTGTCGGTGATTTTGGTGAGGCATTGGTAAAGGTTAAGGAGCAATTCAAGCCTGACCGTATTATTATCGAACCTTCCGGTGTCGGAAAGCTTTCCGATGTAGAACGTGCCGTTGAGAAAATTGAGGACCCTGATTTCGTCATCTGTGGTCTTACTACGGTTGTTGATGCAGGAAAATGTCGTATTTACATGAAGAACTTTGGTGAGTTCTTTAACAATCAGGTTGAATATGCACATACAATTCTTTTGAGCCGCTCCCAGAATGTTTCCGAAGAAAAGCTTCAGGCATGCGTTGCACTTCTTCGTGAGAAGAATGCAGAGGCTGTAATTGTTACTACACCTTGGGATGATTTGACTGGTGCCCAGATTCTTGCGGCTATGGATACTAAGGTTGACCTTGCAAAACAGCTTTTAGAGGAAGAGGATATATGCCCGTGCTGCGGACATCATCATGAAGATGGTGCTGAATGTGACCATGAACATCACCATCATCATGACCATGATGACGATGATGAGGAGTGTTGCTGTCACCATCACCATGATGACGATGATGACGATGACGACGATCATGAATGCCACCATCATCACGATGACGACGATGACCACGAGTGCTGCCATCATGATCATGACCATGGGCATCACCACCATCATCATCACCATGCAGATGAGGTATTTACGAGCTGGGGTAAGGAAACTCCTAAGAAATTTGACCGCACAGTACTTCAGGACATTCTCGAAAAACTTGCTAATTCAGAAGATTACGGTATGATTCTTCGAGCAAAGGGAATTGTTCCGTCAACCGATGGTGCTTGGCTTCATTTTGATCTGACTCCCGGTGAGTTTGAGATTCGTGAAGGTGCCTCAGATATTATTGGTCGTCTTTGCGTAATCGGAAGTAAATTGAATGAAGAGGCAATTGCATATTTGTTTGAAGTTTAATTTTTGATACTTGGAAGGATGATATTATGGAAAAGCCGGTATTTATTATAAACGGATTTCTGGATAGCGGTAAGACATCGTTTATCAAGGATACTTTGAATGACCCGCAGTTCCTTGAGGGTGGAAGACTTCTGATTATTCTTTGTGAAGAGGGTGAAGAAGAATATGATGAGGTTGCTCTGCAGAAGAAGGGTGTTTCCATTATTACCGTGGAAGAACAGTCTCAGTTGACAGGACAGTTTTTGAACGGTCTTGAGTTATATTATAATCCGAATATGATTATGTTCGAGATGAACGGAATGTGGAATATGGATGAAATGATGGAGATGGATTTCCCGGAGAACTGGGTTCCTTCACAGATTATTTCCCTGATTGACGGTTCCAGTATCGAAGGTTACCTGACCAATATGAAGAAAATGGTACTGGATCTTGTTCGTTATTCCGATATCATCATTGTGAACCGTTGCGATGATAATACGAATAAATCTTTGATTCGCAGAAGCATCAAGCCTGTTAACCGTAAGGCACAGTTGGTTTATGAGCGTGCCGACGGACGGGATGCGGGAGCTGAAGAAGAGGAACTTCCTTATGATATGAGCCAGCCTTTTTTGGAGATTACCGATGAGGATTACGGAATCTGGTACATGGACTGCATGGACAAGCCGCGGGAATACGAAGGAAAGACGGTTCACTTTCTCGGAATGCTTTATCTTTCAGACAAATTGCCGAAAGGCTATTGTGTACCGGGACGTATGGCTATGACCTGTTGTGTGCAGGATATCGCATTTATCGGTCTTCTTACGAAGTTGCCGCCGGTAGTCGATAAGTCTTTATTGAAGAACCGTCAGTGGGTTTATGTAACCGCTAAAATTCAGGTTGAGTATCAGAAAGAATATAAAGGCAAAGGTCCTGTTCTGTATGCTACGAAGTTTGAACCGGCGAAAGAGCCTGCCGAGAAGACGGTTTATTTTACCTGATAAGGTAAAGAATATATCTGTGTGGGGCAGATACAGTTTTTTTGAAAGGAGATTATTGTATGAAATTTAGCGAATCGAATAAACTTATTCTATTTGCAGGTGTTCCGTGTGCTGTGGTTGCTGTTGTATGTACTGTTCTGCTGGCGGTCAATAAGAAACCGTCAAAGAACAATGCGATTGATGCCACACCATCTGTTACTGTTGTAACGGATATACCTTCGCCAAGTGATATTCCAACCGAAGAAGTCACGCCTACAGAGAATCCGAATATTCCGTCAGATACTCCGACACCGACATTTACGGCTAGCCCCTTTGTTACGCAGGAACCGACGAAGGAAGCGGAACCTTCCGTAACGCCTGCAGGTGTTACGGGTACACCTACTGTAACACCGACGGGAACACCTTCGGTAACGCCGGAGAATTCCACGCCTACCCCGACCGCTACTAAGGAGCCAACCAATACACCAACCAATATTCCAACCAATATACCAACCAATATACCATCAAAGGCTCCTACGGGCAGTATTACGCCCTCGGGGAATGAGCTTCCGCTTATTATTCCGGATGTAAGCCCCACACAGGTTCCTGCTTCGCCGACTCCGGTTCCTACAAAGGCACCGACGGAGTGTGTAACACCTTCTGTTACCCCGACTGAACAGGCGCAGGATAAGGATGGAACAATCCGCTATGTTGCACATTATGATGGTGTGCTGTTCTCTGCTCCATGGAATAACGCTTCTACGGATTCCTATGAAATTGTCGGTCATCTTGAATATGGTACGAAAATTCAAATCGAAGAGGTGAATGAGTTTGAGAACTTCTATTCGCTGATTATAGATGGTAAGAAGTATTATATTTTGAAAAAGAATACTTCTGATGAATTGCCGAAGGATGCTGCGGAGAAGGAACCGAACATAAAGTCTGATTGGATTACGCCTACGCCGACGCCAATCGGCTTCGTTCCGACACCAACAACGAAGCCTACCGCAACTCCTACACCGATTGCCACGCCGACGCCGAAGCCTACCGCAACTCCTACACCGACAACAGGCGGATCACCTTCGCCTACTCCGAAAGCCATTCAGTTGCCGTTTATTCCAATCAATTGATTTTATAGCGTGGTTTTCGCCACGCTATAACTAAGTATAGAGTGCATTGGGGAATACACATTTTACTAGGGAGGAGAACAACCTTATATGTCATTTTTACAGTTGAAGGATATAGGTAAAATCTATGTCTCTGAAAACAATGTTTCTGTGGGAATCAGAAATGTTAATCTATCCTTTGATAAGGGTGAATTTGTTGCAATTACCGGTGCTTCAGGTTCCGGTAAATCCACACTTCTGAATGTTATCAGCGGTATGGATACCTACGAGGAAGGAGAACTCTATATAGAGGGGAATCCTACTTCACATTTTGTTCAATCCGATTGGGAACAGTATCGGGAGAACTATATTTCTTTTATTTTCCAGGATTATAATATCATAGAGAGTTTTACTGTGTTACAGAATGTAGAGCTTGCTCTGATGAATATTACCAATCCCGTTGAAAGACGCCAAAGGGCAATGGAACTGCTTGAAAGAGTCGGCTTAACGAAATTCCTTCGTCAGAAGGGCAGTAAGTTATCCGGCGGTCAGAAGCAGCGATGCGTTATTGCCCGTGCACTTGCGAAGGACAGCCCGATTATTCTTGCTGATGAGCCTACCGGAAATCTTGATGCACAGTCATCCAGGGAGATTATTGCATTACTTCGTGAAGTATCTGCCGATAAGCTTTTGATTATGGTTACGCATAACTTCGATGAGGTCGAAGAGTATGCCACAAGACAGATTCGTGTATTCGACGGGGCAGTGGAAGTAGACCATGTTCTTCGTGACAATAGTGTCGATGTTATTATGACTCCCGAGACGGAATCCAAGAAGACGAATGTATCTCAACGTCGAATTGATTTCAGCAACGGATACATTCTTGGTAAATCTACATTTTTCTCAAAACCCAAACTGACAATTTTCGTATGTCTGATTCTTTTAATCGGTACATTGGGTGCTACCATTGCATCCGGTTTACTTGGTAATGTTTTGGATTTGTTTAAGCCTTTTTATATGTTTACGCATGTGGAAGGTCGTGTTGTTGTATGCCATCGTGAAGCTCAGGCATTTGATCAAGAAGAAATCAATTCACTTGTCGAGAAATATGATGCTGAATATGCAATGCAGTATGATGCGATACTGGATGCAGAAGTAATCAATAAATATGATTTTGATTATTATTTTGAGCGCTTCGGTAAGGAAAAATTTGAATATGCAACGCTTGATTTTCATGTAACAAAGGATAAACTCGGGTCTCCCAGTATCGGTGATTATCCGAAGGACGATGATGAGGTTTTGCTGTATATTCCTATTAAGTACAGGGAACATTTCGGAAAGAATTCTATAGAGAAAAAGAATATTAAGGTTGGCACACAGTTATTCGATGTTGTCGGAATTAAGTATTACTACGATAATACGAAACAGCCGCTTCTTGTTGTAAGTGAGGATTGTTACGATGATTTCTGTAAGCTTGTAGCGAGAAACTGGAAGGATTATCGGAATAAACGCCGTCAGTCTGCTGCAAATTCCATCTTTACCACGGTTTATATGATAACTGATTATATGAATGCTGATGATAAGATTTATAACCAAACATCTTTATTCTTTAAAAATGACAGACAGGCACAGAAGGCAGCGAAGAAGCTTCTTGAAGACGGTTATCTGGCATGTACTTCTAAAGAAAAGTACAGTCCGAATATTGAAGATATGATTGAGCGTCTTCTTGAATACGGTCTCAGATTTATCTTCTGGGTATTGATTATCGTATTCCTGTCTTTCTTCGTGAATATGTGTACACACCGTTCATTGGATGTTATGAAGAACGACCTTGCCATTCTTCGTTCTATGGGAATTTCGGTTCGTGTCATTAAGATCAGTATGTATATGAGAATGTATCTTTCGATGATTCCCGGACTTATTCTTACCGGAATAGGCTGTACCATCATCTTTTTAACTCCGAGCCTGAACGGAATGTTGAAATTTATTCATTTTGGACAGTACCTTCTTATATTCATCGGTGTATTTATTATTACTACATTGGTTACAAGAAAGCAGGTTCGTCGTCTGTTCGAAGGCAGTGTTAAGAAGACTTTGAAAGGAGGTTCAGAAGCATGATTAAACTGGAATCCTTACATAAGTATTTTAATAAAGGCAAATCTAACGAAATCCATGTAATCAATGATATTTCCTTTGATTTCCCAGAAAAGGGAATGGTTGCACTGTTCGGCCGCAGTGGTTGCGGAAAGACTACGCTTTTGAATGTTATCGGAGGGTTGGATAAGGTTCAGGGAGGTAGTATATTCATTGGCGGGCAGAAGATGAGTGCTTCAAAAGATGAACTCAGAAACAAATATATCGGTTATATTTTCCAGAACTATTGTCTCAATATGACCGATTCCTGCTATGAAAATGTTGCGACAGCACTTAAACTTTGCGGAATGCGTGACAATGAAGAAATTCGTCCCAGAGTTATGAAGGCTCTGGAGATTGTTGGAATGCAGCAGTATGAAAAGCGTACACCCGATACGCTTTCTGGAGGACAACAGCAGAGAATTGCCATCGCACGTGCATTGGTGAAGAATGCACCCGTTATTCTTGCCGATGAGCCTACCGGCAATCTGGATGAGGCCAATACCGTTATGATTATGGATATCCTGAAGCAGATATCCAAGGAACATCTTGTCATATTGGTTACACACGAAGAGAAGCTTGTAGATTATTATTGCGATTATGTGATTGAACTTTCCGATGGTAAGATTGTCGGAGTGAAAGAGAATGAACAAACCGGTGGATATATTGCAAAGAATAAGAATGTAATCTATCTTGGTGAATATGAGAAGCAGGATACTAATAATGCAATGATTGATATGCAGTATTACGGTGAGATGCCTGCGGAACCTGTTAAGGCTAGATTGATTAACCGTAATGGTGTACTGTATCTGAAGGTAGATTCCCCGAATGTGCATATACTCGATGAAACGAGTGAAGTTCATCTTGAAGAAGGCAGTTTTGAAGAGAAACTGAAGGCTTCAGAGACTGTGAATGCAATTGATATGTCTGAGCTTACTTCTTTCGAAGGGAAGAATTACGGTAATCTTTATACTTTTAAGGATGGTATCAAATCCGGATTCCGTCTTACTTCGGACCGCTTAAAGAAGAAGGGAGCAAAGCGACTTAAAAGAGTGCTTATTCTTTTAGGTCTGATTTCTGTATTTATGATAGCAAGTTCCGCAGTGGACTTGAAAAATTATATGGATGCAAAGAAAGAAGCGGCTTCGAATTTTGTTAAAGTTACTTCTGATTATGAGCTTGGTCAGTATACCATAAATGAGATTCAGAAACTGGTTGACGATTCGGAAAATTCCGGCATTCTTTCGGCTGTCTATATTAATGGTTATAGCGGGTCGGATTCGGATGTAAATGGAGCAAGTGTTGAGATTGATATGGGAACATTTGAAACATATCGTGCCACATCTATTTTTTCTTTCTCCAGCAATGAAGGGTATAACATCTTTCCGCTTCCGATGTCAGACCTTGGTTCTCTGAAGATCAAAGCAGGTAAGAAAACCGATAACAAAACGGACATTCTGATTTCATCTAAACTTGCGGATGAAATTCTTGAGAATAAACCATTCCGTTTTATTAATGACTATGATGATTTAGTTGGCCTGACATTTGCTTCGGATGAGTTGTTCTATGAGGAAAATGGAATACTATTCGACAGTGAACAGGATTTCTATGATTATGAGTATGAACATGATCTCAATTTTTATAGTATATATTTTAAGGAAGACGGTTCCGTTTATGTGTATCAGGGAAATCCGGTTTCTTTCCGTATAAGTGGAATTGTAAACAGTGACGAGAAGATTGCTTTTTTTGATGATTCCTGGTTCCTGCCGAAAGAGATTTCTGAAGAGAAACAAAAAGTATTAGATGATGCATCAGTAGAATACTATGGTAGTTTTGTCATTAATCCCGTAGAAGGAAGTAATATTACGGGATGCCTGATTCATTGTTCAGATGTGGAAAAGGCTAAAAAATCCCTGGAAAATATTGGTGGTATTACTTCCGTTCATGATTCCAAAGAGCAATACAAACGTGACATGGAAAAGGCGAAAATATATATGACATCCAATATGATGACGCTTCTTGTATGGGTTGGTTTGATCTGCCTTTGCATGTTCTTTGTTATGCGTTCGGTATATATGGGGCGTGTGAAGGAAATAGGTATTGCACGTGCTATAGGTGTTTCCAAGAAGAATATTCTTAGACGGACTTATGTGGAAACCGGTGTTATGGCAATGGTCAGTGTAATTATCGGATACATTCTTGCAACTGGTTTCATTCAGTATCTGCAGACATTTTCCTCTAAGACAAGTAGTATATTCTTCTACCCGTGGTATTTAAAGATTGCAGTATTGATATTACTTTTGGTAATCAGTATTTTAAGCGGTTCCATTTCTGCATTTCTGATTCTTCGCAAGACTCCGGCACAGATTATGTCGAAATATGATATTTAGTTTAGAATCCCTGATGTCTTAGACATCAGGGGTTTTTTATATAACCGGAAATGCAAAGCAATTTTCGGTTATATAGAAATGCTCCGCTAAGGATGCACACTCGCGCACAAGGTAGAAAGTTACTTCGTAACATGCGCTCGGCGCGAGCATATCGCAAGCGATATGTTTTGTCATAGAACAGGAAAGTGCTCTGCATTTGCAAACGATATGCTTTGCTCTATTGACAAAAGTGTTGCAAAGCGCTATACTTTGATTAAGTAGTAATTTACTACTATGAATGACTCTAATATGGTGGGAGTAGAATGAAAAGAGTATTAAATGACAAAGGAATCACTGAGGAAGAGTTTCTCGCTACATTTGACAAAAAAGAATACGATTGCCCGGCAGTTACTGTGGATGTATTGCTTCTTCGTATGAAAGAAGATCTTTCCTGTATGCAGACACTTTTGATTAAGCGTAAGGAACACCCGTTTTTAGATTACTGGTCGCTCCCCGGTGGGTTCCTTGATATGAAAGAATCTGCCTATGACAGTGCGTGCCGTGTGCTGAAAGAGAAGACCGGTATTGATGGAATTTATCTGGAACAGCTTTATACGATGAATCAGCCGGAGCGTGACCCGCGAATGCGTGTGATTGATGTTTCTTATATCGGGTTGATTCCTTATTCAGAACGTGCAAATGCTTCAGAGAATGCTTTGGATGATACCGCCTGGTTTGATATTTCATATACAAAGCGAGGGATAACGCTTTCCAATATAGAACATTCGGAGCGCATCAGCTATACTTTGGAGGAGAGAGTTTTCCCGAATGGTATTATTTCCGTAAAAAACTATGTGCCTAAGATTGCTTCGGAATCGGCACTGGCATTTGACCATTCCGAAATCGTATTGGAGGGACTTTCCAAACTTAGGAATAAAGTGCTTCTTTCCGATACTGCATTTAATCTGGTACCTGCAGAATTCACGCTTCCTGATTTGCAGAAGGTATATGAGGTTATTCTTGGAATAGAGCTTTATAAGGCTAATTTCCGTGATAAAATGGCCAATAAAATAGTATCAATGGAACGACGTGAGAAACCCATATCCGGTAATCGGATTGCAGGTGTATATAAATATAAAAAACATTAGAACGATGCGAAAGTCCACAAGCCATAATATATGGCTCTGGGAGATGATTTTTAGTTGATCTTCGATGTGAAAGAAAGGAAGGATAACTATGAAAAAACTTTTGGTTGTCGTAGATATGCAAAATGATTTTGTTACAGGTGCTTTGGCGAATGAGAATGCGCAGGCAATCGTAGCAGATATGGTGTCGTATCTCGACGAATGGAAGGAGGATATCGTATTTACCCGTGATACGCATACGGATGATTATATGAATACACTTGAAGGAAGGAAACTTCCCGTGAAACACTGCGTGAAAGGTACGGAGGGGTGGGAAGTGATTGAATCGTTGAAACCTTTTGTGGAAGCAATTGTGGAAAGAGGCGGTCAGGCATATATCGATAAGCCTGTATTTGGCGCAACGGAACTTGGAATATTTGTTAAGGAAAATGGCTATGAAGAGGTTACTTTGATTGGCGTTTGTACCGGAATCTGCGTTATAAACAATGCTATGATTGTCCGTACGATGAATCCCGAAACTAATGTTAAAGTTGTGGAACATCTGTGTGCATGCATTACGAAGGAAACACATGATACTGCAATTGCGGCAATGAAAACATTTCAGGTAGATATTGTTTAAAAAAATATAGATTTATTCGGCATATGGAAGCCGGGAAAGAGGTATGTTATGAAATTAAAACGTATTGTAAATTCTTTGCTGGAAACGGATCTTTACAAATTCTCCATGGGTCAGGCAATCTATCATCAGTTCAGCGATTACAAGACAACGTGGTCCTTTAAATGCCGGAATAACGATGTGCATTTTACGGATGAAATGGTACAGGAGATTAAGGACCAGATTCGTGCTTATTGCGAGCTTCGTTTCACGGAGGACGAACTGGAGTATCTTCATAAAATCAAATGGCTGAAGGGTTCTTATGTGGATTTCCTCCGGCTGTGGAGACCGCGTTACGAGGATTTTGAGATTACAACCGATGCGGAATGCGGACTTGGTATTGAAACAAAGGGCACCTGGTTGAATACATCTATGTACGAGATTCCTACGTTAAGCATCGTTA
The DNA here is from genome assembly GCA_045627305.1 of Lachnospiraceae bacterium. Taxonomy (GTDB): domain Bacteria; phylum Bacillota; class Clostridia; order Lachnospirales; family Lachnospiraceae; genus ISDg. The sequence goes on from JAZQNM010000037.1 coordinate 59,789, forward strand.
ATGAAGTGTATTTTCGTATGAATTACGATTATGACAAGCTGATAAAGAGCTTTGAAAAGCGTCTGATTGCAAAGGCTAAGGGAGTCAGCGACGGTACTTATATTCTTGGGAATTATTCCGAGTTCGGTTTGCGAAGAAGATTATCGTCTGAAGCGCAGGAGATGGCTGTTCGTATGCTGGCTGAGACGACTGCAGCCAAATCCCATTTCGTCGGTACTTCGAATGTATATCTTGCAAAGAAATACAATCTTGTTCCGGTCGGTACGATGGCACACGAATGGATTATGTGTGTCGGTCAGGGCAATCACAGACACAATCCCGCCTACTCCAATTATTATGCTTTGGATGCATGGGTTAAGGAATACGGTGTTTTAAACGGTACCGCACTTACCGATGCGATTACAACGGATTGCTTCCTTCGGGATTTCAATCTGACATTTGCCACTTTGTTCAGTGGTGTGCGCCATGACAGCGGAGATCCGTTCGTATGGGGCGATAAGATGCTTGAACACTACAGAAAGCTTGGAATTGACGGCAGTCAGAAGACACTTTTGTTCAGTGACAGTCTTGATTTCGAGAGAGCCGATAAATTGTATCGTTATTTTGAAGGAAGGGCGAAAGTTGCATTTGGAATCGGTACATTTATCTCCAATGATACCGAAGTGGAGCCACTCAATATTGTTATGAAGACGACCGCCTGCAACGGAAATGATGTGGCTAAGATATCCGATGTAGAAGGAAAGGGAATGTGCAAGAATCCGGAATATGTCGATTATCTTCAGAGAAGTATTGATTGGAGAATGGTGCACGAGAGCAAGCCGGTTACGGAGATATTGGAGTCATAGAGAAAGATTAGAGAAATAATAGAACACGCTAAACTAAAAACCCGCCTGGAGGATATTGAAAATCCTTTTGGCGGGTTTATATTTTTACATCTTGTATAAGCTTACATTATAGCTTCAAGTCTTTCACGAATCGCTTTTATGAAATCGGAAGAATTTACTGCGGTTGCTGAGTATTCAGCAGAAACCAGACCGGCAAGGTCTTTCGTCATAATACCGTCGTTCAACGTTTTCAGAACTGCGGCTTCCAAATTGTCTGCATATTTCACAAGATCCTGAAGACCATCCTTCTCACCACGTTTACGGAATGCACCGGACCATGCGAAGATGGTAGCTACAGGGTTCGTAGAGGTTTCCTCACCCTTTAAGTAACGATAGTAATGACGTGTTACGGTTCCGTGCGCAGCCTCGTACTCATAGTTCCCGTCCGGGCTTACGAGAACACTGGTCATCATGGCAAGAGAACCGAAAGCGGTGCTGACCATATCACTCATAACGTCTCCGTCGTAGTTCTTGCAGGCCCAGATAAATCCGCCTTTGGAACGGATAACACGGGCTACGGCATCATCAATCAGTGTGTAGAAGTAAGTAATGCCTGCTTCTTCAAAACGGGACTTGTATTCGTTATCGTAAAGTTCCTGGAAGACATCCTTGAAACGATGGTCGTATTTCTTGGAAATGGTATCCTTTGTGGAGAACCAGAGATCCTGCTTTACGGAAAGTGCATACTCGAAGCAGCTTCTTGCGTAGGACTCGATAGAAGAGTCTTTGTTGTACATGCCCTGCAGAACACCGGGACATTCGAAATCATAAATTGTCTCACGCATCTGTGTGCCATCCTCACCGGAGAACAGAAGTTCAGCCTTACCGGGGCAAGGAATGCGGAATTCGGTATTCTTATAAACGTCACCATAGGCATGTCTGGCAATCGTAATCGGCTTCTCCCATGTGCGAACGTTAGGTTTGATGGATTCAATCATGATGGGAGCACGGAACACGGTACCGTCGAGAATGGCACGAATCGTTCCGTTGGGACTTTTCCACATCTTAGAAAGTTTGTATTCCTCAACACGCTGTGCATTCGGGGTAATGGTTGCACATTTGACTGCAACACCATATTTCTTTGCTGCATAGCTTGCATCTAATGTAACCTGGTCCTTCGTACGCTCACGCTCCGGAAGACCGAGATCAAAGTACTCGGATTTTAAATCAACAAAAGGAAGAATCAGTTCATCTTTAATCATCTTCCAAAGGATTCGGGTCATCTCATCGCCATCCATCTCAACGAGAGGAGTGGTCATCTGAATTTTAGCCATAGTTTATATCTCCTTAAAATTCATTTCAGATATGTTTACTGCTTGTTCTGTTCTGCGTAGTAGTTAATCAGGCAACCGTCGAGGATGATTGTCTTTTCGTCGTTGGTAAGACCTTTGACATAAAGCTTAATCTCATCGATGGAACCGTCCGCCTTCAAAACCTTGGCAAGGAATTCTTCCTGACCATTCTTGATGCCTTCGCGAACGTTCGGAACGAATACGTAATCGCCTTCACTGTAAGGGAATTCAGCACCCTCTGGAAGGGTGAACGGAAGAATACCCCAGTTGATGCAGTTACTTCTGTAACGCTTGGTGGCATATTCGTAGCAGATATTTGCATAACCGCCGAGAACCTTCTGGCATGATGCGGCCTGCTCACGTGCTGAACCGTCACCGGGCTTATTGGCAAACACGCAGGAACCATACTGCGTGTTCTTAAGTAATTCGCCTGCATTACCGAAGTTCGAAAGTACCTTTACGAGTTCCTCCGGAGCTTTGCCGTCTCTTCTTTCCAAATCCAGTGCATGAATTGCCTTGCTGCGGCCTACGTATTCGGGAACACGGCGGGAAAGGGCAAATTCGGAAAGACGAAGTGGATTGGAACGATAGGAACTTGTCTCACCGGAAGGAATCAGCTCATCGGTTGTCGTAACCGGATCACGGATTACTGCAGCAAGCTTAACAAGAAGGTTGTCGGTAAGTGCTTCCATCTTAGGCCAGTCGGTAATGTTCGGTCCGAGAATCAACTCGGCATCCTTATCGGCCTTGCCGTAGCCGTAGTAGAGACGGTTACGATATACAGACTTATCAAAATGATACTCATGTGCGGGTACTTCATAATCAATATCGGTTGCAGCGGTAATGACACCACCGTTTGCTGCGGTTGCAGCTATGCTTCTGGCATCCATCAGTGCTACGCCGCAAAGCTGACCGTCACTCGGTTTACTTCCTTCACGGTTCGGGAAGTTTCTCGTTGTATGACGAAGAGAAAGACCGTCATTGGCAGGAACGTCTCCGGCACCGAAGCAGGGACCACAGAAGGAAGGCTTAATAACGGCACCGGCCTTCAAAAGCTCAGCGGTCGCACCAACCTTGGTAAGTTCCAAACTAACCGGAACACTTGTCGGATATACGTTCAAAGAGAAATAACCGTTGCCGCAGCTCTTATCCTTCAAAATGGAAGCGGCTTCATCGATGTTGTCGAAAAGACCGCCTGCACAGCCTGCGATTACACCCTGATCGGCGTAAACCTTTCCGTCCTTAACCTTATCGGTGAGATGATAGGTAACACCCTTGAACTTTGTTGCAGCTTCCTTCTCGACGGACTCGAGAATCTCCTTCGCATTTGCCACGAACTCATGAATGGTGTAAGCGTTAGAAGGATGGAAGGGAAGAGCAATCATGGACTCAGCCTTATCAAGATCAAGTTCGATGAAACGGTCATAGTAAGCACCATTCTTGGGCTCAAGTCTCTTATAGCACTCTGCACGCTCGTGTGTCTTATAGAAACCTTCGGTAATCTCATCGGTTTCCCAGATGGAACTCAGGCAGGTCGTCTCGGTTGTCATAACGTCGATACCGTTACGGAAATCAATCGGAAGATTCTTGATGCCGGGTCCTACGAACTCGAGTACACGGTTCTTTACAAAACCGTTGGCAAACGTTGCCTTTACCAAAGAAAGAGCGATGTCATGAGGTCCGATACCGCGCTTCGGCTTGCCGGTAACATAAACAAGAACAACCTCAGGCATATCAAGATCCCATGTGTTCTTAAGAAGCTGTTTTACAAGCTCGGGACCGCCTTCGCCGACACCCATGGTACCAAGCGCACCATAACGGGTATGGGAATCAGAGCCGAGAATCATATTGCCGCATTGTGCAAGTTCTTCACGTGCATAAGAGTGGATGACACTCTGATTGGCAGGTACGTAGATACCGCCGAATTTCTTCGCTGCGGAAAGACCGAATACATGGTCATCCTCGTTGATGGTGCCGCCAACAGCACATAAAGAGTTGTGGCAGTTCGTCATCGCATAGGGAAGCGGAAACTCGGTAAGTCCGCTGGCACGTGCGGTCTGGATGATGCCGACATAAGTGATGTCGTGGCTGACCATGGCGTCAAACTTTATTTTTAATTTGTCCGGATTGCCGGAAGTGTTGTGAGCATTCAAAATAGAATAAGCGATTGTATTCTTGCGTGCTTCTGCAGGACTTAGGTTACAGTCCGTAACCGGTACACCATTATTCAGAAATACACCGCCTTCGTGCAATGTAATCATAGGAAATCTCCTTACTGTTCTTATTTTTTCGCATACATAATTTATTATAGAAAATTCGGCTGTTTCTGTCAATATGTGCGGGAGACCGGATGGCATTTTTCGGAAACTTCTTTTATTGTATTTTGCAGTTGGATACTAAGTCTTTTCTGTTCTTGTGCATAACATATAAATATATGGCAAACTTTCTCTGTTTTTAACAATTTTTTGTGAATTTGAAAAAAGAAAATGACAAAGTACAAAAAGTATGATATAGTCTATTTGTGTGATGAAACTACAAAATGTTGTAGTTTAAGGACATTTTCTTTTTAGAAGAGAATCGATTATTTTCGAATGAAGTATTGTTATTTTGGAGGATTGGTCATGAGTGTGAATTCGGTGGTAAAACATTCTGTTATGCCGAAGGATATGTATCTGGCTAAGATGTGGAAGAGCGAGAAGGTTTATATTGGGGAATCCGAATATGAACTTGTGATTTCTCCTGCTGCAAGAAAGAACGGAGCAATTCAGTACCATATTGGTGCTTTTCAAGAAGGTAAGGTTGTTACCTTTCAGGATTTGAATCAATCTCTGTATGAAGTTACTGTTCAGAAATATATTGATGAGTTGAATGCGAGATTGGCGTCTCTGATTAATCAGCATGTAAGATGGGTGAATACCGGTAATCATGATATTTATGTTTCCTATGGTACACTGGAGCAGTGGACAGAAGGGAATTCCTTAAAGACTACAGGTATTCGTATCATTCTTATGGTGAAGAATGTTGAGAATCTTCCTGATACGGAAGAGGTTCTTTTACGGAAACTGATTAAAGGTGAATTGATTGAGTGGATGGAAACGGTCCTGAATGATAAGCCGGCGATTACTAAGACGAAAGAGGATTATGCGCATGATATTGTAAGGGTGATGGATACCTCTATGATTCCGCATACGGACCAAGCCTTTAATTCCCTTCCGATTATGACAATCCTTGCAATGGTTGCATGCGGTCTTGCATTGATTAATATGAAACTGATTTTGTGTCAGATTATTTCCATGGTTATCAGTGCATATGCCGCTTATCGTGCCTATAAGAAGGATGAGAAACCTTATTTGTATGTAAATCTTGGAATTATGTTGATTTCCGTATATCTGATTTATTACGGTACATCCATACAGTAAGCTGATTTTATGGCTAAGTCTATCTATCAAAAACTGAAAATATTATATCTCCTTAAGATTTTATGGGAATATACGGATGAGAATCATGGTGTCGGTATGGCTGAAATCATTGATAGACTCGCCGAATTCGGAATTGAGGCCGAGCGGAAGAGTATCTACGATGATTTTGAGATGTTGGACCATTTTGGATTTGAAGTTTCCAAGAACTATGACGGTCATCGTGTTGTATACTCCCTGATTTCAAGGAATTTTTCTGTCGGGGAGCTGAAACTGCTTGTAGATGCGGTTCAGTCTTCCCGTTTTTTAACGAGAAAACGTTCTGAGGAATTAACGGAAAAGCTCACGACTCTTCTTAGTGTCTACGACGCATCGGAACTGGAACGTCAGGTTCAGGTTTCCGGTCGTGTAAAGATGATGAATGAGAACATTTTTGTATGCATTGATACGATTCATGCCGCAATTTCTCAAAATCATCCGATTGCATTTGATTATATGGAATGGAATGATAAGCGTCAGCTTACTAAACGCGCAGACGGTAGCAAAAAGCATATCAGCCCGTTTGCACTTGTATGGGACAATGAATTCTATTATTTAGTTGCATTTGACCCATTGAAGAATGACCTCAGACATTACCGCGTGGATAAGATGCAGCATGTGGAAATTGAAGACGGCGTTCGGGAAGGCAGAAATCTTTTGGAAGAGGCTGAAATAGAGACCTATGTTGAACAACGGTTTTCTATGTTCGCCGGAAAGAAACAGGCGATTACGGTAGAGTGCACAAAGCCTTTTCTGGGGCCGTTTATCGATCGTTTTGGAGATGATTTACATATTCGAAAGAATGGAGATTTATACCGTCTTAATTTTCATGTGGCGGTTACAGAGGTTTTTCTTGGTTGGATTGCCGGGCTTTCTGATAATGTCAGAATAGTGGAACCGCAGTCAGTTGTTGATTCCATGGCGAGTTTCGCGGCGAAACTATGTAAGAGGCATGCAAATCGCAGAATTCGAGCTGTGATTCTGGACCTCGGTATGGTTTTGGTTAATTTTCGTTATATGGATTTTATGAAGGAACTCGGTTTTGATGATGAAACAGCTGGATTCTTTCGGACAAATATCATTCTTTCTGAACTATGGCGTGGACTGGATCGTGCTAAATATACGCAGGATGAGTTGTCTTTGATTCTGCAGACACAGTATCCGCAATATAAATATGAGATTTCACATTTTTTTGAAGAGATTGAATGGATTGTCGAGGAATACCCGGATGCGGAGAGAATTGTACGAGAACTGAAGGATAAGGGGTATGAGGTATATATTCTGACGAATTATCCTGAACATATGTATCGGATTCAGAGCCCGAAATGGAAGTTCCTTCCCTTTACGGACGGAGCGGTTGTTTCTGCGTTTGAGAAAATGTCAAAGCCATCAGAAGCATTTTACCGGTGCCTTCTAAATCGTTACGGTCTGAATCCGGAAGAATGTGTTTTTGTAGATGATAGTACGGATAATGTGGAAGCGGCGCAATCAATAGGAATCCACGGTATTGTTGCAGACCATCGCGAAGAAGCCTTCCGGACGCTTTTCGAGTATCTTCGAATTTGTGGGAAGGAGTGAAAAACCGTTCTTTTTTGCCACGGCTACAGATGCCGGATTTTCCCGACTGATGATTGCGAGTATGGGAGTTTCCCCGATATAAGGTAGCATTCTTGACAGAAATGCTTTTAATGCAGCGGTCATCATCCCTTTGTTTCGATACTTGGGAACAATATAATAGGAGATATTGATTGCCATATCAGTAAGTTCGGAATGCTCCAAAGCAATCTGGCCAATGATTTCATCGGTTTCTTTTATACTGAAGCCGTATACAGTATACAGCGGATTCATTCGGGCATTTTCCATGTCATAGCAATAGCGCTTATGGAGTTCCTCTTCACTTAGATTTTGCAGACTTTTCGGTAGCAGATATGGCTCTTCCTGCTGAAGAGCATAAAGCCTTTTATAATCGGCAAATCCTAATCGCATATAGTCGAATTCTCCTGAGAAAAAGGCATAATGTGTTGTCTCGGTTGCATAGTCTGCGATATCGGATACATCCTCGGGATAAAGTTCCTCAATATCGGTTACCAGTTCTTTGGCTTGCAAATGATTTCCGTTATATTCATAGCCGACAGAACAGCCTCCTTGCTGTTCCCAAAGCGTCAGAACCTCCTGTACATCACTGAACAGAAGAGTTCCGGGTTCAGAAACTTCCATTCCTTCTTTGTAAGGGAACAGAAGAAATTCTCCGTCGAGCATATTTTCCTTAAAGAGATTTACAGAATCGGAATCCTTAACCGATTCGCTGAAATGATAAAATATTTTAAGCATACTTTTTTACTCCTTTGACAAGCTATAAACTATCACATTTTCCTATTATAAACAAGATGGAATATGGAGGATTATGATATGGAAATCGAAAGAAAATTTTTGCTGAATTCCCTACCGGATGATTTTGACACCTATGATTGCTGGGAAATGGAACAGGGATATCTGATAACGGAAGGATGTACGCTTCGCATTCGAAAGGCGAATGAAGACTGTTTTTTGACATTGAAGCAGAAGAAACCGGTACAGATTGGAAGCGTTGCAATAGAAAATGAGGAATTTGAAACCGAGATTCCAATTGAATCATACGAGGCACTGAAAAAGCTTGCGGTTGGCGATTTTATTCAGAAGACAAGAACCCGTATACCTTACCTTACCAATCATGTAATTGAAGTTGATGTATTCCATGGAAAGTTGGAGGGACTTGTATTTGCCGAGATTGAGTATACGGACGAAGATGATGCTTTGAATCTTCCGATTCCGACTTGGTTTTCAAAAGATGTTTCCATGGATTCCAGATTCCGAAATGGAAAGTTAAAGAATATGGAACCTAAGGAAATAGAGGCATTTTTAGAGGAAATCAAGACGGTTGCATTGGTGCTTGACGATAAGGAGTGAAGTAACACATTAAAGAGGTAGCAAGGTTTTATACGTTAGGGGCGGTTGATAATCAATCGCTCTTTTTTGTATCATCGGAAATTGCGTCGCATTTCCTATGATACAAAAAACGCTCCGCTAAGGATGCACACTCACGAGCTCGGCGCGTAGAGTTTCACAAGCGAAACTCTTTATTCTTCGATATATTATTGCACGCTAAAATTTCTTGAATTATTTGTATTTTCGATTTTGTCAAGTACGAGTTTTTCACCCTATATGCAATTTTGACACTTGAACACACTTTATACATCCTTCTATAATCGAATCACTATTTATTTATCGGAGGTACTATGATGATTATTTCATTTTGGTCACCGGTGAAGAACGAGTATGTAAGTAGTATAACTGTACTTACAGCAATGGCGGGGTGTTCTGATTTTCTATGTAAAGTCGTCCTGGCTGAAAATTATGTGGGGGCTGACAATATCGGGCACTGTCTGTTCGGCGACACGTTCAACCGGTTAAGGCGGGATTATGACCGCTATCAGTCAGAGTATTTTGAGTATGGAGATTCTTTTCTGAAATTCCTTAAAAAGGAGACCGGAAAGCAGATTTTTCAAAGCAGAACATTGGAGGTGATGCAAGAGCATCTGTATTTTATGCCAATGAATCAAAGTCTGAGACCGGATAGTTATGAGTTCGGTTTCGATTCAGAGTTTGAGGATATAAAAGAATTCTGTAATGCAAGGTTTGATTTTCTGTTTCTGAATGCTGCGAGTTCCGGTAACTTGAGTACGAAGACAATCTTACACTGTTCGGATCAGGTTGTGATCTGTCTGCCAACCGCCGAATGGGTTCTTGATGTAGTCATGGAGCGATATTCTTCGCTGCTTTCCAAATCTGTTATTTTATTTCATGGTGAACCTGATTCAGGTTTTTTACGGAGAATGCGTAGAAAGTATCCGGCACTTCGTGAAAGAATGTTATTTCTTCCGGTAACCGAGGAGATGAAAGAGTCTATCCGTGAAGGAAGGATAATTGATTTTGGATATCGGCTTCGCAAGAAGAACCGTAAAGAAAAAGCTGACCCTGCCATGCAGAAAATCAGCTATCTTGCATTTAGTATTTTGCGTAAGGAAAAGCATGAAACCAGACTAAAATATGAGGAAATGCGTGACCTGTTTGTAACAAGGAATACAGATGTATCAACACAGAGCAATTACTTTATACCGACAGATTATTCTTATGTCGCAGAACAGCGGAATTTCTAAAAGTCTTTGTTTCCAAAATAGAAGAGTGCAACTGTGCCGGGACCGGAATGGGATCCAATAGCGGGCCCGATAAAGTTGTATGTAATATCATTAATGCCGAATTTCTCGGTGATTAATCTGCCAATGTATTCAGCATCTTCTATACAATCGCCATGTGATATGAATACTCGGTTATATGCAGAATCCATATTGGCTGTCATATTGTCAACTAAATCCAGCAAAGCCTTCTTACGTCCGCGTAGATTGTGCAAGGATACAAGATGACCTTCTCTGTCCATATGAAGAACGGGTTTAATATTCATCACATTACCCAAAAGTGCAGTTGTTTTGGAAATTCTTCCGCCATTTCGCAGCGTTGCCAGATTATCCACGGTAAAATCAGCACATATTCTATAACGATATTCTTCCAATAAGCAGACCATTTCCTCATAGGAAAGTCCTTCTGATTGCTTGGTAAGAGCAAAATCAACCAATAATCCCTGCCCCAAAGATGCAAGAAGGGAATCCACTACATGTATCTTTCGCTCCGGGTATTCCTCTGAAAGAATTTTAGAGGCAAGTATCGCATTATTGCACGAACTGCTTAACGCACCGGAAAATGCTATATGGATTATGTCTTTACCATGATCTAACTGTGTACGAAAAATGGTTAGAATGGTATCCAGATTACTGGCCATGGTTTTGGGAAAGTTTCCGTTTCGCATATTCGCATAGAACTCGCAAATAGGTAAATCTTGTTCCTCTCCATAGATTTCCTTATCATCAAAGGAATAATAAAGAGGTACCTTGATGAGACTTTCATTTTTAAAATATTCTTCCGGCAGGTCGCAGGAAGCTTCGGTTGTAAATACATATTCGCTCATATTTGCCTCAAACAGATAATGTGAAAACTTGTTATATGGGTTAGAAAACAACATTCAGTTAGCAAAGGAATCCGTACATTGTGGTATGATAAATTGTTACACATAGTTTTCAAAACCACATATACATTAACACAGTTTTTTTTTGAATGCAAGAAAAATGTTAAAAAGATTGAATTTCATATGGGTTTTCGTTGCTTTATAATTCGACATAATCGTTTTAATGAAGGAATCTGTCATCTGTTTGAAAGATGCGATGCCAAATTACTCTTTTCTGTTAAAAAAAACTTTGCACACAGTAAACTTTGTGGTATAATGCTTTTCAGTTAGTGCGCAGTATCCGGACATATTTCGGATACCAGCATATGTTTTGAGAGGAATACTGATTATGAGTAGTTTACGTAAGACTGAAAAGAACAAAGCAATATGGTCTCTTGTAGGCATTATTGCAATTCTTGGATTGATTGCTTTTTGGATTGGAATGAGTATCGGTTATGATTTCAAGTTCCAACCACAGCATATCAAGCGTGGCCTTGATTTGAGTGGTGGCGTCAGCATCACCTATGAGGTGGTGAATAAGGATGAACTTACCGATTCCAAGATGGCTGATACGGTTGCCAAGTTCCAGAAGAGAGCGGAAGCGTTCTCAACAGAATCCAGTGTTTATAAGGAAGGTCAGTACCGTATTAATATTGACATTCCCGGTGCTAATGATGCACAGCAGGTACTTGATAAGCTTGGTTCAGCAGGTAAGATTTCCTTTATTTATGCACAGGGAAAGAGTGGTACGACCAATGTTGTTTCCACAGGAACCAATTACATTCTTGCACGTTCCCTTGATGAGATTATTGCTGCCGGAGACCTCGTATTAGATGGTTCCAGTGTTTCCAATGCATATGCAGACCTTTCTGAAAACAGCCAGGGTGTTTCACAGAATGTTGTATGTCTTGAGTTTGATGCAAATGGTACCAATGCTTTCCGTGATGCAACAACCTGGTGTTGCTCGCAGTCCGGTTATGCAAACATGATTGCTATTGTTTACGACGGTGAGATTGTAAGTTGCCCTAGTGTTAACTCCGTTATTGACAGTGGTAAGGCTCAGATTGAAGGCAGCATGTCATTTGATGAAGCAAGTGATCTTTCCACGATTATTCGTATCGGTGCACTTCCGATTGAAGTTACTCCGATTCGTTCCAACATTGTAGGTGCTACACTCGGTAGCCGTGCATTGGATACCAGCATTCTTGCAGGTTTGATTGGATTTGCACTTGTTTGTATTTTTATGATTGTAATTTACCGCCTGCCCGGTGTTGCAGCAAGCCTTAGCTTGATTATGTATATCGGTATCACTTTGGCACTTCTTATTATCTTTGAAGTAACCCTTACCTTGCCCGGTATTGCAGGTATCATTCTTTCGGTAGGTATGGCTGTAGATGCCAATGTTATTATCTTTACACGTATTCGTGAGGAACTTGCTACCGGAAAGACTGTTCGTTCTGCCATGAAGCTTGGTTATCATAAAGCTACCGCAGCGATTGTAGATGGTAATATTACTACTTTGATTGCAGCTGTTGTTTTGTATCTGTTCGGATCCGGTGTTATTAAGGGCTTCGCTATTACACTTGGTATCGGTATTGTGGTATCCATGTTCAGCGGACTTCTTTTGACACGTTGGATTATGAACTGCTTCTATGGACTTGGAGCTGAGAATCCGAAACTGTATGGTACGGAAACACACAAGAAGAATTTGAAGGTAGTTCAGAATTGGAAGAAGTATGTTGCAATTTCCGGTACAATCTTTGTTCTTTGCATCGTAATGCTCTTTGTGAATCGGGCTAAAAACGGAGATGCTTTGAATTACGGACTTGATTTCGTTGGAGGTTCCTCCGTTCAGGTTAATTTTGATGGAAGCGTTCCGGAGAAGAGTGAAGTAGAAATGCTTGTAAAATCCTCCATTGGTGAGACAAGCTCAATTTCTGAGGTAAGAGGTGAGAATGCTCTTATTATTAAAACTAAGGCATTCCTTGATGATAACGATAAGCTTCAGACTTTGAAGGATGCATTAAGAAATAAGTATAATGTTTCAGAGCAGAGTATTGAAACAGAAACTATAAGTGGAACCATTTCAGGCGAGATGAAGAGAGATGCAATTGTTGCTGTTATCATTGCCACAGTATGTATGCTTCTTTACATCTGGATTCGATTCAAGAATATTGCATTTGCATCCAGTGCCGTTATTGCATTGGTTCATGATGTCATCGCAGTATTCACATTGTATGTAGTATTCAGAATCACTGTTGATACTTCCTTTATTGCTTGTATGCTTACCCTTGTCGGATACAGTATCAATGCAACAATTGTTATCTTTGACAGAATTCGTGAGAATATGAAGGCTGTATCCCGTAAGGATGATCTTGCCGATGTTGTAAACAAGAGTATTTCCGAAACCTTTACGAGAAGTATTAACACCACGATTACAACATTGCTTACAGTTGTTGTATTGATTATCCTTGGTGTTGATTCCATTAGAATCTTTGCTATTCCGCTTGCAGTAGGCTTGCTATGCGGTACCTATTCTTCCGTATGTATCACCGGTACATTGTGGTATGCATTTAAGAAAAAGGCTTTGAAGAAGGCTACACAGAAGAAGTAATTGATTAAGTCATCGGATGAACTGACTATGATTGAGAAAAAAGAACAATGGGTTATAAAAAGGCGCGGCGGGACCATGGAAGACATGGTCTCAAAGCTCGGCATTACACCGGCATTTGCCAGAATTCTCTGCGGTAGAGGTTATGATACTGCAGAGAAGGCAGCCGCCTTTTTATTCCCGGAAAGCGCAGAACTTACTCCTGCAGAGGCTTTGCCGGATGCAGAGAAGTTCTGTTTTTTTATTGCAGAAGCTAAAAAAAATGCACAGAAGGTGCGTATCATAGGAGATTATGACGCAGACGGTGTGACGGCAACCTATCTTATGTTAAAGGGGTTGCGTCGTTATGGATTATCTGTTGATTATCGAATTCCGAATCGAATTACCGACGGATATGGAATCAGTGTATCTATGGTACAGGAGGCAATTGATGACGGTATCGGTGTGATTGTAACCGTGGATAACGGAATCGTTGCTGTTGAGCAGACTGAAATTGCGAAAAATGCCGGTCTTACTGTTCTTATCACGGATCATCATGAACCGCAGGGCGTGCTTCCAAAGGCTGATGCAGTCGTTGATTTTAAGATTCTTCCTGATTATTCCGGAACGCAGGTATGCGGCGCTGTTGTAGCAGGGAAGTTGATGGATTTGCTTCTTTCTAAGGACGGTATGGATGGGTTCTTCAGAGAGCATATTGAAGTACTTGCACTAGCTACGGTCGCTGATGTAATGGAACTTAAAGGAGAAAACCGCATTATCGTTCGAAATGGTTTGGCCAAGCCGCTATCCGAATGGAATTTGGGTCTTAGAATGCTGGCAGAATGCAATCATTTAAAGACTGCACCGACATCATATTCCCTCGGTTTCGTATTTGCCCCTTGCATTAATGCACTAGGACGCTTGGATATTGCTGACCCCGGTGTTGAGCTTTTGTTGGAAGATGATGAAAAGAAAGCATCCGTTCTTGCCGGGAAAATGGTAGAGGCCAACATTGTGCGTAAGGACCTTACAGTGCAGGCTGTAGAGAAAGCTTCTAAAGAACTGGATGCTCTTATGGTTACGGAACGTCTCCCAATTGTATATGTTTCTGATGATTGTCACGAGAGTATTGCCGGTATAGTTGCTGGTAAGTTGCGCGAAAGGTATTATCTACCGGCGATTGTATTGTGTAAAAGCAGTGAGAATCCTAAACTTTTAAAAGGTTCCGGTCGTAGTATTGAAAGTTATTCGATCTTTGAGGGATTGCAGTCATGTGGGGAGTTGCTTGAAAAGTTCGGCGGGCACTCACAAGCATGTGGTTTGAGTGTTTTGGCAGATAAAGCGGATGCGTTTCGTGATGCACTTGGCAATCATTACCGTCAATGTGAGACGGATGAGGCGGAAAAGGTTATGATTGACCTTGTGGTGAATTTCAATGACCTGACAGAAAAGATGATTTCAGAAATCGGTCGTATGGAGCCATTTGGAAATGGTAATAAAAAACCAGCCTTTGCAGCCCGTGAGGTTATGATAAACCGAATCAGTCATTTTGGCAAAACAACAAAATATACACGTTTTTCCTTGACCGATTCCGTTGGGACGACGATGCAAGCTGTATATTTTGGGAATGCTGACAGTTTCATAGAAAAAGCCGGCATTTTCTATGGTGCAAAAGCACTTCAGGAAATGTATGCCGGCCGTGGTCGTTCTAAAATGCATATTATATTTTCCCCGACATTCAGCAACTATAGTCAGCAAATTGAACTGACGATAGACCATTATCAGTTTGTCGGGGAATGAGAATTTGCGATTATTCCGTTGCCATATTTCGGATTCGTTCCAGTGCCTGTTTTACAGGTGGGAGTGCAAGAATGACAAGTGTGATAGCCATTTCAATCAACAGATACAGATAATTGTAGAATATCGGGTATAGTGCAACTATCTTGAATTTTTTTATAAACTCTTCCGGAACATAGTCCATATAGAAGAGATAGCCGCCGAGTGTATGAAAGGCACCGCGGAACAAAACACCAATAATATATCCGACAATCATTCCTTTGTAACCTTTTTTATGGAAGAAGCCTGCAAGTCCAAGAGCGGTAAATGCAAGAAAATAGTCACAGCACAACTGTAACAAATTCAGAATATAAGCGCCCTGCCAGAATTGCAAAAGGCCGTATATGGCTCCGCAAATCAGTCCGGCAGTTGGACCGAAACAATAGCCGGCATAGCAGATAAAAAACATACTGCAAAGTGTGACAGAACCCGAATAGGGAAGAGAGAAGATACGTACATAGGAAAGGGCAAAGGCGAGCGCAATACATACGCCACAGCATACGAGTTCCTTTGCTGACATCATTTTTTTCATAAAAAAACCTCCTGCAATGAATGCCGGAGGGTGCTTGTGCGGAACGAATTCCGTTGCTTCCTTACACCGGTACTAACCGGATCAAGTAATGAGGGTTTCCGAGAATAACTCGGCTCTCAGCGCGATATGCACCCCTAGCAGATATAGTATTTGCCTTCAGTATAGCGTATCGGAGGATTTTGTCAAGCGGATATTTTTGTAATTTTATTAGTGTATTTGTATGAAATAATCTATAAAAGAAATTTATTAGTACACCGGAACTGATGCTTCGAACCGCACAGTGCCTTCCACATTGTAAGTGGATTATGTATTCCAATTGCGGACATGATATCGATACGGATTTGATTGAAGAGGCAACGGAAGAGGCTAATCGTTTCCTTAAAAATGTTGCTGCAACAGGACATTGTTACAGTAAAGTCGTGGAATAACGGCAACATTCTTTTATTGCGGTATTGCTTGAGTTGTGATAAAATATTGAAAGTGTCCGATTAGACGATTTCGTCTGAATGGATGTGCTTTGAAAAAGGGAGGAGAAACATATGTTATTTGAAGGTAGAGTGATTTTGAAGGGCGGTCATGTTGTTGACCCTGCTACCGGTATTGATGAAGTAATGGATATCCGTATGGATGACGGAATCATTTTGGATGTTGCAAAAGGGCTGACACCCGGTGCCGGTGAAGAACTGATTATGTGCGATGACCAGTATATATTCCCCGGATTTGTTGATTTGCATGTGCATTTTCGTGATCCTGGTCTGACCTATAAGGAAACGCTTGCAACCGGCACGAAGGCTGCTGCAGCAGGTGGCTATACCGCAGTATGTCCGATGCCGAATACGCTCCCTGCAACCGATAATATGAATAAGATTACAATGCTTTTGGAACGTTGCAAAGAGGAAGCTGCCGTGAATGTGTTCCCGGTTTCTGCAATCACTGTAGATCAGGCGGGTAATCAGCTTGTGGATATACATTCCGTTAAGATGGGCGGTGCTGTTGCACTTTCTGAAGACGGCAAATCCGTAATGGATATTAAACTTTACGAGAAAGCATTAAAGCTTGCAGCGAAGGAGAATATTCCCGTATTTGCTCATTGTGAGGATAAGAACCTTGTCGCAGGCGGTGTTATCAATGCAGGTGCAAAGGCTGAGGAGTTTTCACTTCCCGGTATTTCGAACGCTGTTGAGGATGTCATTGCTGCAAGAGACATCTTTCTTGCAGGTGAAACAGGTGCGAAACTTCATCTGTGCCATTGTTCAACAAAGGGCAGTGTAGCACTGGTGTTACTTGCCAAACAGCTTGGTTATAAAGTTACTGCAGAAGCATGCCCGCATCATTTTGCATTATGTGATGAAGATATTAAGGAAAATGATGGGAACTTCAAGATGAATCCTCCTCTTAGAAGTAAAGAGGATATGGTAGCTATCAGAGAAGGATTAAAGCGTGGCATTATCGATTGTATATCCACCGATCATGCACCTCACTCCGAGGACGAAAAATCCGAAGGCTTTATGAAGTCTCCGTTTGGAATTAGCGGACTTGAAACCGCATTTGCCTTAAGTTATACTACGCTGGTTATGGATTGCGGTATGAAGCTGATGGATTTAATCCGCCTGATGAGCACCAATCCTGCGAAGATGATTGGTTACAAAGGCGGCTCCATTGCAGTCGGCAGACCGGCCGATATTACCGTATGTTCCTTAGAGGAGTGGACTATCAATAAGAACGCCTTTATTTCAAAGGGACATAACACACCGTTTAACGGACGCAAAGTTTACGGTAAAGTATTACGTACATTTGTCAGAGGTAAGATGGTTTACCAGAATCCTGACTGTGATATTTTATACTAGAAAGGTATTGTATTATGATTTCAAAACTGGTTGAATCTATTACAAAGAAGAACGCACCGATTGTAGTTGGACTTGATCCGACGATGGCATTAATTCCGGAGTGTGTTAAGAAGGATGCGTTTGAACGCTTTGGAGAAACCCTTGAGGGAGCAGGAGAGGCAATATGGCAGTATAACAAAGCAATTGTTGATGCCACCTATGATTTGATTCCTTCTGTAAAGCCTCAGATTGCAATGTATGAGCAGTTTGGTATTCCGGGGCTTATTGCTTATCAGAGAACAGTTGATTATTGCAAATCGAAAGGACTCGTTGTTATTGGAGATGTTAAGCGTGGTGATATCGGTTCCACATCGGCTGCTTATGCAACTGCACATCTCGGTAAGGTTACTGTGGGTTCTAAGAGTTTTGCTTTATTCGATGAGGATATTGCTACGGTTAATCCGTATTTTGGAATAGATGGTGTAAAGCCTTTTTTGGATGTCTGCAATGAATTTGATAAGGGAATTTTCCTTCTTGTTAAGACATCTAATCCTTCCAGTGGTGAGTTCCAGGATCGTTTAATCGATGGACGTCCTCTCTATGAGTGGGTTGGCGAGAAGGTAAATGAATGGGGCGAACTCAGTATGGACGGTGCTTACAGCAATGTCGGTTGTGTTGTCGGTGCTACTTATCCCGAGATGGGACGAATTCTTCGTAAAGTTATGCCGAAGGCTTATATTTTGGTACCGGGTTACGGTGCACAGGGCGGTACTGCAGAAGGCTTGAAACCGTATTTTAATGAAGACGGTCTCGGTGCTATTGTGAATTCCTCCCGTGGTATTATTGCTGCCTACAAGAAGGAACCTTACCTTTCCCGTTTTGGTGAGAGTGGTTTTGCGGATGCTTCCCGTCAGGCAGTCATTGATATGATAGAAGATATTAACAGCCATGTATTTGGCTGAATAAACTACTCTGTTATCAGAGATTATAAGAAACTAAAGGAGTTCGGTCATGGGCATTTATGATTACAAGGCCATCGAAGGCAAATGGCAGAAATATTGGGAAGAAAACCAGACCTTTAAAACGGATGTATGGGATTTTTCCAAGCCTAAATATTATGTTTTGGATATGTTTCCTTATCCGTCAGGCGTAGGTCTTCACGCAGGACATCCGGAAGGGTATACCGCTACGGATATTATGTCTCGAATGAAGAGAATGCAGGGCTTTAATGTCCTTCATCCGATGGGCTATGATTCCTTTGGTCTTCCGGCAGAGCAGTATGCTGTAACAACGGGAAATCATCCGAATGGCTTTACTCAGGAGAATATTAAAACCTTCAGTAAACAGCTTCGTGAGTTAGGCTTTGACTATGACTGGACCAAATTGATTGCGACATCTGACCCAAAATTCTATAAGTGGACGCAGTGGATTTTCAAGCAGCTTTATCTGGATGGATATGCTAAATATATTGATATGCCGGTCAACTGGTGTGAAGAACTCGGTACTGTTCTCAGTAACGATGAGGTTATTGATGGTAAGAGTGAGAGAGGCGGATACCCTGTTGTTCGTAAGAATATGAAACAGTGGGTTATTGACCAGCCTGCATTTGCCGAGAAGCTTCTTGAGGGTCTTGAGGAGATTGATTGGCCTGAATCCACAAAACTGATGCAGAAGAACTGGATCGGTAAGTCTACCGGTGTTGAGGTGGAATTTGAGATTGTCGGTGGTGGAAAGTTCAGCATCTTCACGACCTGTATCGAAACCATCTACGGTATTACCTTTATGGTTCTTGCTCCCGACGGAGAGATTGTAAATACTTTGATGCCTCGTATTGAAAACAAGGCTGAGGTTGAGGCTTATATTGCCGAGACACTTAAGAAGAATGATATGGACCGTACCGAACTGAACAAGACGAAGTCCGGCTGCGAACTGAAGGGCGTTACCTGTATCAACCCGGTAAATGGTAAGGAAGTTCGTATGTTCATCGGCGATTTCGTTCTGGCAAACTACGGTACCGGTGCTGTTATGGCTGTTCCTTCTCACGATCAGCGTGACTTTGAATATGCGATTGCACATAATATTGATATGATTCAGGTTATCGACGGTGATGAGAAGCTTGGTCATGTTGATGTCAGCGAGAAGGCATTTGAGAAGTATGATTATCTCGGTAAGGGCTATAAGCTGATTAATTCTGAAGAATTTACCGGTCTTACAGTAGAAGAGGCTAAAGAGGCCATTACCTGTAAGCTTGAAAAACTTGGAGTAGCAAAGAGAACCGTAAATTATCATTTCCGTGAATGGATTTTTGCCCGTCAGCGTTACTGGGGTGAGCCTGTTCCGGTTGTTCACACTGAGGATGGTATTTATACGCTTCCTGATGAGGAACTTCCGCTTGTATTGCCTGAACTTGAGGATTACAAGGGTAAGAATGGTAAGGCTCCTTTGGAGAATGCTACAGAGTGGAAACAGTATAATCAGAATGGCGTAAAGGGACTTCGTGAGACTTCCACAATGCCAGGCTCCGCTGGTTCTTCATGGTATTTCCTTCGTTATATCGATCCTCAGAATGAGGACGAATTTGCGAATCAGGAGCTTTTGAAACATTGGATGCCGGTTGACCTTTACATTGGAGGACCGGAGCATGCAGTTGGTCATCTGATGTATTCGAGAATCTGGAACCGTTATCTTTATGATAAGGGACTTGCACCGACGAAGGAACCTTTTAAGAAGCTTGTTCATCAGGGTATGATTCTTGGTTCCAATGGTATCAAGATGGGTAAGCGATTCCCTGAATACGTTGTGAATCCGAGCGATATCATTCGTGATTACGGTGCTGACACCTTGAGACTTTATGAGATGTTTATGGGACCGCTTGAGGTCAGCAAACCTTGGAGCAATACCGGTGTTGAGGGTGCCAAGAAATTCCTGAACCGTGTATGGGCTTTCTTTACTGAGTCTGCAAACATTAACGATAATGCGAAGAAGGACCTTGAGAAGGTATATCATCAGACTGTTAAGAAGGTTACGTCCGATTTTGAGCAGCTTGGTTTCAATACCGCTATCAGCCAGATGATGATTTTCGTTAATGCATGTTATAAGGCAGGCAGTTGTCCTAAGGAGTATGCAGAAGGACTGATTAAGATGCTTTCCTGCATCTGCCCGCATATTGGTGAAGAAATCTGGAGTATTCTCGGACATGACAATACCATTGCATATGAGCCTTGGCCTGTTTATGATGAAGAGAAGACAAAGGATGACATGATTGAGATTGCTGTACAGGTAAATGGCAAGGTACGTGCAAAGGTACTTGTTACTCCCGAAGAGGAACAGGATACGGTTATGGCTAAGGTTATGGAAAGTGATGCAGCCAAATTTATCAACGGATTTACCATCGTAAAGCAGATTTATGTAAAGGGTAAGATTTTCAATATTGTTGTTAAATAGAAAGCTTATTAACAGATGCAATAAATAGAAACCGGGGAGCAGTTAATCGCTCCCCGGTATTTTTTATATCACATATCTTATAGAGAATTATTGGTTCAGGCTTCCGTTTTAGCTAAACGGGACAGTTTCTTTGCCTGCTTCTCGGCATACATTATTTTATCGGCTTCTTCAAACATTGTATCCCAGTTACGATCATTTGTCTGATATATGCCAATGCTTGCTGAAACCTTGTAAGGCTTATTCGAAGTCTCATTATAATTGGCTATATGCGTTAGAATATCCTCTCTAATCTCGGCTGGAGTACATTCTTTCGTTAATACACTTATCATTTCATCCCCGCCATATCGGCAACAGAGCCCCTCGTGACAAGCGTTGTGTAAGGCATCAGCAATTACGGCAATGGCATTGTCACCTTCGGTGTGATTATAACTGTCATTGATGTGCTTCAAATCATCCAAATCGCACATAACGATAGTAATCACCTTGGGATTACGTTCTCTGATAAATTTATCATATTGCTTCAGAAAACTGATTCTGGTATGTAACCCTGTAACGGCATCTAAACGGTAGCTGTCCTCTATTTTCTGCATTAGGTTATTCTGATATTGCATATTTCGGAAACCTCCGATTGCAGCATTCAGAATAGAGGCAATCTGTCCCACCTTTAACAGACTTCCACGATTGAATTCACGAAAATGGAAGCAAAGGTATCCGAGCGGGATGTTCAGATAATTGAGACCGATAAATACAACTGGTCGTTTCTCATCCAGAAGTTCATTCATACGAGGAAGAATGCATTCCCGCTTTATATCCCGTTCATAGTCGTTATATTTCATTTCGGAATCATAGAGTACATAGAGTTTATCGCCATATGTGCTTTCCGTGTAATTCTTAAGCGGATTCAAAGTGGAATTCATACATTCCTTTTTCAAAACACAAATCATATCGTAGAAGATATCCTGATTCATTGTTTCGCATAACTGAAGCGGATTCTCGCATAACTGCAGATTTAAGGATAGGTGTTCCAAATAACGGGATTCTCCGTGATAACGCTGGAAAGCATTGCCCTGTTCATTCAGATAATCAGTGGAGGAAAGAGAAGATGACGAATGGCACCCACAAGATTCCTGTATGAGCATCCTTGGATTGACAAAGGTTATTCGTTTCGGTGTTCCACCATCGAACAGATAGAAGAGTTCAACACTGACTTGCTTTGCCAACATACGATAGTCACAGATACAAGTCGTCATCTTAGGATGAGAATAGAACACGGAAGTGCTTCCGTCGAAACCGGTAATCATGACATCGTCAGGAACATGATATCCTGCAGAAGTGAGCAGATTACATGCGGCAAGTGCCATGCTGTCATTGGCACAGATCAGTGCTCTTGGAACACGATTCTCCTGAATCAGTTTTTGCACGGCAGCTTTAGCAGGTTCTGACCAAAAATTACCATAACTGATTTTATCGGGGCCAAATGGAATGTTGAATTCCTCACACAACTCATACATAACCTGTTCGCGTTGTTCGGAGAAGGGATTTTCTTTAAATCCGGCGAGAAAATGAATATCCTTGATGTCATGGTGCCCTAAAACATGTCTGACGACCTGAGCAAATCGTTTTTATAGTCAAAGCGGACAGAATAACATCCGTCCGCTTCGTCATCAATAATAAAGGCAGGCTTGCCCGCACTTAATACACGGTCAATCAATGACCTTTTCACTGAATAGGTATAAGCAGTTGAGAAAAAGAAGATTGCTGCATCAATGACATCAAAATCAAGCAGGTCATAAACCTGCAGTTCACCCTCTTCGGTTGAGGTTTCTGAATAGAGGTCAGAATCGGTGGTGTAGCACAAAAGACGCCAACCGTTCTCAACAAGCATTGCATTCAGAGTGGAAATGAATGCAACATTCTGTTCATCGTGAATTCTTGAAATGCATAAAGCAACAATATGATACCCGTTCAGCATTTTTTAAACCTCATAATCTGGTTTATTCCGGATATGTGTAATGCTCCGGAGTGAAGTTCATTAGTACCTCGTCATAGAATTTGCCTGCATAATAACTTGCCATAGGCAGATTCATATCGAGATAGTTTCCACAGCAATCCGGAGTAGAGCCCGGAACTTCGCTGTCATAATTATGGATAAATGTGAACATTTCCTTCATTAAATCATAAATGTCTGTAGACTTCAAATCACCTGCAAGAAGGAGATAGAAGCCGGTACGGCATCCCATCGGTCCGAAATAGATAATTTTAGAACCCCATACGGGATGATTTCTTAAAAATGTTGCTCCGATATGTTCTATGGCATGAATTTCAGCGGTATTCATAACCGGCTCATAATTCGGTCTTGTGATACGAATATCGAATGTTGTGACGATGGAACTGTCAACAGCGTCTTTCCTTGATACATAAATTCCCGGCAGAAGTCGGGTGTGATCAACCTTGAAACTTGCAATCAATTTCATAGTTTGAAATCCTCCAGAAAAATGATAATATATATATGTATCCATTATCGAAGAAACTATGGTGAAACATATATCTTTTATATTATAAATCCTGCGGTTTCCTTTTTCAAACAGGAAACCATGAATTAATCGTGTCTGAATCAATATGACAAATATTATAGCAAATATACTAATAAATTGACTTGGAAGGAGAATGGTGATGAAGATTGTTTTTATGGAAGCCAAAACTTTAGGTGAGGATGTCGATTTAAAGGCCTTTGAAAAGCTTGGAGATGTAGTTAAATACCCGCTTTCGGATTCGAATGAGAATGCTTCCCGAATCAAGGACTGTGATATTATCGTTGTAAACAAAATACCGATGAACGAGGCGTCGTTGAAAGAGGCTAAGAATTTAAAGCTAATATGTCTGACGGCAACAGGTACGAACAATGTTGATTTTGCGTATACGAACAGTAGGGGAATTGTGGTAACCAATGTGAAAGGGTATTCAACCGATAGTGTAGTACAGCATACATTTTCCCTGTTTTTCTATCTCTATGAGAAAATGGCTTATTATGACAGGTTTGTGAAATCGGGGCAGTATGCGGTAAATGATGTGTTCAGTCATTTTACCGAAAAATTTAATGAACTTTCAGGGAAGACATGGGGAATCATCGGGCTTGGAACAATCGGGCGAAGTGTGGCCAATATTGCCAAGGCTTTCGGCTGTAATGTAATCTATTACAGCACAACCGGTGTGAATGACACTGAGGATTTCAAGCGCGTCAGCCTTGAAGAGTTACTGCAAAATTCCGATGTTGTATCGATTCATTGTCCTTTGAATGCCAATACGAAGAATCTGATGAATCGTGAAAGATTGGAACTTATGAAAAAGAATGCTATTCTTTTGAATCTTGGCAGAGGTCCTATCGTCAATGAAGAGGACCTATATGAGGCTTTGGAAAAAGGGACTATCGGAGCTGCCGGATTGGATGTACTCTGTGAGGAACCTATGAATCCGAATAATCCGCTTTTGAAAATTCAGGATTCCTCCAAGCTTGTTATTACACCGCATATCGCATGGGCTACCGTAGAGGCAAGACAGCGTTGCGCTGATGAAGTATATGAAAATATAAGGGCATTTCTTGAAGGAAAGCAGAGGAATGTTGTAATTTGTTAGTCAACTTTTACCAAGAATTATGGTGCTGCTTTCATTGTTTTGTTTCACTAAACAAAAAGTTTTATAAAATGATATTTTCCTATTGATATTGTATTAAAAATATGTATAATAGTAATCGTTTGTGCGGTTTACTATATACATATTTTTTGTTTAGTATAGATAAACGAAAGGAGAAGCCATGGAGGAAATAGGGCAGAAGCTGAAAAAACTCAGATTGCAACAGAATTTGACTCTGGAGGAGCTTGCTTCCAGATGTGAACTGACGAAGGGATTTCTGTCACAGCTTGAGAGAAATCTGACATCGCCTTCGATTGTAACTCTGAGCGATATTCTTGAGGCTCTCGGCAGTTCTCTTTCTGAATTTTTCAGAAATGAGAAGCCGGATCAGATTGTATTTCATAAGGATGATTTCTTTGTGGATGCCAAGGATGATTACACGATTAACTGGGTTATACCGAATTCCATGAAGAATGAAATGGAACCGATTATTATGGAAATTCCCTCCGGAAAATCCTCCTTTGATGTAGCACCTCACGGTGGAGAAGAGTTTGGTCTTGTGTTAGAGGGTTCCGTTATCCTCTGTATCGGTGAGAAGAAACAGGCAGTACGAAGAGGCGAAACTTTTTACTTAAAGGGAAAGGAATTCCATTCCATAAGAAACGATAATAAAATGACGGCAAAAATACTGTGGATTTCCACATCACCGGTATTCTGAAAGGAGCAGGCTTATGAAGAAACTGATTCAGTTTAAAAATATAGTAAAGAATTTTGATGGTCAGCTTGTACTGAAAGGAATTAATCTTGATATTTATGAGAATGAGTTTGTTACGCTTTTAGGACCCTCCGGATGCGGAAAGACGACACTTCTTCGTATCCTTGGCGGATTTTTGGAGGCTGATGAAGGAACTGTAATATTTGACGGAGAGGATATTTCCAAGCTCCCTCCTCATAAGAGAGAATTGAACACCGTATTTCAGAAATATGCATTGTTTCCGCATATGAATGTTTTTGATAATATCGCATTTGGCCTGAAAATCAAAAAAGAGCCGAAGGATATCATTGAGCAGAAGGTTATGCGTATGCTGAAAATGGTCGGCTTGGAAGGCTATGCAAAGCGTGGTATTAACGAAATGTCCGGTGGACAGCAACAGCGAGTTGCCATCGCAAGAGCGTTGGTGAATGAGCCGAAAGTACTCCTTCTTGACGAGCCGCTTGGAGCTTTGGATGCAAAGCTTCGAAAGGAGATGCAGAAGGAATTGAAAAAGATTCAAAAGGAAGTCGGCATTACATTTATCTTCGTAACCCATGACCAGGAAGAAGCACTCACCATGTCTGATAAGATTGTGGTTATGAAGGACGGTGAAATTCAGCAGATCGGTTCTCCGACCGATGTATATAATGAGCCGTCAAACCGTTATGTTGCTAACTTTATCGGTGCAAGTAATATTATTGACGGCACCATGATAGAAGATAAGCTCGTTATGTTTGAGAATAAAAAGTTTGCCTGTGTGGATGGTGGATTTGACGGGAACGAACCCGTTGATGTTGTTATCAGACCGGAAGACCTTTCCATTGTCGGACCGCGTTCCGGCAACCTTAAGGGAATTGTAAAATCGGTATTGTTTAAGGGTATTCATTATGAGACCGTCGTTGAAACAAAGGCCGGTTCCAGTATATCCGTTAAAATGATTGTTTCTGAGGATAAGCCTGTAATCAATGAAGATGCAAACGAAATGATGAGCGCCAACGATTTCTTCATCGATGCAATGGATATTAAGGAAAATCTTACAGATGCCTATATTATCGACCGTGCCGACGCGCAGGCATGGAATCCGGATACTGAGGAACGTATCTCCATAACCAGACTTGATTATGATATTCGTCCCGAAAACGGAACCTATCCGGTTACCTTCCATACCGCAGCGGGAACAAAGGTTACGGCAAATGCAATCGTGGCCGATGTCAACAGAGCTGTAGATGAGGAATACGGCGAAGAGATTTATGCCGTTAATTTCTTCAAGAAAGCCGACGAAATTCAGGAGAGTATGCTTCTTAATACCGACCTGAAGATTTGGGCCAATGCTTCCGCATATGACCTGGAGGACGGTTCCAAGGTCGAGATAACGGATGTTGTATACGATTTCGATCCGGCGACAATTACGCCCGGTGAATATACGGTAACCTTTAAGACAACCGGTTATACATACCGTGTCGATACAACGCAGCAGGTTGAGGTCGGTTCACAGGTGGGATTGAAGTTCGGTCCCGAGGATATTCATATTATGAAGAAGAGTCAGGGGGACCTGTGATATGAAACATTTTCGGAAGATGACGTATCCATATGTTTTATGGATCGCGATAATGATAATTGTTCCGATGCTTCTGATTCTGTTCTATGCTTTTACGGTTGACGGAAACAGCGTGAACAAGATTGTATTTTCCTTTGAGAATTTCGTAAATTTCTTTAAGGATAAAGTATTCTTAGAGGTTTTATGGAAATCCTTTCGCGTTGCACTCATTACGACCCTGATATGCCTTGTTCTTGGATACATACCGGCATATTATATCGCAAAATGCAGTGAAGGCGTAAAAATTAAGTGGGTGCTTCTGATTACATTTCCGACCTGGATTAATATGCTCGTTCGTACCTATGCATGGATCGGAATTTTACAGAAGGACGGTATCATCAACAGGCTTTTGAATGCTGTGGGTCTTGCCTCTAAGGAAATGATGTACACGGAATTTGCGGTTGTACTCGGTATGGTTTATAACTTCCTTCCGTTTATGATTCTGCAGATTTATACGTCGCTTACCAAGATGGACAACAGTCTGATTGAGGCTGCCGCAGACCTTGGCGCCAATCGCGTGCAGCGGTTTTTACATGTTACGCTGCCGCTTTCCGTTCCGGGAGTTATAAGCGGAATTACGCTTGTATTCCTTCCTGCGGTTTCCAGCTTCTGTATTCCCAAGCTTCTTGGAGGCGGTCAGTATATGCTTGTCGGAAACCTGATTGAGAAGCAGTTTTTGACGGTCGGCAACTGGAGCTTTGGCAGTGCGATTTCCCTGATTATGACCATTATCATTATGATTTCCATGTATCTGACGAAGAAGTTTGATACCACTGAAATCTCGGAGGCAAGAAGCGCATGAAACCTAAGAAGAGAGTATTTGGAACGATTTTCATGGTGCTTTTGATGATTTTCTTTTATGCACCGATTATTTATATTATATTCTTCTCATTTAACTCGGGCAGTTCGCTTTCCAGATTCGACGGATTTTCGCTTCGCTGGTATGAGAAGATGTTTGAAGACCGTACGATGAGAAGTGCTGTAATTAATACGGTTTCGATAGCAATTCTTGCGACGGTGATTTCCACAATTGCCGGTACGATTACGGCAATCGGACTTTCCAAGTCCGGGAAAATCCTACGGAATATTGTGGAGCAGGTTAACCAGTTCCCGATTATGAACCCTGAAATTGTAACCGCCATAGGGCTTCTGATGCTGTTCAGCTCCCTGCATGTTTCCAAGGGATATATGACAATGCTTTTGTCACATATTATGTTCTGTATTCCTTATGTCATATTGAGTATAATGCCTAAGCTTCGTTCGCTAGATCCGAATATTGCCGAAGCTGCGATGGACCTTGGTGCAACGCCTTGGCAGGCCATGACGAAGGTCATTGTGCCGCAGATTATGCCCGGTATTATTTCCGGTGCATTGATTGCATTTACGATGTCATTTGACGATTTTGTCATTTCGTACTTTGTAACCGGTAACGGAGTAAACAACATATCCATTTGGGTTTATGCAAAATCCAAGCGAATTAATCCGTCCGTTTACTCCCTGTCCACACTGGTAATCGTGATTATAACGGTTGCGCTGGTGCTTATTAATCTGATTCAATTCCTTGCGGAAAAGAAGAATAAATCGAAAAATACTATACTTTCGGAGGTTTAGAAATGCGTTCTATTGTTAAGAAATTTGGTTTGATGGTTATGATTCTCGTTGCTATGGCACTTTGTGCAGGTTGCGGTAAGGAAAAACAGAAGCTTAGTGTATTCCTTCCCGGTGAGTACATTAATGAGGATGCTGTAAGAGACTTTGAAAAGAAGTTCAATGTTACGGTTGTTATGGAGAATTTTGACTCCAATGAGGCTATGTATACCAAGCTTGCGGCAGGAGACAGCTATGATGTTTTGATTCCTTCCGACTATATGATTGAGCGTCTGATGCGTGAGGATATGCTTCAGCCGATTGATAAGAGCAAGATGACGAATCTTTCCTCTCTCTGCGCGCAGGTTCAGAATATGCCTTATGACGAGGATAACACATATTCCGTTCCTTATTTCTGGGGTAATGTCGGTATTGTTTATGATACCCGTAAGGTTACTCTCGAAGATCTTCAGAAAGAGGATTTTGATATCCTTCGTGATACCAGATACAAGGGTGATATCTTTATGTATGATTCAGAGCGTGACGGTTTCATGGTTGCTTTTAAGCAGCTCGGATATTCCTGCAACACCGAGAACGAGGATGAAATCAATGCGGCTTATGAGTGGCTTTTGGAACTTGGAAAGTCTATGGACCCTGTTTATGTAACCGATGAGGTTATAGACGGCATGATGAATGCCAACAAAGCAATGGGTATCGTTTACAGTGGTGATGCCGTTATGATTCTTGAGGAAAATGAGGACATGGCTTATTATGTTCCTTCCTGCGGTACCAATGTATGGGTTGATGCAATGGTTATTCCGAAGAATGCTAAGAATGTTGAGATGGCAAACGAGTTCATCAACTTTATGATTTCCTATGATGCTGCCATGGCTAACACCGAAGAAGTAGGTTATGCTTCTCCTGTTGATAAGGTACTTAACGAGATGAGCGAAGGCGACTATGCTGACAACGATGCTTACGTACCGAGAACAAGTGATAAGGACGAAGTATTCCACGATAACGAGTTCCTTCGTAAGAAGCTTGCAGAGCTTTGGACTAAAGTAATTGCAACGAGTGACTGATTGTATTTGTCGGTAAATGTTTTTACTTGACAATTATTGTTTTCGTGTATACAATCGTGTTTGGAAATGCTCAAAAATACAGTTTTTGAAAGGCGTTAATCATGGATGATCAGTCATTTTCCAAAGACGGTAGCGACAAGTATTCGTTACGAGGAATGGTATTTTCCCGACTTCGAGAGGATATTCTTTCCGGTAAATACGTAGTGAATGAAGAACTTAAGGAGATTGCCATTGGTGAAGAACTTGGCGTGAGCAGAACACCGGTCAGGGAAGCACTTAGGCAGCTTGAACTGGAGGGCTTGGTTAAGATTATTCCCAATAAGGGAGCATATGTTTCCGGTATCTCCAAGAAGGATATTCATGATATATATATGATTCGTTCCTATTTGGAAGGATTATGTGCAAGATGGGCGTGTGAGAATATCACACAGGAACAGTTAGATGAGATAGAAGAGGTAATTTATCTTTCCGATTTTCATGTTAAGAAGCAACATTATGACCAGATAGTAGAACTGGATTCGAAATTCCATGAACTGTTGTATTCCGCAAGCGGAAGTAAGATTCTCGGTCATCTTCTGAGTGATTATCATCAGTATGTTCACAGCCTGCGTAAGATTACGCTTGCAGACCCGGAACGAGCAGCGCATTCTAATTCCGAGCATCAAGCAATCCTTGAAGCAATTCGTGAGAGAAATGCGGATGAAGCCGAGAAGCTTGCGCATGAGCACATCATTCAGACAATCAGTAATATTAATAATCACAATTTAGTGGAAGAATAAAAGAAAGTCGCCGGTTTTCGGGTGTAACATGGGGACGGAGGTTGGTGTAACATGGGGACGGAGGTTGTGTACTATTTTGGTCGCAAAATAGTACACAACCTCCGTCCCCGTGTTACACCAACCCCCGTCCCCAATTTATCAATTCAGCTCTTCCCATTCGGTCATTGCTTCAAGTAAAGTCTCCTCCAGTTTACTTTTCTCCTCGGTCAGACGGTTTAATTCAAATGAATTGGTGCAGATTTCAGGCTGTTGCATAGATTCATCGATTTCGGCAATCTTTGCTTCACAATCTGATATGATTTCCTCTAATTTTGCAATACGGTTTTTGAGTTTTCGTTCTTTCGCCTGTTGTTCCTTTTGCTCAATCCAGCTTAATTTGGTTTCTGTAACTGTATTGGAATTGCTTGCAGAACTAGAAGCAGAAGAGGAACTTGAGTCAAATCCCATAATTGCTTCTTTTCTTTCCTTTTGCTCCAAATAATCGTTATAATTTCCGTCATAACTAATGATGGTTTCATGCGTTAAATCCAGTATTCTTGTCGCCGTTTTGTTTACGAAATAACGGTCATGGCTTACATAGAATACGGTTCCTTCATAGCCGCAAAGCGCTTCCTCTAGAATTTCTTTACTTGTTATATCCAAATGGTTAGTAGGCTCATCGAGAAGCAAAAAATTCGCATCACTCAACATAAGCTTAGCAAGGGAAAGTCGTCCTCGTTCGCCACCGCTTAAACTTGGTATCGGTTTGAAAACATCATCACCGGTAAATAGAAAAGAAGCGAGAGTATTTCTGATTTCCGTATTATTCATCTGGGGATGCTCATCACTGATTTCCTCGAAAACGGTGTTCTCTTCGTTAAAATTCTGCTGTTCCTGGTCGTAATAACCGATATAAACCTTTGCACCTTCTTGAATTGATCCGGAATCGGAGGGCAGAAGTCCGCGAATAATCTTAAGCATAGTGGTTTTACCGGTTCCATTTTCCCCAAGGAGTGCTACACGTTCGCCCTTTTTTATCAGAAAACTGATATCATGAAATAAGGGATTACCGGGAAATGACTTACTGAGTTCAGTTACGGTAAGAACGTCTTTACCACTTTCGATGCATGGTACGAGATGGATACGCATACCGGCTTCTTCGTTAAGAGGTTTATCGATTCTTTCGATTTTCGCAAGCATCTTTTCACGGCTTTCCGCACGTTTTATGGATTTCTCACGATTAAAGGATTTTAGCTTGGCGATTACTTCCTCCTGATGGTTAATGACTTCCTGTTGGTTGAGATAGGCTCTTCGTTCTGCTTCTCGTACTTGTGCCTTCTTTTCATAGAATTCATCATAGTTACCAATATAGGTCATGGAACGGTTGTGCTCAATCTCGACAACCCGACCAACAATTTTATTAAGAAAATAGCGGTCGTGGCTGACAACCAAAACGGCACCTTTATATTGGGCAAGGAAGTTTTCGAGCCATGCAATACTTGCCATATCAAGATGGTTGGTCGGCTCGTCAAGAATAATCAGTTCTGGTGTAGATAAGAGAAGCTTAGCAAGAGCAACACGGGTCTTTTGCCCTCCTGAAAGAACTGAGACCGGCTTGGAAAATTCTTCCTCTGTAAAACCAAGACCTTTGATAATACCGGTTACTTCAGATCTAAGTGCATATCCATTTTCCTGTTCAAAGGTATGGATTAAATTATCATATTCTTTATAGGCTGCGGATAATCCGTCACCGGATAGAACTTTCATATTCTCTTCGAGGGTACGTAACCTATTTTCGATATCGTTAAGATAACTTTTGGTTGACATAACCTCTTCATAAATTGTACGGTTACCTGACAGGTCCTGATGCTGAGAAAGATACCCGACACTTGTTGCTTTTGCAAGTGTTATTTCACCGCTATCCGCAGAAAGTTCACCTAATATAATTCGTAGAAGTGTCGTCTTTCCGGCACCGTTTCGTCCGATTAGCGCAACTTTATCGTGCTCGTTCATCTGAAAAGAAACGCCGGACAGAACAACTTCTTCGCCAAAGGATTTGCTTATATTGTTAACAGCTAAAATCATAATCTTAGAACCTTTCCTTTATCACACTTCTCGTATTTTAACGGATTCTGACGGAAAATGCAATGTTTTGATGCTTGGGGGACGGGGTGGAACATGGGGACGGGGTGGAACCCCAAGATATCATATTATCTCTTGCGAAAACATCGTTGCCTGTAATATAATAGCAGAAGATGAACTGGTCTTGGATTTCACATATCACTGAGGAGAGAATGCCATGAACGAACGGTTTGGGGACAGAGTCGTTACAGCTGCTGAAATGCGTAAGATGGAATCTGATTTTATGGAGGAGCATGGCGCTCCGTCTATTCTTCTTATGGAACATGCAGCGCTTGCCGTTACGGAGCAGGTTTCTTTTGGCAATCGCGTATTGCTTCTTGTTGGCGCAGGTAAGAATGGCGGTGATGCGGTAGCTACAGGAAGGCTTCTTCTTTCTAAAGGAATTCGTTGTGATTTTATGACTTTTTATTATGGCGAGGGGTGCGAGGAACTTGCTCTTCAGTGGGAACTTCTTCGTTCCTATGGCTTTCCTTATGATATCTTTGATATGTTCTCAAATCCGCCGGAGTATTCCAATTATGATTTGATTATAGATGGTATATTTGGTATTGGTTTGAACAGACCTGTGAACGCCGATATTTGTAAGATTTTCGAACGGATTAACCGCATGGCAAAACGCCCGAGAGTGGTCGCAATCGATGTACCATCCGGAGTTGATGCAACATGCGGCAAAGTTTTTGAAGGTTCATTAAAAGCCGATGTCACGGTTACATTTTCCTATCCGAAAAGCGGACTTTTGTTATATCCCGGTCGTAAGTATGTCGGTAAACTTGTGATTTCGAATATCGGTCTTCCGGAAAATGACGACATCCCGGAATATGTTACATTTGATTCGATTTCGGACTGTAATATTCCTGCCCGTGAGATGGATGGTAACAAAGGAAACTTCGGCAGGATTTCTCTTGTTGCGGGATCTTCAGGAATGACAGGGGCACCGTGCCTTTGTGCAAAAGCTATGTATCGTAGCGGTGTGGGTCTTGTTAAGGTGTTTAGTACAAAGGATGCTTTAAATGCACTTTCACAATATTGCCCTGAAGCAATCGGATACTGCGTTGACAATGATTTTGATGAAGATAATAATCTGTTTGAAGGTTTCTATAATGTGATTGTCATCGGTCCCGGTCTCGGAACCGATTCAAAGGCGGAACATCTTTTGGATCTTGCCATTCAATATGGAAAGCGCCTTGTTTTAGATGCGGATGCCTTAAATATCCTTTCTGCACGTCTTGACCGTATCAGTATGGAAACGGAACGCAGACTCGTTCTTTTGAATGACTGGCTACCGTCGGAAACGATTATTACTCCTCATCCCGGTGAGATGAGCAGACTTCTGAATATTCCTGTAGCGGAACTGAAAGCGGATCCCATTGTATGGACGAAGATGATTCGCAAGTATTGTGAATTTATCTGGGTTTGGAAGGATAGCTGTTCTATAGTTGTGAGTGAGAGAGGTTATTACCTGAATCGTAGCGGTAATGAAGCAATGGGAACGGCAGGTAGTGGAGATGTACTTGCCGGAATCTGTGGGGCATTTGCCGCGGCAGATTGGTCTATGGCACAAGCTGCAAGTGCAGCAGTGTTTGTTCACGGTCTTGCAGGAGATTATTGTAAAGAACATTTGGGCAGCCACGCCACTATGGCAGGAGACATCATAGATGCAATTGGACCTGTACTAAAGGGCGAAGTCAGTATAAGTTAAAGGAGTTATAATGGACGAAAATACAAGTTTACTTTCGAAACTGAAGGAGTTTCTTCACAAAGGAAAGGATGATCAGAATTCCGATGAGGAAATCCTTTCTATTGTAAATGATTATAAAAATCAAGGTGCTTTGGAAGAGGATGAGGTAGAGATGATTTCTCATATCATCGAATTTTCCGATACAAAGGCCAATGATATTATGACACACCGTAGTCGTATGGATGCCATTTCCAAGGATACTTCGATGGAGAAGGCGTTGCATCATATGCTTCACAGCAACTATTCCCGTTATCCGCTTTATGATACGACCAATGATAACATTATCGGTATTTTGTATCTTAAGGATGTCATGATAGCGTTTATGGAGGGAGACAGAAGCACTCCACTCAGTGAAATAGCAAGAGAAGCATTCTGTGTTCCTGAAACACTTCCGATTGATAACCTATTTGATGAGATGCAACGCAAGAAAATTCATATGGCTGTTGTCATTGATGAATACGGTCAGACATCCGGAATTGTATGTATGGAAGATATTCTCGAAGAAATTGTCGGCGATATCCAGGACGAGTACGACAAGGAAGAAGTCAAAGCTAAAAAGAAGGGTGATGCACTCTTTGTGAAAGGCAGTATGCCTCTTGCCGAGCTTTCAGAGAAACTTCCGAGTCTTACGATTCAACCTCATGATGCCGATAACTTTGAAACCCTTAATGGCCTTCTGACATCCCTTCTTGATCATATTCCTTCCGACAATGAGAAGGCTGTGATTCCTTATGGTGGCTATGTTTTTGATATTCTTTCCTGCAAACACAAGATGATTTATCAGGTTAAGATTACCAGACTGAAAAATTCAGAGAATACCGCTGAATAATTGGAGTATTTATGAGAATTACCATACTTTGTGTCGGGAAAATCAAAGAAGCCTTTTACCGAGATGCGATTGCCGAATATTCCAAGAGACTGTCCCGTTATGTCACACTGGATGTGATTGAGGTGCAGGACGAAAAAACGGATGATGGTGCTTCGGAAGCGGAGGACCGAAAGGTAATTGAGATAGAAGGCGAGCGACTTATAAAGGCAATTTCTCCGGATGCTTACAAAATTGCTTTGTGTATTAATGGTAAGAAGCTTGATTCTGTTGCATTTTCCGAGAAGATTGAGAATATAAAAGTGAATGGTGCAAGTCATATACAGTTTATCATAGGCGGTTCTCTAGGGCTTAGCGATGCCGTCGTTTTGAAGTCGGATTTTAAGTTGAGTTTTTCTGATATGACGTTTCCGCACCAATTGATGCGTGTTATTCTTCTGGAACAGATTTACCGTGCCCAGAGGATTTCAAATCATGAACCATATCATAAATGATACGGTAGGGCGTATCATAAATAGTAGAGTCAATTAAATGAGTGCAAAAAACAAGAGTGATTGGATCATTTATGAGTATGTCAATATCTTGGAGGATGAATTTTGAAAAAGGGCATTAAATTTCTTGCGTTTACAGATTTACATTATGACCAGATGAAAGACGGTGATGAACGTCTGGAAAGAATTATCCGGGCTA